>NZ_JAVROT010000304.1:0-11840 GCF_032162605.1 Mycobacterium sp. | reverse complement strand
GGTGTCAGCATCCAGCTGCTCGGCAAGGAAGGCACCTACGCCACGCTGCGCATGCCCAGTGGTGAGATCCGCCGCGTCGACGTGCGCTGCCGCGCCACCGTCGGCGAGGTCGGCAACGCCGAGCAGGGGAACATCAACTGGGGCAAGGCCGGCCGGATGCGCTGGAAGGGCAAGCGCCCGACCGTCCGTGGTGTCGTGATGAACCCGGTCGACCACCCGCACGGCGGTGGCGAGGGCAAGACCTCTGGTGGCCGTCACCCGGTCAGCCCGTGGGGCAAGCCCGAGGGCCGCACCCGCAAGAACAAGCCGAGCGACAAGCTCATCGTCCGACGCCGTCGCACCGGCAAGAACAAGCGCTAGGAGTATCCAGCGATGCCACGCAGCCTGAAGAAGGGCCCGTTCGTCGACGACCATCTCTTGAAGAAGGTCGACGTGCAGAACGAGAAGAACACCAAGCAGGTCATCAAGACCTGGTCGCGTCGGTCGACGATCATCCCCGACTTCATCGGACACACCTTCGCCGTCCACGACGGCCGCAAGCACGTGCCGGTGTTCGTGTCGGAGGCCATGGTCGGCCACAAGTTGGGCGAGTTCGCGCCGACCCGCACGTTCAAGGGTCACATCAAGGATGATCGGAAGGCCAAGCGGCGATGACCACTGCAACCACTGAGTATCCGTCCGCGGTTGCCAAGGCGCGCTTCGTGCGCGTCTCGGCGTCCAAGGCGCGCCGGGTGATCGACCTGGTGCGCGGCAAGACGGTGACCGAGGCGCTCGACATCCTCCGCTGGGCCCCGCAGGCCGCCAGCGAGCCGGTCGCCAAGGTCATCGCCAGCGCGGCGGCAAACGCACAGAACAACGACGGACTGGATCCCGCAACGCTCGTGGTCGCCTCGGTGTACGCCGACGAAGGCCCGACCGCCAAGCGCATCCGGCCGCGCGCCCAGGGGCGTGCGTTCCGAATCCGCAAGCGCACCAGCCACATCACGGTGATCGTCGAAAGCCGTCCCGTGCGGGATGGAGGCGCCAAGGGTTCTTCTTCCTCGGCCTCGTCCACCAGGGCGCGTCGCGCCCAGGGCAGCAAGGCAGCCGCCACTGCTCCTACCAAGAAGGCTTCCGGAGCCGCTCCGGCGGCGACATCCAGTAGTGCCACGAAGGTGCCCGCCGAGAAGGCGGCACCCGAGAAGGCCTCTGAGGCTTCTGATTCGAAGGGAGGCTCGGAGTAGTGGGCCAGAAGATCAAT
This sequence comes from Mycobacterium sp., assembly GCF_032162605.1. Classification (GTDB taxonomy): domain Bacteria; phylum Actinomycetota; class Actinomycetes; order Mycobacteriales; family Mycobacteriaceae; genus Mycobacterium. The sequence continues at coordinate 10,600 of NZ_JAVROT010000304.1, read as the reverse complement.
CCCCACGGCTTCCGCCTCGGCATCACGACCGACTGGAAGTCACGCTGGTACGCCGACAAGCAGTACTCGGAGTACGTGAAGGAAGACGTCGCAATCCGTCGTCGGCTCTTCGCGCCGTTCGTCATCCCCGGTGAACGCAACGTCGAGCTGGAGCGCGCCGGTGTCGCCAAGGTGGAGATCGAGCGCACCCGTGACCGGGTCCGCGTCGACATCCACACTGCGCGGCCGGGCATCGTCATCGGCCGCCGGGGCGCGGCAGCCGACAGCATCCGCGGCACGTTGGAGAAGCTGACCGGCAAGCAGGTTCAGCTCAACATCCTCGAGGTGAAGAGCCCCGAGTCGGTGGCACAGCTGGTAGCCCAGGGTGTAGCCGAACAGCTGAGCAACCGCGTCGCATTCCGTCGCGCCATGCGCAAGGCGATCCAGTCGGCCATGCGTCAGCCGAACGTCAAGGGCATCCGGGTGCAGTGCTCGGGTCGCCTCGGCGGCGCCGAGATGAGCCGCTCGGAGTTCTACCGCGAGGGCCGGGTGCCGCTGCACACGCTGCGCGCCGACATCGATTACGGGCTATACGAGGCCAAGACCACGTTCGGCCGCATCGGTGTGAAGGTCTGGATCTACAAGGGTGACGTCGTCGGTGGCAAGCGCGAGCTCGCCGCCCCCGCCGCCGCAGGTGCAGAGCGTCCGCGCCGCGACCGTCCCACGGGCACCCGCCCGCGCCGCAGTGGCGCGTCGGGCACCACGGCGACGAGCACCGAGGCCGGCCGTGCTGCCAGCGAAGAGGCGCCAGCCGCCGACACGTCCGGCGCCGACACGTCCGCCGCTGACACGTCCGCCGCCGTCGAAGCCGCTCCGGCTTCGGTGGAGACTGAGAGCACTACGCAGGATTCAGGGAGCTAAACCATGTTGATTCCCCGCAAGGTAAAGCACCGTAAGCAGCACCACCCGAGACAGCGTGGTATTGCCAGCGGCGGCACCTCGGTGAGCTTCGGTGACTACGGCATCCAGGCACTGGAGCACGCCTACGTGACAAACCGGCAGATCGAGTCCGCTCGTATCGCCATCAACCGGCACATCAAGCGTGGCGGCAAGGTCTGGATCAACATCTTCCCTGACCGCCCGCTGACCAAGAAGCCCGCAGAGACCCGCATGGGTTCCGGCAAGGGTTCGCCTGAATGGTGGGTGGCCAACGTCAAGCCCGGGCGCGTGCTCTTCGAGATCAGTTACCCCGATGAGAAGATCGCGAAGGAAGCGCTGACCCGCGCGATCCACAAGCTGCCGATCAAGGCACGCATCGTTACCAGAGAGGAGCAGTTCTGATGGCAGTGGGAACTTCGCCTGGCGAACTGCGCGAGCTGACCGAGGACGAGCTGACGTCCCGGCTGCGCGAGTCGAAGGAAGAGCTGTTCAACCTTCGCTTCCAGACGGCGACCGGCCAGCTGGCCAACAACCGTCGGCTGCGCGTCGTGCGGCAGGAGATTGCACGCGTGTACACCGTGCTTCGTGAACGTGAGTTGGGTCTGGCATCCGGACCCGTTGGTGAGGATTCGTAATGGCAGAGAAGACGACTGAGGGCACGACTGCAGCTTCGAAGCAGGCCGGACCCGCGCACACCCCGCGTACCGAGAAGCCGCGTGGACGTCGCAAGACGCGCATCGGCTACGTGGTGAGCGACAAGATGCAGAAGACCATCGTGGTCGAACTCGAAGAGCGCACCAAGCACCCGCTCTACGGCAAGATCATTCGGACCACCACGAAGGTCAAGGCGCACGACGAGCAGGGCGACGCCGGTATCGGCGACCGCGTGTCGCTGATGGAGACGCGGCCGCTCTCGGCGACCAAGCGCTGGCGCCTCGTCGAGATCCTCGAAAAGGCGAAGTAGCACTTCGCACTTCATTCGAAAGCCCCCGAATGCCCAACGGCATCGGGGGCTTTCGCGCTTGTCGGGATATTTGGCGGTCGCGCGCCGGAACTTGTAGGGACGTTGCTGACGGGCGTGGGCGAGCTCGGTCGTTGGTCCGGTTTTGTACGCAGAGATCAATTTCCGCAAGTGTCTCGCCGGCTCGGGGGAGACGAGTTCGGCACACTCGTGGCCGGTGACGTGGGGGCTCGGAGCTGGCCGACTTCGTCAGCCGACTGGAACGCAGCCTCTCCGAACCAATGACTCTGGGCGCGGCGACGGTGCGGATTCGGCCATGTACGAGACGAAGGCGAATCGTCGGCGACGCATCCACCGGAGGGCCGGCACGTCGGATCGTCGAATGCCCGACGGCGCGACCAACAATCACGACCGGACGTCGCACGACGTCACTCGTCACGGGCCGCCGAGGGCCGCTCCACGTAGTCGTGTCCGTCAGCGACGCGCTGCGACCTTCACCTCGATGCCGTCGAGCAACTGTTCTAGGCCGGTATGGAATTCGGCCAGTGGATTCCTGTTGGCATCGTCGAACACCCCCGCATCGAGGGCAGCGGACAGCGCGGTGAACCTCGTCCGGTCGACCAGTCGTTTGAGCAGATCGGGATAGCCGTGATCCGGCATGGCGCCGGCCCCGATGGCCAGAGCCGCGGCACCGCGCACGAAGTGCAGCACGGCCATGACAGCGCCGAACTTGTCGCGCTCGGTGAGTGACGTGCCGCCGAGCGCGGCCAGTCCGGCGTTCAGCCACGACAGCTGGCCGGGGTCGGCGGGAGGGCCCACTGACGCGGTTTGCAGCACCCAGGGATGGCGGTGGTACACGCCCCACAGGCCGTCCGCCCAATCCGTGAGGATGCCACGCCAGTTCACGCCATCCGACGACCCCGCGGGCGGCGGTGCCGGTGCCTGGGAGAGCATGAACACCACCAACTCGTCCTTGTTGGCGACATGGCGGTAGAGCGACATTGTCCCGCACCCAAGTCGCTCCGCGAGGCGGGCCATCGAGAGGGCGCCGAGGCCATCGGAATCGGCCAGATCGATTGCCGCGGCGACGATCCGCTCGCGCGTCAACCCGCCCGCCCGGCGGGAGGGACGCGGACCTCGCCACAGCAGATCGAGCGCGCGGGGGATCGGCGGCTCGTCGGTTTCATCACTGGTCATGTGGGTCTGAGCCTAATCGATCACGCCGCTCATGCGTATGCCGTACGCTCATGCGTATGACATACGCACGCCGCTGTTCCGTGCTGTTGGTCGTCGTGGTCGCCGTGTTCCTGGTTCTCTCGCTGCCGCCCTATCTGACCATCGACCCCGCGCGATCGCGGGTGCCTGCGACCTTCGGTATGCACTATCCGCTGTTGGTCGTCCACGTGGCGCTGGCCAGTGTGGCCATGATGGCGGCGCTGGTTCAGATCTGGCCGGGGTTGCGGGGCCGGTGGCCGCGGCTGCATCGCGGGATGGGCAGGGTGTACGTCGCCGCGGCACTACCCGCGGCGCCGAGCGGCATGGTCATCGGCGCCGCGACACCGTTCGGTCCCGTCCTCGCCGTGGGCAGCGTGGCGCTGGGCGCGTTGTGGCTGTGGTTCACCGTCAACGGGTACCTGGCCGCGCGCCGGCGCGACATCGCCAGCCATCGGCGGCACATGCTCCGCAGCGTGACACTCGCGTTCTCCATCATCACCAACCGGATCTGGAACCCGATTTTCTACCTGACCCTGCAACCCCTGCGGGACAGCGTCTTTGGTGGCGACGAAGAACACTTCATCTGGTTGGTGGCCGGTCTGTCCGGTTGGCTCGGCTGGACGGTTCCGCTGCTCGCGGTGCAGTGGTGGTTGAACCGCCAGTCCGAAATGCCGGCATCGTCAATTCCTCAGCCTCCGAATACGTTGCGGGTGTAACCTCCGGGCGGTCGCCGAGGATGCGGCGATTCACCGACCTTGGACGGGATGCGATGACGACTGGGGCGAGCGAAGCGACGGGAAAGATGCGCGAATTCAACGGCAGGATCGAGCTCGACATCCGCGATTCCGAGCCGGACTGGGGGCCGTACGCCGCACCGACGGCCCCGCCGGACGCGCCCAACGTGCTCTACCTCGTCTGGGACGACACGGGCATCGCAACGTGGGACTGCTTCGGCGGCCTGGTCGAGATGCCCGCCATGAGCCGCATTGCCGAACGCGGAGTGCGTCTGACTCAGTTTCACACCACGGCGCTGTGCTCGCCGACCAGGGCCTCGCTGCTCACCGGGCGCAACGCCACAACGGTGGGAATGGCCACCATCGAGGAGTTCACCGACGGATTCCCGAACTGCAACGGTCGCATCCCGAACGACACCGCGCTGCTCTCGGAGGTGCTCGCCGAGCAGGGTTACAACACCTACTGCGTGGGCAAGTGGCACCTCACCCCGCTCGAGGAGTCCAATCTTGCGGCCACCAAACGACATTGGCCGCTGAGTCGTGGCTTCGAGCGGTTCTACGGCTTCATGGGCGGGGAAACCGACCAGTGGTATCCGGAACTCGTCTACGACAACCATCCCGTCGCCCCTCCAGGCACCCCGGAGGACGGCTACCACCTGTCGAAGGACCTGGCCGACAAGACCATCGAATTCATCCGCGACGCGAAGGTGATCGCGCCGGACAAGCCTTGGTTCAACTATCTCTGCCCCGGGGCAGGCCACGCCCCGCACCACGTCTTCAAGGAATGGGCCGACAAGTACGCCGGGCGCTTCGACATGGGCTACGAGGCTTATCGCGAGATCGTCCTCGAGAACCAGAAGGAACTCGGCATCGTGCCGCAGGACACCGAATTGTCGCCCGTCAACCCGTATCTCGACGTGACGGGACCGAGCGGCGAGACCTGGCCCTATCAGGACACCGTGCGGCCGTGGACCACGCTCGACGACGAGGAGAAGCGCCTGTTCAGCCGGATGGCCGAGGTGTTCGCCGGCTTCCTGTCCTACACCGACGCCCAGATCGGCCGCATCCTGGACTACCTCGAGGAGTCCGGCCAACTGGACAACACCGTCATCGTGGTCATCTCCGACAACGGCGCCAGTGGTGAAGGCGGCCCCAATGGTTCGGTCAACGAGGTGAAGTTCTTCAACGGCTACATCGACACCGTGGAAGAGAGTCTGCGGTTCTACGACCAACTCGGTGGGCCCGAGACCTACAACCACTACCCGATCGGGTGGGCCATGGCGTTCAACACGCCTTACAAGCTGTTCAAGCGCTACGCCTCACACGAAGGCGGCATCGCCGATACGGCAATCATCTCGTGGCCCAACGGGATCGACGCCCACGGCGAGGTTCGCGACAACTACGTGAACGTCTGCGACGTCACGCCGACCATCTACGACCTGTTGGGGATCACCCCTCCCGACGAGGTCGGGGGAATCGCACAGAAGCCTCTGGACGGGGTCAGCTTCAAGGCGGCCCTTGCTGATTCGTCTGCCGACACTGGAAAGGACACGCAGTTCTACGCGATGCTCGGCACGCGTGGGATCTGGCACGACGGCTGGTTCGCGAACACTGTCCACGCGGCGAGTCCCGCAGGCTGGTCGCACTTCGACGACGATCGCTGGGAGCTCTTCCGCATCGAAGCGGACCGCAGCCAGTGTCACGACCTGGCGGCCGAACGACCGGAGAAGCTGGAGGAACTCAAGGCGCTCTGGTTCAGCGAAGCGGCGAAGTACAACGGACTTCCGCTGGCCGATCTCAACCTGCTGGAGACCTTGACGCGGTGGCGGCCCTATCTGTCCGCTGAAAGGAAGACGTTCACGTACTACCCGGGCACCGCGGAGGTCGGCATCGGCGCGGCGGTCGAGATCCGGGGACAGTCCTTCTCGATCCTCGCCGAGCTCGCCGTCGACTCGGCTGGCGCCCAAGGGGTGCTCTTCAAGCAGGGCGCCGGGCACGGCGGGCACGTGTTGTTCGTTCAGGGCGGCCGCCTGCAGTACATCTACAACTTCATGGGTGAGGACGAGCAGCGGGTGTCGGCGCCCGATCCGATTCCGTTGGGCGATCACGTCTTCGGAGTCCGCTACGAGAAGACCGGAACCGTCGAGGGCAGTCATACACCGCTCGGCGACGTGTCGCTGCACATCGACGGCGACACGGTCGCGACGCTGTCGGGAGTGCGCGCGCATCCCGGCACCTTTGGGCTCGCCGGTGGAGGAATCGCGGTGGGACGCAACTCGGGGCAGGCGATCTCCAGCGCCTACGCAGCGCCGTACGCCTTCACGGGTGGCACCATCGAGAAGGTGGTCGTGGACATCTCGGGCACCCCGTACCGGGACGCAGCACGGGAGCTGGCGCAGGCATTCTCCAAGGACTGATGACACAGCGCCTACCGTGAATGGCGTGCTGACGGAACTGGTCGGGCTTGCTGGCGGGGACTTCCGGATGGGGTCGACGGCCTTCTATCCGGAGGAAGCTCCTGCCCACACGGTGACGGTGCCCGCATTCGCCGTCGAGCGGCATCCCGTGACCAACGCCCAGTTCTCTCGATTCGTCGAGGACACCGGATACGTGACGGTGGCCGAACGCCCGCTCGATCCTGCGCTGTACCCCGGGGTCGCGGGGGCAGACCTCGGGCCCGGCGCGCTGGTCTTCCGACCGACCGCGGGGCCCGTCGATCTGCGGGATTGGCGACAGTGGTGGGACTGGGCGCCCCATGCGTCGTGGCGGCAGCCGTTCGGTCCGGGCAGCGCGGTCGACGACCGTCTCAATCATCCGGTCGTGCAGGTTTCGTACGTCGACGCCTTGGCGTACGCGAAGTGGGCGGGACGGCGCCTGCCCACCGAAGCCGAGTGGGAGTACGCCGCGCGTGGCGGCGCAACCACGACCTACGCGTGGGGTGACGAGGCGGCGCCCGGCGGTGACCTGATGGCGAATACGTGGCAGGGTCGGTTCCCCTATCGCAACAACGGCGCCATGGGTTGGTTCGGCACGTCCCCGGTCGGCGCCTTCCCGCCGAACGCCTTCGGGCTCGTCGACATGATCGGCAATGTGTGGGAGTGGACGTCGACGAGGTATTCGATGGGGCACCGGCGGGCAGGAGCGGAGCGACCGGGGGATCAGGACCGGCGGGCAGGAGCGGAGCGACCGGGGGATCAGGACCGGCAGCCGAGCACGTCCGAGGGCTGCTGCACGCCCGTGCGGGAACCGGATCCGAGCGTCAACCAGACACTGAAGGGCGGCTCGCACCTCTGCGCGCCGGAGTACTGCCACCGCTACCGACCGGCCGCCCGGTCGTCGCAATCACAGGACAGTGCGACGACCCACATCGGGTTCCGGTGCGTGGCCGACGTGTGATTCGAAGCCCGTCCGCGCGGGCCGTCCGCGGCCCATACTGTGCCGATGACACGCCACGAACGTGGGGTCCGATGGCTACTTTCGGCACTGGTCGCCGTCGGCGCGGTGAGCGGGTGCGCGAAGACCAGCGACGGTCACCCAATCGCAGGACCGACCGGTGAAGCGACGGCGACGGCCACCGAGACAGGCACCGCGGCACCCACGGCGACGAGCGCTCAGCCCCCGACCGGGCTGTCGACGATGGGCGTCGCACCCACCATGCGGGAGACGGTTCCTCCGAATGCCCTGTTGTGTCTGCCGCCGCCGGCGGCTGGCACGGCAACCCCCGTGCTGATCGGTGACCCCGCCGCGCCGAGGATCGTCGTTGCGCTGCCCGCCGGATGGAGCGCGGCGCCAACGCCCGCGGGTGTGTCGCTGACCGGACCGGACGGCACGTCCGGCGACGTCGGCATCACCAGAACCGACCTCGACCCTGCCGCCGCCTTCGAGAAGTACGCCGACGACATCACGGCGTCGGCCCCGATCAGCAGCGTCAGCGTGCTGCCCGCCGAGAGCTGCGGCTACAGCGGGCAACGCCTGATGGGTCTGCTCTCCGGTGGGGCCCAGGGCAACGAGACCTTCGAGGACCGCGTCGCGCACATCTGGACGAATACGAAGAACTACCTGGTGACGATCCATGCTGCCGCGCCCAGCGGAACGTCGGCCTTCAACGCCGCGACGGCGGTGCTGACGGCGGATTTCGCCATCACGATCCCGTGAGAGGCTGACTTCCGGCGGCATCGCGATCCGGCCAAGCCAGCAGACCCGACGCGATTTGGCGCATCGCACGTGCTCACCTACTATGTAGGGGTTGCCTTGGGCAGACCTCGGCTGACCGCTCGGATGTAGCTCTTCGCGCAAGCGCTCATCGGGAAGCCAGCCCTGCGTGCCCTTAGGTGACGAAGACCGCGTACGTCGAGCCGTCCTTGATTCTGTCGAGGCTGTTCGCACGTGCACTCAATTCGAGGAGATCTAGTGATTCAGCAGGAGTCGCGGCTGAAGATCGCCGACAACACGGGCGCCAAGGAAATCTTGTGCATCCGGGTGCTCGGTGGCTCGGGTCGGCGATACGCCGGCATCGGCGATGTCATCGTGGCGACCGTCAAGGACGCAATCCCGGGCGGCAACGTCAAGAAGGGCGAGGTCGTCAAGGCCGTCATCGTCCGCACCGTCAAGGAGCGCCGCCGCGCTGACGGCAGCTACATCAAGTTCGACGAGAATGCCGCCGTCATCATCAAGCCCGACAACGACCCGCGCGGCACGCGCATCTTCGGGCCTGTCGGTCGCGAGCTTCGCGAGAAGCGCTTCATGAAGATCGTTTCGTTGGCCCCGGAGGTGCTGTAAATGAAGGTGCACAAGGGTGACACCGTGCTGGTGATCTCCGGTAAGGACAAGGGCGCCAAGGGCAAGGTCCTGCAGGCCTTCCCGACCCGCGAGAAGGTCCTGGTCCAGGGTGTCAACCGGATCAAGAAGCACACCGCCGTCTCGCAGAACGAGCGCGGTGCGTCCTCGGGCGGCATCGTCACGCAGGAGGCTCCGATCCACGTCTCGAACGTGATGGTCGTCGACTCCGACGGCAACCCCACCCGCATCGGCTACCGCTTCGACGAAGAGACAGGCAAGAAGGTCCGCGTGTCGAAGAAGAACGGCAAGGACATCTAGAGATGACTACCGCAGAGAAGACGCTCCCGCGTCTGAAGCAGCGCTACCGCGATGAGATCAAGGGCGCGCTCAACGAGCAGTTCAAGTACGCCAACGTCATGCAGATCCCCGGCGTGGTGAAGGTCGTCGTGAACATGGGTGTCGGTGACGCCGCCCGTGACGCCAAGCTGATCAACGGCGCAGTCAACGACCTCGCGCTGATCACCGGGCAGAAGCCGGAGATCCGCAAGGCGCGCAAGTCGATCGCCCAGTTCAAGCTGCGCGAGGGAATGCCGATCGGCGCCCGCGTGACGCTGCGCGGCGATCGCATGTGGGAGTTCCTGGACCGCCTGGTCTCGATCAGCCTCCCGCGTATCCGCGACTTCCGTGGTCTGTCGCCCAAGCAGTTCGACGGCAGTGGCAACTTCACCTTCGGCCTGACCGAGCAGTCGGTGTTCCACGAGATCGACGTGGACAGCATCGACCGGCCTCGCGGCATGGACATCACCGTCGTCACGTCGGCGACGACTGACGACGAAGGCCGCGCGCTGCTGCGTGCGCTGGGCTTCCCGTTCAAGGAGAACTGAGCAGATGGCAAAGAAGGCGCTGGTCATAAAGGCCAACAAGAAGCCGAAGTTCAAGGTTCGCGGCTACACGCGCTGCAACAGGTGTGGACGTCCGCACGCTGTGTTCCGCAAGTTCGGCCTGTGCCGAATCTGCTTGCGGGAGATGGCGCATGCCGGCGAGCTGCCCGGTGTCCAGAAGTCCAGCTGGTAACCCCCAACCAACAGACCAACTAAGGAAAGCACGCGGCAGGCCCCCAAGGGTATTGAACCCGGCGGGAACCGCCGCGAGGAAGGTGAGCTGGCTGTCATGACCATGACGGACCCGATCGCAGACTTCTTGACACGTCTGCGCAACGCCAATTCGGCGTACCACGACGAGGTGACCCTGCCTCACTCGAAGATCAAGGTGCACATCGCCGAGATCCTCAAGGAACAGGGCTACATCACCGACTTCCACACCGAGGATGCTCGGGTTGGCAAGGCACTGGTGGTGCAACTGAAGTACGGCCCAAGCCGTGAGCGCAGCATCGCAGGCCTGAAGCGGGTGTCCAAGCCCGGCCTGCGCGTGTACGCGAGGTCAACCAATCTGCCCCGGGTTCTCGGTGGCCTCGGCGTGGCGATCATCTCCACGTCATCTGGCCTGCTCACCGACCGTCAGGCAGCACGACAAGGCGTGGGCGGCGAAGTCCTCGCTTACGTGTGGTGAGGGAGTAGACATGTCGCGAATTGGAAAGCAGCCGGTCCTGGTTCCCACCGGGGTCGACATAACGATCGACGGACAGAACGTGTCCGTCAAGGGGCCCAAGGGCTCACTTGCACTCGATGTGGCCGAGCCGATCTCGATCGAGCGCAGCGACGACGGCGCCATCGTGGTGACCCGCCCGGATGACGAGCGGCGCAACCGCTCGCTACACGGGCTGTCTCGCACGCTGGTCGCCAACCTGATCACCGGTGTCACCGAGGGCTACACCACGAAGATGGAGATCTTCGGCGTTGGTTACCGCGTCGTGCTCAAGGGCAATTCCCTCGAGTTCGCGCTCGGCTACAGCCATCCCGTCGTGATCGAGGCGCCCGAGGGCATCACGTTCGCGGTGGAGACGCCCACGAAGTTCTCGATCACCGGTATCGAC
>NZ_JAVROT010000303.1:0-11097 GCF_032162605.1 Mycobacterium sp. | reverse complement strand
GCAGGCGGTGAGCTGGCCCGCACCCACTGCGCAAAAGGTCGTGTCGTTGGATACGAACGTTGCCTTCTGGCCGACGGCGAGCAGCTCGTCGGTCGGCGGTGAGCAACCATCGGTCGACTTCTCGAATCTGAACGGTTCCGAACGTTGCGCGTCTTCGTATGACTGCAGGACGAAAGCGCAGTCGCCGTACTCGGCTCCGGCCAAGCCGGGCAATGGGCCACTGCAGCGGACGAGGCTGCCGACCATGCAGCTGAGCCCGTCCGGTGTGCGGAAGAACGCGTAGCCGTTGGCCGACCGGTCGGGACGCGAGAAGTCTTGGCTGGCAGGGGCTTCCGTGAACGCGTTGAGGTCGGGGAATCCAGGGGGCTGAGCGTGCGCCGGAGGCGCAGTGGGGACACCAGCAAGCACTGCGGCCGAAGCCAAGACTCCGAGTACCTGCATCGTCGACCGACGTTTGGAGCTGGTCATTTCGAGACTCTTTCACGCTAGTGCTGGACGGTGACTTCGGTCTGGTATGTCCTGGGGTTGTACGGCTTGTCGCCCTCGTGGTTCCAGTCGGGCGGATCCTCCCAGGTGCTCACTCGCAGCTGGACGGTCTCCTTACCCGTCACCGGGTCGTACACGGTGTCAACCACGGTGGGTCCGTAAGGGGCGGCGCCGCCTGGCCAAGTGCCCTGGCCGGGCGGGAACAGCGGGGTCGCCTGTGCGTTGAGCAGTCCCTCGGGAGTCAACGCGGTGATGGCGCCCATCGGTTGGTCGCCAGGGACCTTGGGGTCGAAGTTGTCCGAGCCAACGAGCATGAAGCCGCCACCCTTGAGTGCCACCAGTTGATTCTCCCGGTCGCCGGGCAGGCCCTGGATCTCGCCCTGGGGTTTGAGCGTCTGCATCCAGGCATTGGGGTTGGCCGGGTCGATCGGCTCGGACATGTACAGCGTTCTCGTCCGGTCGCCGGGATGCGGCCCGGTGTTTCCGACGACGATCATGCGGTTGGTCTTCGGGTCGTAGACGCCGCTCGCCTGGGAGATGCCCGGCAAGACACCGATGCTCTTTGACGGATCGTTCATGTCGACCACGGTGGTGTCGGCGGTCGCATATTCCGGATTCGGTTCGCCGTTGGGGAGGCGGTAGGGAACCTCGCTGTACAGCGCGTACTGCTTGCCGTCGGGGCCGACGATCGTGCCGGTGGGCAACGGCCTTGTCGGCGCGTCCGGATTCGGATGTTCGGGCGTCGGGAGTGGGTTGCCGGGGATTTCCAACGGATTCCGTTCGCCGTTGAGCGTCGGATAGCCGCTTCGACCGTCGCCGCTGATCTCGATCCCGGTGCCGGGAATCGTGGCGTTCAAGTCGCCCTGAGTGCCATCGCGCGTGAGTGGTCCCGGGCCTCCGACGATCTGCGGGTCACCCGCCGCGGGTAGTCCGCCCTTGCCGCCCTCCAGTTCGAAGCCCTGCATGCTGGCCGCGACGGCGTCGAGTTGATTGGCGACGTTCTCGTCGGTGAGGGCCAGCATCATGGCCTTGGCGCGGATGTCGGCTTGGAAGTGTGCGGCGGCGATCTTGCGCACCAAGGCGAGGGCCGCACTGAAGTACCACGGCATGCGGTCCGTCACGCTGAGGTCCTCGCTGACCGCGAAGAACTGGCTCACGGCGTCCTGGATCGCGGCGACGGCGGCGCGCTTGGCGGCGTAGATCGCCTCCGCCCCCGACGTGGCGATCTTCCCGGCCTTCTTCAGCAGGTCGAGGGCGCCACGGATCTTGACGAGGTTCTCGAATAGCTTGGCGCTGGCTCGATCCGCCGCCGCACCGGTCCAGGGAGCGGAATCGACGGCGTGCTGAGCCTGCCCGTAGAGCTGTTCGGTGAGATCGGCTTGGCGCTGCCAGCCCATGGCGGCCTGTTGGAGGTGCCCGCTGGACCACCCCTCGATGCGCGATCGGGTCGGTGTCTCGACCATCGCTATCGCGGAGGCTGCATGGTCGTATCGATCTCGTGCGCCTCTTCGGAGTCCCTCGCGGCGTAGTAGCGCGCGGCCCTGGCGATGTCGTCGGCGATCGACAACAGTTTCGCCGCAGCCTCTCCGACGACGTGGTTGGCGGCCGCCGTGACGCCGACCGTCGCCTGGCCGGTCGGCTGTGCGACCGGTGGCTCCCACTCGTGGGCGATGCCGCCACTGGTCAACTGGTCACTGAGCCCGCCGAGCTGGCGGGCGACCGCCTCCAGCGCCGGAACGTCGACTTCCAGGGGAACGGTCACGCCTCAACGTTAGGGCAGCCGATCCGGAGTGCGGTACACCAATTCGAGCCCTAGACCAGCGCGGCGAGCTTGCCTGCGAGCCTCTCCACGTAGCCGCCGACCTCGGCCACGGACTTGTCCGGCAATCCGAACAGCACCTCGGTGACGCCGAGCTCGGCCCAGCGGGCGAGCTTGTCGGGGTCGGGCTTGAAGTCGAGCGCCACGATCTGCGGCGCGCCGTCACGCCCGGCGGCGGCCCAGGTGTCCTGCAGCAGCTTCACGGGCGTGTCGATGTCGAAGTCGCGTGGCGTGGTGATCCAGCCGTCGGCGCTCTTGGCGATCCACTTGAAGTTCTTCTCGGTGCCCGCCGCGCCGACCAGAATGGGGATGTGCGATTGCACGGGCTTGGGCCACGCCCAGCTCGGGCCGAACTTCACGAACTCGCCGTCGTATTCGGCTTCTTCCTGCGTCCACAGTGCCCGCATGGCTTCGAGGTATTCCCGGAGCATGGTGCGACGCCGGCCGGGCGGAACGTTGTGGTCGTTGAGTTCGTCGGTGTTCCAACCGAATCCGACGCCGAGCGAGACCCGGCCGCCGGACAGGTGATCGAGAGTCGCGATGGACTTGGCCAGCGTGATGCAGTCGTGCTCGACGGGCAGCGCGACGGCCGTCGACAGTCGCACGCGGGAGGTCACCGCGGCGGCCGTGCCCAGCGACACCCACGGGTCCAGCGTGCGCATGTAGCGGTCGTCGGGCAGCGATTCGTCCCCTGTGGTGGGGTGGGCGGCTTCGCGCTTGATCGGGATGTGGGTGTGTTCGGGTACGTAGAACGTCTCGAAACCATGGTCATCGGCGAGTTTGGCGGCAGCAGCCGGCGCGATCCCGCGGTCGCTGGTGAAGAGTACGAGCCCGTAGTTCATGACCAGAATTAGAACGTGTTCCAGTCCGTAAGCGCAAGGTGGCACCCGCTCGGGCAGGTATCGACCGTCGCCGAGCACGCAAGACCACTACCAGTCGACGCCGAATTCCTCCGCGGCGTCCAGCAGCCACCCGGCGAGGTAGCCGGCGAACGACGACCGGACCAGGATCTGATAATCGGTCCCGTTGTCGCTCAGTGGAAGCAGGACGACGACGGCAAGGCCGAGCATGGTCTGAGCAGCCGCACCGCGACCGAACACCGTCGGATGTAGATCCAGTGAGCAGCCCTTGGCCAACACGTCCCGGGCGCGCGCACCGCGCAGCCGCACGGTCGTCCGCTGAGCCGAGACGTCCACCGCGGCGCCACCGTGCTCGCTCAGCCGCTCGCGCAACCGAGTCTCGAGATCCTCGCCCCCGCGGCTGCCCGACGTGACCAGCCATTCCTGAGGACCCAACCAGATCACCGTCGCGTCCCGGCCGTCGATCGTCGTGCAGGGGATGGTCGGCAACGAGGTCACCCCGAGGACGTCGGCGGCTTCGGCTGCGCCGGGCCCCGTCGGATCGACCCACAGGTCGACCATCGCGATGAACGGCACCTCGATGATTCGTGCCGACTCCGGCATGTGCGCGAAGCGTGATTTCCAGCCCTGCAACGGGCTTCGTCGGGTCAGGGTGTCAGCCATCGCGGCGCGCTCCTTCTGGGTCGAAGAGGACGGAGCGGGTGACCTCCACCGGCACCAGAGTCCCGTCCACCGGCACGCTGAGGGTGTCTCCGATGCGAGCGTGCCCGCCCTTGACCAATGCCAGCGCGAATGGTCGGCCGAGGGCAGCGCTGCGGTAGCTGGATGTGACGTGCCCCAGCATCGGCACCGGGATGGGCGGTGGCACACCGTCTTCGGGGGCTTCGATGATCTGCGATCCCTCGGGCAGGACGGTCTCGGCGTCGACCGGTAGCAGTCCGACGAACTGCTTGCGCGCTGGGCTGAGGTTCTCGCTGCGGGTGAATGATCGCTTGCCGAGGAAGTCGACCTTCTTCTTCGACACCACCCAGTTCATGCCGAGATCCTGCGGGGTGACGGTGCCGTCGGTGTCCTGCCCGATGATCGGGAAGCCCTTCTCGGCGCGCAACACGTGCATGGTCTCCGTCCCATACGGGGTGATCCCATGGGGCGCACCCGCGTCGATCAGCCGCTCCCACAACGTCGTTGCGTACCAGCCCATGACGTTGACTTCGTAGGCGAGCTCGCCGGAGAAGCTGACGCGACCGACACGGACGTGGACGCCGTCGAGCTCGGTGTCACGCCACGCCATGAACGGGAACGCGTCATTGCTGACGTCGAGGTCACCGAACACGGCGCCGACGACGTCGCGCGACTTCGGCCCGACCACCGCAAAGGTGTGCCACTGCTCGGTGACAGAGGTGAGCCGGACGCGCAGGTGCGGCCACTCGGTCTGAAGCCATTCCTCCATCCAGTCGAGAATCGGGGCGGCGCCACCGGTGGTGGTGAAGGCCTGGTAGCGGTCTTCGGCCAACCGCATCACGGTGCCGTCGTCGATGACCATGCCGTCCACGCCGCACATCACGCCGTAGCGCACCATGCCGACCTTGAGCGTGCTCATCATGTTGGTGTAGAGCAGGTCGAGGAACGCGCCCGAATCGGGTCCCTGGACGTCGATCTTGCCGAGCGTCGAGCCGTCGAGGATGCCGACGCCACCGCGGACGGCGGCGCATTCGCGCAGGACTGCGGTCTCCGTGTCCTCGCCTGACAGCGGGTAGAAACGCGGACGCTTCCACTGACCCACGTCCTCGAAGACCGCTCCCCGGTTCACGTGCCAGTCGTGCACCGCAGTGACCCGTTCCGGGTCGTACCTGCGACCCCGGACGCGACCGGCCAGTGCGGCGAACGCCACTGGCGTATACGGCGGCCGGAAGGTGGTGACCCCGATTTCGGCCATGGGCACTCCGAGAAGCTCGGAGGTGATCCCCGACGCGATGACCCCGGAGGTCTTGCCCTGATCGTGGGCGGTGCCGATGGTGGTGTAGCGCTTCACGTGCTCCATCGAGCGCATCCCGGCGCCCACCGCACGGACCAGATCCGCCACGGTGGCGTCGCGCTGAAGGTCGACGAACTGATTCGTCGTGCCCTTCGGATCGGGTACCTGCCACAGCACGAGACCGGCTGATTCTCTTCCAACCGAATCGGCCTCGCCTGCAATCGGTTCCGACGGCGCGGTGAAGTCCAGGTCGGCCAGCGCCGAGACGGCCGACTCCCTGCCGCTGCGCAGGCACGCCGGCAGGTCGAAGATGCCGTTGGCCGAGCCGACGACGCTGACCCCGGCGAGTGACGCACCGGGCACGAACGCTCCAAGAGCGTCGTCGTAGCGCAGCTGTCCGCGTGCCTGGCTGAACAGGTGCACCGCCGGATTCCAGCCACCGCTGACGAGTAGCGCGTCGCAGGGCACGGCGACCGGGTCGGCGTCGCCGCGGAGCCGGTCCACGACGGCGTGGCTGATGCGTGCCTCTCCGCGCGTTCCACTCACGACGGAGCCGAGCTGGATCGTGATGTCGCGCGCGGCGCATTGGTCGTGCAGGTGGGGCGCCACCTCGGCGCGAGCGTCGACGATCGCGTTGATTCGGACGCCGGCGTCGTGCAGGTCGACGGCTGCGAGATACGCGCTGTCATTGGTGGTGAACACCACGGCCCGTTCACCGACCGTGACGCCGTAGCGATGCAGGAACGCCCGCGCGCTGTGGGCGAGCATGATCCCGGGTCGGTCGTTGTCGGAGAACACGACGGGCCGCTCGTGCGCGCCGGTGGCCAACACGATTCGCCTGGCCCGGACCCGCCACACCCGCTGCCTGCTGACGGCCGCAGGCGCTTGGGTCCCGAGGTGATCGGTGCGCCGCTGCAAGGCCAGCACGAAGCCGTCGTCGTAGTGTCCGAATGCGGTGGTGCGCTGCAAGTGTAGGACGTCGCCGTAGGTGCTCAGCTCGGCGACGGCGTCGGCCACCCACTGCACGGCCGGCCTTCCGTCGATGGCGTCGCTGCTGGCAAGCAGCGCACCACCGGCTTCGGTCTGCTCGTCGAGCAGGACGACTCTTGCACCAGCCCGGGCGGCGGTCAGCGCGGCCGCAATCCCGGACGGCCCCGCGCCGACGACGAGGACGTCGGCGTGGACGTGGGTGGCGTCGTACTTCGCGGTGTCGGCGGTCTCCGCGAGGCGGCCCTGGCCGGGGATGCCCCGCGCCACCAGACCGTCGAAGAGTTCGATCGTGGTCGCGAGCAACATGGGTTCCGGGAACGGGTCCTCGATCTGGACCAGGCTGCCGGTGTCTTCGGCCCATGCTGCGGTGATGCCTCGTGGGCGGCCGAACTTGATGCTGGTGCTCACATGATGGATGCCATGGGCGAGGAGGGCGGAGGCGAGGGTGTCGCCGGCATGCCCCGTCAGTTCCCGGTCGTCGAAGAAGAAGGTGTGGGTGCTGTCGCGGTCGACGCGCCCGCCCCGTGGGATGCGGAAGGCCGCGTTCATCGGATCGTCGGCTTCTGCTCGTCGGGGCGGTAGACGGCGTGGAATCGATAGGTGGCGGTGTCGCGGACGGCGTTGAACCAGCGTCGGCATCCTGCGCTGTGACTCCACCGCTCGGCGAACGGCCCCTTGGGGTTGTTGCGGAAGAAGACGTAGTGGGCCCACTGCTCGTCGGTCAGTGCCTGCGGATCGGCCGGGTAGGGCACGTGAGCCTGTCCGCCGTAATGGAATTCGGTTTCCTCTCGCGGCCCGCACCATGGGCACTCGATGAGTTGCATAGGGGTCGCTCCTGTATTCGGATGGGAGGCTGGCTGATTCAGTGCGCGACGCCGGCAGCGCCGTGCTCGTCGACCAGCGCGCCGGTGACGAACCGATCGAGGCTGAACGGGGCGATGAACTCGTGGGGCGCGTCGTTGGCGATCGTGTCGGCCAGGCACCAGCCGATACCTGGCGTCGCCTTGAATCCACCTGTGCCCCAACCGGCGTTGAGGTACAGGTTCTCGTAGTGGGCACGGCCGACGATCGGGGAGGCGTCGGGGCATACGTCGACGATGCCGGCCCACGTGCGTAGCAGATGCGCCCTGGCGAAGACGGGGAACAACTCGACGGCGGCAGCCATTTGGCGCTCGATGATGTGGAACGCCCCACGCTGGCCGTACCCGTTGTAGGAGTCCACTCCTGCGCCCATGACGAGTTCACCCTTGTGCGCTTGGGATACGTACACGTGCACCGCATTCGACATCACGATCGTCGGGTGTACCGGCTCGAGCAGTTCGGAGACCAGTGCCTGCAGCGGATGGCTCTGCAAGGGCGTCCGGATGCCGAGCATGTCGGTCAACGTCGACGTGTGCCCGGCCGCGCACAACACCACCTGTCCCGCGGCGATGTCGCCGCGACTGGTGTGTACCGCGGCCACCCTCTCGCCGGTGGTGACGAATCCGGTGACCTCGCAGTTCTGGATGATGTCGATCCCGGCCTGGTCGGCGCGGCGGGCGAAACCCCAGGCGACGTAGTCATGCTTGGCGATGCCGGCGCGGGGTTGATACGTCGCGCCGAGTACCGGATAGCGGATCTCGTTGGAGACGTTGACGATTGGGCATAGCTTCTTGACCTCGTCGGGGTCCACCCACTGGGCGTCGATGCCGTTGAGCCTGTTGGCTTCCACGCGCCGGACGCTGTCCCGCACGTCCTGCAGGCTGTGTGCCAGGTTGAGCACGCCGCGCTGGCTGAACAGGATCGGGTAGTCGAGGTCCTCCTCGAGGCCCTCCCACAGCTTGAGTGCGTGCTCGTAGATGCGCGCGCTCTCGTCCCACAGGTAGTTGGACCGGATCAGCGTGGTGTTGCGGGCCATGTTGCCGCCGGCAAGCCAGCTTCGCTCGAGCACGGCGACGTTGGTTATGCCGTGGTTCTTCGCCAGATAATGGGCCGTGGCCAGTCCGTGCCCGCCTCCGCCGACGATGACGACGTCGTAGGACTTCTTCGGCTCCGTTGTGCGCCAGAGGAATTCAGGATGGTCAGGCAGGTCTGATCCGGGTCGGGCCGCGGTGGATCGAGTCAGGCCTGCCGAGTCGAGACTCATCGTCGCCCTTCTGACATTCCAGTCAACCGCTTACTGATATATCAATCGCGGTCTAGATTATGATCAGAAGCCGTCCACGTCAACAGGCCGGTCGAGGCGGGAAGGGGCGGCGATGACCCTGCCGGAGTTCTCCTTCTTGGATGCCGACAGCGGCGCGGAGACCAATGCCGATCGCGCCTACGAGGTTCTGCGCGACCGCTTGGTCATGCTCGACATCCGACCGGGCGCGCCCATCAACGACGACCATCTGGCCGCAGAACTGGGCGTGGGCCGGACGCCTGTTCGGGAGGCACTCAAGCGCCTCGAACGCGACCGGCTGGTGGTCGCCTACCCCCGACGCGGCACCTTCGCCACCGCCGTGGACATGACCGACCTCGCCGACATCTCCGAGATCCGCAGACAACTGGAACCGACTGCGGCTGCCAGGGCCGCCAGGTCGGCAACGGCGGAAACCCGCACGCGGCTGTCCGCACTGTCCGCGGGAGTCGCGGGGATCGACGGAACCGACGATCCTCGCCAGGTTCTGCGTCAAGACGTCTTTCTGCACCGCGAGATCTACCGCGCATCGGGTAACCCGCATCTGGAACAGATCCTGGTCAGCCTCGACGCTCACGCCGCCCGGATCTGGTGCTTGTTCCTCGACCGCCTACCCGACGTCGCCGGCCACGTCCGCGAACACGCTGCGCTCCTGGATGCCATCGTGGCCGGTGACGCGGACTCCGCAGCGGCGCTCACACTCGCGCACGTCATCGGTTTCGAAGAGGCCGTCCGCGCAGTCATGTGAGCGGACCGCCGTTGAAATCTGGCGGATCGTTAGGGGTGACGCGCGTCGCAGTGCTTGTTGGGATGGCAGACCATGACGACCGAACGCATCGCCGACCACGTCAAGTTCGCCTACTGGGTGCCCAACGTCAGCGGTGGTCTGGTGACCAGCGACATCGAGCAGCGCACCGACTGGAACTACGAGTACAACAAGAAGCTGGCGCAGACCGCCGAGAACAACGGTTTCGAGTACGCGCTGTCGCAGGTCCGCTACGAGGCCAGCTACGGCGCCGAGTACCAGCACGAGTCGACCAGCTTCTCGCTGGCGTTGTTGCTGGCGACCGAGCGGCTCAAGGTCATCGCCGCGGTCCACCCGGGGCTGTGGCAACCCGCGGTGCTGGCCAAGCTCGGTGCCACCGCGGATCATCTGAGCAATGGCCGCTTCGCCGTCAACGTCGTCTCCGGGTGGTTCAAGGACGAGTTCACCCACCTTGGCGAGCCGTGGCTCGAGCATGACGAGCGCTACCGCCGCAGCGCCGAGTTCCTTCAGGTGCTGCGCAGGATCTGGACCGAGGACGACGTGGACTTCCGCGGCGACTTCTACCGCATCCACGACTTCACGCTGAAGCCGAAGCCGCTGAACACGCCCGAGCGGCCCAACCCGGAGATCTTCCAGGGCGGCAACTCGACGGCCGCCCGTCGCAACGGCGGCCTGTACTCCGACTGGTACTTCTCCAACGGCAAGGACTTCGCTGGGCTGACCGAGCAGGTCGTCGAGGTGCGCGACCACGCCCGCAGCGTCGACCGCGAGGTCAGCGTCGGGCTCAACGGGTTCATCATCGCCCGCGATACCGAAAGGGAGGCGAAGGAGACGCTCCGCGAGATCATCGAGAAGGCCAACAAGCCCGCGGTCGAGGGCTTCCGCGACGCCGTCCAGCAGGCGGGCAGCGCGACGGGCGACAAGCGCGGGATGTGGGCCGACTCCAGTTTGGAGGACCTGGTGCAGTACAACGACGGTTTCCGCACGCAGCTGATCGGCACACCGGAGCAGATCGCCGAGCGCATCGCCGGCTATCGCAAACGTGGCGTCGACCTGATTCTCGGTGGCTTCCTCCACTTCCAGGAGGAGATCGAGTACTTCGGTGCGAACGTGCTACCGCTGGTGCGCGAAATCGAGGAGTCCGAAAAGGATTCGCACAGCCAGTCAGTGCTCGTCACCGTCTGACCGCCGCATGTTTGCTCACCGGCCGACATGGGGCCGTCGCCGCGCGGACGGGACCGGCTTCCGTCGGCGGGTGCGCTAGCGTGGGTGGTCGAATCGCCCATCACAGGAGGGGACATGTCGTATCCATCCGGTCAGCCCGGTAACCCCGGATACCCGTCCGGGCCGCCGGCGGCGCAGTACAGCACGCCCACTCAGCAGTTCGGTCAGGTTCAGGAGGCCGCCCCGGCGGGGCCCAGCAAGCTTCCCCTGTACCTCGACATCGCGGTGGCGGTGTTCGGTCTGGCCATCTACCTCACAACGTTCGCGCTCGACAGCGGCACAGCGCTCGGGCCATTGCTCGGCATCCTGGCCGGCCTGTTGGCGGGTGTCGGTCTGGTGCCGAAGCAGAAGAGCCACTTCGCCATCGTGGCGGTCCTGACGGTCCTCGGGTTCCTGGTCGTCCTCGCCGGTGTGATCACCATCGGTGCGGGCAACCTCGGCTGGGCCGCCTACCTGATGGTCGCCTTCACGTTGCTGCAGGCCATCGTCGCGGTCACGGCCCTGCTCCTGGACGCCGAAGTCATCACCGCGCCGGTGCCGAAACCCAAGTACGAACAGCAACCCTACGGCCAGTACGGCGCGCCGGGGCCCTACTACGGACAGCCTCAAGGACAGCCTCAGGGACTGCCGCAGGGACAGCCTCAGGGACAGCCGCAGCACGGCGGCCCTCCGCAGCAGCAGGGTCCGCAGCAGCGTGGCGGCTACCCGCCGCAGCAATACGGTGGCTACCCCACCGGGCCGTCGACCGGCGGCTTCGGTGCACCCGCGCCGCAGGGCCCGCCACATCAGGGCGGACCGCCGACGCCCCCGACGGGC
>NZ_JAVROT010000302.1:0-4068 GCF_032162605.1 Mycobacterium sp. | reverse complement strand
TGTGGGCCGGACTCGCGCTGTCCTGGAACGTGATCTGCGGGTACGCCGGCTATATCAGCTTCGGCCATGTCGCATTCTTCGGCATCGGCGCGTACACCACGGCGATCCTGATGCAGGCCGAGCACGGCTGGAACTTCTGGGCGACCCTGCCGGTGGCGGCCGTGGTCGCCGGCGCCGTTGCGGCGCTGGTCGGCTGGCCGGCGCTGCGGCTGAAGGGCGCGTACTTCGCCATCGCGACCTGGGCGCTGGCCGAGGCGGTACGCGAGCTCACCACAGTCCTCCACTTCACCGGTGGCTCCGGCGGACTCACGACGCCGATCCGCAACGACGACAACTTCTTCTACTACACGATGCTCGCCGCCGCGGCGATCTCATACGCCGTGTGCTATGTGCTGCTGGAACGGTCCCGGTTCGGTTTCCGGGTGAAGGCGGTACGCGACAACGAGATCGCCGCCCGCGCGCAGGGCATCAACACCACGCTGGTCAAGATCGCGGCCTTCGTACTGAGCGCGATCATTCCGGCCGTGCTGGGTGGCATCAACGCCTACTGGATCACGTTCATCAACCCGGCCAGCGTGCTGAACACCATCATCACCGATCAGCTGGTGGTGATGGTGCTCGTCGGCGGGCTCGGGCACGCGTGGGGTCCGGCGCTCGGCGCGACCGTGTTGTACCTGTTCGACGAACAGCTCCGGGTCAGCTACGGCGAGACGACCGCTTACATCATCGTCGTCGGCGTGCTGGTGATGGCCTTCGTGCTGTTTCTGCCCGACGGGCTGGTCAGCGCCGGCCGGCGAGTACGACGGATGCGGCTGGTACGCCAGCTGCTCGGCCGCGCCCGCGGCGACGTCGTGCCCCGGCGAACGGACAGCGAGACCGAGGAGGCCAGACAATGACGGTGCTTGTGGTCGACGACCTGTTCCGCTCCTTCGGTGGCATCCGCGCGGTCGACGGTGTCACGTTCGACACCGAGCAGGCGGAGATCGTCGGCATCATCGGGCCGAACGGCAGCGGGAAGAGCACACTGTTCAACCTGCTCACCGGTGCCCTGAAGCCCGACGCCGGCACCATCTCGCTGTTCGGCCGGGACATCACCCGGCTCGCTCCCTACCGAATAGCCCGCGCCGGCCTGGGACGCACCTTCCAGATCCCAGCGCTGTTCGTGAACATGACTGTGCGGGAGAACCTCTGGACCGCCGCGGTGCAGTTCGACTGGAACAACGCCCGGGCCGACGCGGACGCCGTACTGGAGCGCCTGGAGCTCAGTCAGGTCGCCGACGACCTCGCGAGCACCTTGTCCGGCGGACAGCAGCGGCTGCTGGAGATGGGTCGGGTGCTGATGCAGAAGCCGAAAGTCGCGCTGCTGGACGAGGTCGCCGCCGGGGTACACCCGCGCCTGCGCCAGATCATGCTGGACGCCATTCGCACGCTGCGTGACGGGGGCACGACGTTCCTGGTGATCGAGCACGACATGGAACTCGCGCAGGACATCTGCGACCGGATCATCGTGATGGATGCCGGAAAGATCGTGGCGCAGGGCAGCTTTGAGGAGATCTCGCACGATCCGCACGTGATGGAGGCGTACTTGGGGGTGTCGGCGGAGTGAGTGAACACCAGGGCAGCGACTCCCGCGACAGCGTAGTCACGGTTGACGGCCTCGACGCGGGGTATGGCAGCGTGCAGATCCTGCACCAGGTGTCGATGACCGCTCGCACCGGCGAGGTCACTTGCATCTTCGGGCCGAACGGCTGTGGGAAGAGCACCCTGCTGAAAGCGATGGTGGGAGTGATCGATCCGTGGGCGGGCAGCATCAGGATCGACGACGACGATCTCACCCATCTGCCGTCTCATCGCACATTGGGCCGCGGGCTCGCGATGATGCCGCAGGGCGGCGGCGTGTTCCCACAGCTCTCGGTGCGCGACAACCTGCGCATCGGCGGCTATACGATCCGCTCCCGAAAGCGGCTGGACCGGCGAATCGAGGAGCTGCTGGAGGAGTTCCCGCGGCTGCGCGAGCGGTATGACGTGCAGGCCGGCCAGCTGTCCGGCGGCGAGCAGATGATCCTGTCGATCGCCCGCGCGCTCATCTTGAGCCCACGGTTCCTGCTGTTCGACGAGCCGTCCGCCGGCCTGTCGCCCAAGCTGGTCGGTGACGTCCTGGTACGCGCCGCCGAGCTCGCCCGGCGCGGCGTGGGCGTGGTCATGATCGAGCAGAACATCCGCGAGGCGTTGCGGGTGGCCGACCGGATGTACGTCCTGGTGGCGGGCCAGAACCGGTTTGAAGGCACACCCGCCGACGTGGAGGACGACCGCGAGCTCATGCACCTTTATCTGGGGGGCCGCTGAACGATGCACGGCCTCGGTCCGCAGCCCGCAAGGGCGACTCGAGAGGAATGATCATGCCCACCTACATCAACCGTCGACGCTTTCTCACCCGGACCGGTCTCGTGGTGGGCGGCGTGGTTGCCGGCCCGAGCCTGCTCGCCGCGTGCGGCGGCGACACGGGCAACGGCGGGACCGACACGTTCAAGGTCGGCGCCGTGCTCGAGCTGTCCGGCGAATCCGCGACCGGTGGACAGATCGCCCAGCGCGGATACCAGCTCTGGGCCGACACGGTAAACAAAAAGGGCGGGCTGTCGATCGGCGACAAGAAGTACAAAGTCGACTTGATCGTGCAGGACTGTAAGAGCGATCCTGGCACCGCCGCCGACGCGACGTCCCGGCTGGCCACCCAGGAAGGCGTGAACGCCATCTTCGGCGCGTACACCAGCGGCGTGCAGATCGCGATGGACCCGATCTGCGCCAAGTACCGGGTGCCGTGCATCGCCGGTTCGGCGGAGTCTCCCAGCATCTGGAAGAAGCAGCCCGCGTTCACTTTCGGCGTCATTCCCGCCGTCGACACCACGGCGGCCCGCTCGATCCAGTCGATCGTGGACACTGCGACGACCAAGCCGGCGACGGCGGCGGTCGTCGGCGCCAACGAGCCGTTCTCCGACGACACCGCCCAGGGCTTCCGCAAGGGGGCTGAGGACGCCGGGCTGAATGTCGTGCATTTCTCGCTGTTTCCGCCGAACGCCGACCTGGCGCCGGTCGCCAACGTGGTCGCGGCGCAACGGCCCGACATTGTGGCAGTCGGCGGCCACGACGTCCTTCTGGTCGACTTCGTGAATGCGCTGGCCGCGACCGGCTACACCCCGAAGGCGATCATCGAGCACTACGGGATCACCGATGCCTCCTTCGCGAAGGCACTCGGCCGCCGCGCCGACGGCGTGATGGGGATCTCAGTCTGGTTGCCGACCGCGTCCTTCCGTGACGACCTATTCGGCTCGGCCGCCGACTATGCGAACGCATTCGAGCAGGCGCACGGCTCGCCACCGGACTACACCGCCGCCGGGTGCAGCGCCGCCGGGCAGGTGCTGCAGGCCGCGGTCGAGAAGCTGGGTGAGACGCCCTCGCTGTCCGAGGACGCCCGGGGCAAGCTGAACGACCTGATCGCCGCCACCGACCTGACGACCTTCTACGGACCGATCAAGTTTGCATCGGACGGCGACCATTTCCACAACAACACCGCGCTCAACCCGATGCTGGTCCAGATCCAGGGCGGGCAGGTCAAGGCCATCGCGCCGCCGGACTCGGCACAGGCCCCGATCATCTACCCGCTCGCCCCGCTGGGCTGAGCGCCACCTTCGATGCGACCGCCGGCGATCACACTTACGTCTTCTTTCGCCACCCTTGAACACGTGGACGGATGCCGGACGGTCGGCTCAGGGCCGGAACTGGAGGATCCGGTCGTCGCCGTCGCGGGGACTGCCCCGACCGTCGCGGTTGCTGGTGGTGAACCAAAGCGTGCCGTCCGGTGCAGCAACAACTGTCCGCAGACGCCCGTACTGCCCGACAAACAGCGGCGCCGGAGTGCCCAGCGAGCCGTCGGCCCCGACCGGTATCTGGAAGAGTCGCTGACCGCGAAGGGCCGCGACCCATAAGGAACCGCCGAAGTAAGCCAGTCCGGAGGGTGACGCTTCGTCGGTCGACCACTGGATCGCCGGGTCGATCAACCCTGCGGTGTCC
>NZ_JAVROT010000301.1:0-10086 GCF_032162605.1 Mycobacterium sp. | reverse complement strand
TGCTGAACCTGCGTCCGCTCTCGAGGATGCGGACGTCCATGAGCCCGTCGTCCATCTTGGTCCGCCGCGAAGGTGCGAAACCCGCCGGGAGGTACACGGAGTTCCCCAGAAAGAACAGCGACGTTTGCAGCGTCTTGTTGTCGTACTTGATCCGGATCGGTCGATAGCGCCGGATCGTGTGGAACATCGCATATGCGCCAGCGAGCGGCTTGCCGATCTTGTGCTCGAGCTTCTCCCGGGTCCGCACGAAGGCCGGGTAGTCCCCGATGCTGGCCGTGTTGATCACGGTCTCGGTCTCGTTGAGCCGCAACACGTCCACGCACGAGACGTCGCCCTTGCGGATCGCCTCGACGGTTCGGCCCACGGTCTCGCAGCCGATGTCCTTCGCGAAGTGGTTGAACGTGCCGCCGGGAAACACGGCCAGCGGAAGTTTCGTCTCCAGGGCGACACCCGCCGCGGCGGAGACCGTCCCGTCGCCGCCGCCGACGGCAAGCACCTCGGCGCGCCCGGCCGCCGACCGGAGGGCTTCGGTGATGTCGTCGCCATGGCCGACTTCGACGATCTCTGTCCGAGGAAGCGCCCCGCGCACCTCGTCCATGACGCGGGCACCGGTGCCGCTGCCGGAAGCGGGGTTGATGACGAGCACCACGCCTGCGCCGTCCGGCCGGGGCGCAGTGTCCACCCGCAGGGGGTCGGCGGTGGGGATGCGGGCCTCGATGATGGGCGGGACGACCTTCGCGCCCATCACGGCGATCGCCGCACCGATGCCGAATCCAGCCAGGACGTCGCCGGGGAAGTGCGCGCCCGTGGCCACCCGGGAGATGCCGACGAGCCCGGCGAGCATCGCCAGGCCCAATCCCAGCGGCGCGCTCTCCAGGCCGACGCCGACGGCGAAGGCGGCCGCGCTCGCCGAATGACCCGAAGGCAGCGAGTTGGAGGTCGGCATCCGTCGGGACAGGCGAACGAGCGGAACCAGCGAAGAGTTCGGTCGCGGGCGCTTCCATACCCGCTTGGCCACTTGATTCGTGAACAAGCTCGTCGCGCCCAGTGCGACGACGCCCCGCAATGCGCCTCGTTGCGCAGACTTGTTACCCGAGGCGGCCAGCACGGCCGCGATCGCGAACCACAGTTTCGAATGGTCGGCGGCCGACGTCAGCCTCGGCATGACGGCGTCGAGCAGCGGGCTCGGGGATTCGGCGATGGCGTCGAAGATCTCGCGGTCCAGTGTGCCGAGACCCGCACCGATCTGGCGGATTCCTCTGTTGCGGAGGCGGGGCCGTCGCATTGACTCCATGGCGACCAACCTAGCCGAGCATGTCATCTCGAACGGATGTCCGCGAAAATCGTTCGGCCGGAGTTCGATTGGCGTCGCATCAGATCGTTGCTAAACCTTTACTTGACCTAGAGCGCAGCGGTGTGGTGACGTTGAAGCCGTGCGCCGATTGCTGATCTCGCTGTGCGCGGTGGTCATCGGTCTCGTCGCGGCGCCGGTCGCACGTGCGGAGCCGTTGCCGTGGTTCGCGCCAAGCGTCGGTAACGCGACCCAAGTCATTTCCGTTGTGGGCGTTGGCGGTTCGGACGCAAAGGTCGACGTCTACGAGCGGACGGCAGCAGGCTGGCAAGCCGTTGCCGCAGGGATCCCTGCCCATGTCGGTGCAGCGGGCATGGCGCCGCAGACGCACGATGGTCAGATGCTCACGCCGATGGGCATCTTCACCCTCGACTTCGCCTTCGGCACCGCCGCCAATCCCGGCGGCGGTCTGCAGTACGTTCAGGTGGGTCCAGACCACTGGTGGGACGGTGACATGAAGAGTGCCACCTACAACACCATGCAGGTCTGCAAGAAGTCGCAGTGCACGTTCGACACCAATCCCAGCAGCGGGACGGAGAATCTTCAGATCCCGCAGTACAAGCACGCGGTGGTGATGGGCGTCAACAAGGAACGGGTCCCCGGAAACGGCGGGGCGTTCTTTCTGCATACCACTGACGGTGGACCGACGGCCGGGTGTGTCGCGATCGACGACGCCGCGTTGGTCGGGATCATGAAGTGGCTGCGACCTGGCGCGCTGATCGTCGTTTCCAAGTAGATCGCCGCTTCCAACATCAAATGTGAACGGCCCGACCTGCTTTCACGTTGAAGTCGAGAGCCTTGGTAGACAACGAGGCGTCGTAGGTCCGGTCGTATCCGGTCACGCTGATCTTCCAACCGTCGGCGGTTCGCCGGTAGCGGTCGTGATAGAAGGCCGCCCCGATCAGCATGAAATCGAATTTCGGGACGATCACCTTGTCCTGCAGGTACCAGATGGCGGTTGCCTCGTCGCCGTCGACGTCGATTTCGGGGTGCGTCACCCGGTGCTCGGTGATCACGTCGGCGGGCATCGAGTCGCGCATGAACTCGACCAGCGTCGCTCGGTCCGTGAAGTGGTGCTCCTCGCCGAGGGACTCGCCGTAGTCGCCGATCACGTCCTCGGTGAGCGTGTCGGCGAACTCGCCCCAGTGCTTCGTGTCGAGCGCGCGCAGATACCGGTACTTGACTCGCTGAATGTCTTCGATGTCACCCATGGCCGCCATTGCAACACAATGACCGTCGGCCGCACAGCGATCTGCCGCGAGTGTCGTTGACGTGTACGTCAAATCGCCACGATTCACCCATCTGGACCGATTGAATTCCGCCGATGGCCGCCACGCCGTTTGCCATCCGGTTCACAGAGGGCCGTCCGGGCCACGGTCCAGGCTAAGTTCGCGCAGACGGCAGGCGAATCCACCGGCCCGCCGAAATCCCTGGTCGGGCTCATCGACTGGATGATGCCGTTCAAGCTGGTGACAGGCGTTGTCGCCGGCTTTGCGACACCGTCACCGCCGCGGCCGCCGTCGTCCCCGATCGTCTTCGGCGCAATGGATTCAGCGTTGCTGTGCAAAGCTGTGAAGCCAAAACCCAGCTGCGAGAACGCTGTTCGCCGGCGTCTCCTCGGAGTGTCTGTCGCGTCTCCTGCGGCGGGCGGGCTATCGTGAACGGCGTTATGAGCGACCCATTGGGGTTGTCGATCGGGACGACCAACCTGGTCGCCGCCCGTGTGGGCAATCCACCAGTCACGCGGCGATCCGTGCTGCCTGTGGCCGGGCAGGTGCTGAGTGGCTTCGTGGAACGCGTCGGAGACCCGGTACCGCTGATCGCGTCCGACGGCACGTCCTACAGCGCCGACCTGTTGATGGTAGAGGCGCTCGACGCGATGGTCACCGAAACCGGCGGGGACCCGTTATCTCCGATCGCCATCGCCGTCCCCGCGCATTGGAACGGCGCCACCCTGCGCGCGCTTCGCGACGCCATGCGCACCAAGCCGAACCTTGCGCCGAACGGAACTCCCGCCCGGCTCGTGTCCGATACCGTCGCCTCGCTGACGGCGCTGGGTGCCAATCCCGGCCTTCCCGTTCGTGGTGTGGTCGCTCTTCTCGACTTCGGGGGTGGTGGCACCAGCGTCACCCTGGCGGACGCCGCGGCGTCATTCGAGCCGATCGAGACCACGCGCCTGACGGACTTCTCCGGCGACCAGATCGACCAGGCCCTCCTTGCGCACGTGCTCGACGCGGTCGCGGGCGACGTCGATCCCGCGGGCACCGCGTCGGTCGGTTCGCTGACCCGGCTGCGCGAGGAGTGCAGGCTGGCCAAGGAGGAACTCTCCGAATCGTCGGTGGCGGACATCCGCGTCGAGTTGCCAGGACATCAGTCCACGGTTCGGGTCACCAGGGACGAACTCGACGCGTTGATGGAGGTGCCGCTTGCGGGCGTGCTGTCCGGACTGGATGATTCCCTGTCGCGAAACCGAATTGCGTTCGCCGACGTCTCCGCGGTGGTCGCAGTGGGCGGCGGCGCGCGCATTCCGTTGATCACCCGCAGGCTGTCCGAGGGTGACCGATCACCGCTGGTGACGACGCCGCACCCGGCACTCGACGCCGCAGTGGGCGCCGCGCTCTTCGCCGCATACGGCGTCGACGCCGATGCGCAGACCGGCGTGGCGCCGACCGCACTGATCACCGATGCGGTCGTCGGTGGTGACGCGGCGCCCGGATCGTCGACCTTCCGCGCGCTGGCCTGGTCCCAGGACGACGACGCACTCGGAGAGCCCGAGCCATATACCGGCGAGGATCCCTACGCCGACCCGTACGCGGACTCCGGCGCCACGCGCGTCGTAGCGCAGTATCACCCTCGTAGAGAAGACGAACCGCGGTCGTCGTGGCAACGGCTACCACTGTTGATCTTCGGCGTGGCCGCCATGATCGCCGTGGTGGCCGTCGGCGGGGTCGCCATCGCGTTGACCAGTGCCACCGACGAAACGCGACCCACGCCGACTCGCGCACCGGTCACCGCCACCTCGCCACCGTTGCCACCACCGACGAGCGTCGCGCCGCCGCCGCCCCCCGTCACCGAAGCGCCGCCGCAGAACGCGATCACAGTGACCAGCGAAGCCCCAGCGCCGCCCCCACCGCCGACGGAGACGGTGACCGTGGAGCGGCCGGCGCCGACGACGGTCACCACGACCCAACCGACCACCACCACCACCACGACCACCACGACTACTACGACGCCACCGACGACCACGACACCACCGACCACCACCACCACGACGTCGGAAACGCCGACCATGACGACCAGTTACATCACCGTGCCGTTCGTGCCGATCCCGATCCCGATTCAGGTCCCGGTGACCCAGACGCCGACGCCCTATGAACCGCCGTACTACCAGCAGCCTCAATACCCACAACAGTCGCAATACCCACAGCAGTCTCAGTTCCCGTACTGACGCTGTACGAATCGCTGTGAGAGCGCTTGTGTCAGCAACGGTGTGGCAAGGAATGTCACAGCCACGCTCCAGCGCATTCGCGGTTGTCCGGTTCAACATCCAGGAATGACAAATCCAGGAATGACAAATAAGGAATCGCAGGCGAATCGTCGCCGCGTGAAGGCACTGGGGCTGGCCGGGGCAGCCGCGTTCGTCACCTTGGGGGCGTTGAGTCTCGGCTACGGCCACGGGGACGGCACCACGGGGACCAACCTGGCCAGCTCGGGCGATGCGCCGACCAACACCGTCTACGTGCAGCCGACGGACAAAGCCATGACCATGGGCGCAACGGCGACCTTCACGACGCCGAACTCGGTGGAGCAGTCGCCGAGCGCTTCGCCGGCCCTCAAGGCGGGTAAGTGACATGCGGGCTCTCGGTACGGGCGCGGTGCTTGCCCTCTCCACTGCGTCAACCGCGCTTCTGCTCGGATCCGGTGTTGCTCAAGCGAGTTCGGCACCGAACGTGGTAGGTCAGAAGTACAGTGACGCCTCCGCTGCCATCAGCGGAGCAGGCATGACGGCGGTCGTCTCGACCACCGTCGGTGACCACAATGCCAAGGCTGACTGCATGGTCGTCAACCAGGTGTCGAGGACGGTGCCGGCCCCGGCGGACAGCTCGGGGTCGGCGACCAACCAGGTACTCGTGTCGCTGAACTGTGACTCGGGCGAAGCGTCCGGAAAGACACCGGGATTCTCCGCTGAGAGTCCCGAGGGTAGGGCCGCCGCGGCGGCGTCCTCCTCGGCCGCTGCGGCCTCGCCGTCGGCGACTGCACCGTCGCACTGATCAGTTCTGCTCCAACAGGTTTCGTGGGTGGTGGCAGGCGGCGAGGTGATCCGACTCGATCTCCTCGAGCACGGGATCGTCGACGTCGCACACCTGGGTGGCCCACGGGCAGCGGGTATGGAAGTGGCAACCGGAAGGAGGGTCGATGGGGCTCGGGACGTCGCCCTCGAGCACCAGCCGTTCGCGTTCGGCGTTGAGCTTGGGATCGGGGATAGGCACCGCTGAGAGCAACGCATTGGAGTAGGGGTGCACCGGATGATTGTAAAGAGTTGCAGCAGGCGCACTTTCGACGATCCGGCCGAGATACATGACGGCCACGCGGTCTGACACGTGCCGGACCACGCCCAGGTCGTGCGCGACGAAGAGGTACGAAAGGCCGAGCTCCTCCTGAAGATCCTTGAGCAGGTTGACGATCTGCGCTTGCACGGACACGTCCAGTGCGGAGACGGGCTCGTCGGCGATGATGAGTTTGGGTCGTAACCCGAGTGCCCTCGCGATGCCGATTCGTTGTCGCTGTCCGCCGGAGAACTCGTGCGGGTAGCGACTCGCATGCTCCGGGCTCAGCCCGACGCGGTCGAGCAGCTCCTGCACGCGCTTGTTGACGTCGCGGCCACTCGCCAGACCGTGCAGCTCGATGGGCTCCCCGATGATCTGGCCGACGCGCTTGCGTGGGTTCAGGGAGGCGTAGGGATCCTGGAAGATCATCTGCATCTGACGCCGCACCGGGCGCAGGCTGCGCCGTGATCGGCCCACCAGCTCCTCACCGCAGAACCGGACGGATCCCGACGTCGGGGTGATCAACTGCAGTATGGTGCGGCTCAGCGTGGACTTACCACAGCCGGATTCGCCCACCAGTCCCAGGGTTTCGCCCTCATTGATGGAGAGGCTGACCCCGTCGACCGCCTTCACGTGGGCGACCACGCGGTCGACGACGATCCCCGACTTGATGGGAAAGTGCTTGACCAGGTCGGTCACCTCGAGCAGTGGCTCGCTCATGGTGTCACCGCCTTCCGCAGCCCGATCCGACCGTCGACGTCCCGCAGCCGTCGCTTCTCGGCGGGCTCCAGCCAGCACCGGTCGCCGTGCAGTGGTGGTGGCTCGGCACATTTGTCGAACTCGTGTGGACAGCGTGGGGCGAATCGGCAGCCGGTGGGCGGATTGAGCAGGGACGGTGGTGTCCCCACGATCTGAGCCAGACGCACCGGACGGGGCTGGTCGAGCCGCGCAAGCGAGCCGAGCAGGCCCCACGTGTACGGATGCTGGGGATCGTAGAAGAGGTTCTCGAGCGTGGCGTCCTCGACGATCTGCCCGGCGTACATGACGGCGACCCGGTCGGCGATCTCGGCGACCACGCCGAGGTCGTGCGTGATCAACACGACCGCGAGCCCGCGCTCCCTGTTGAGCCGGTCGAGCAGACGCAGGATCTGAGCCTGCACGGTGACGTCGAGCGCGGTGGTCGGCTCGTCGGCGATCAGTACGTCGGGATCCAGTGCGAGGGCCATGGCGATCATGACCCGCTGCCTCATTCCGCCGGAGAACTCGTGCGGGTAATCGTGAACGCGGCGTTCGGGATTGGGGATGCCCACCGTTCGCAGCAGCTCGACGGCATTCTCTTGGGCCTCCCGCTTGGACACCTTGTGGTGTGCTCTGATCATCTCGACGATCTGATCGCCGATGCGGTAGACGGGGTTCAGCGACGTCATCGGATCCTGGAAGATCATGGCGATGCGCTTGCCACGTACATCGCGCAGTTGGTCGTCGTCCAGTTCGTTGAGATCGCGACCGTCGAACTCGACCGAGCCGGTGATGGTCGCGTTGGGCGCACGGGTGAGGCCGAGGATCGTCTGCGCGGTCACGCTCTTGCCGGATCCGGATTCGCCGACGATCGCGAGGATCTCGCCCTTGTCGAGATCGAACGAGACTCCTTCGACCGCGCGCACGACTCCACCGTCGGTGGCGAAGCGGACGCTGAGGTCACGAACGGAAAGGATCATGCGGGTGCCGCCTCGCCGAGTCGAATGCGTGGGTCCAGGAAGGCATACAGGACGTCGACGATCGTGTTGAAGAACACGATGAAGAACGCGCCGAACATCGTGACGCCCATGAGGGGTGGCAGGTCGAGGCTTCCGATCGCCTGCCCGGCATAGAGCCCGACGCCATTGATGTTGAACACCGTTTCGGTGAGGATCGCACCGCCGCCGACCACCGCGCCGAAGTCCAACCCGAACAGCGTGATGATCGGAATCATCGAGTTGCGCAGCACGTGCTTGATGCGGATCTGACGCTCGCTGATGCCCTTGGCACGCGCCGTCCGAACGTAGTCCTCGTTCATCACGTCGAGCATGTTGGAGCGCAGTACGCGGCTGTAGAACCCGACGAAGAGCACGGCGAGCGTGATCCACGGCAGCACGAGGTGATACGCCCACTGGCCCGGATTCTTGGTCAGCGGCACGTAACTGCTGGTGGGGAATATCTGGGCCTTGAAGCTCAAGTAGTACAACAGGATCGCCGCGAGCCAGAACACCGGCACCGAGATGCCCACCAGCGCAAGGATGGTCAGCGCCCGGTCGGTGAACTTACCCGCGTGCACCGCGCTGAGGTAGCCGAACACGACGGCCAGCGCCATCCAGAGGACGGCGGCGCCGATGCACAGCGACAGCGTGGCGGGGAGACCCTTCCAGATCTGTTCGCCGACGTTCTGCGAGCTCGCGTAGGACGTCAGCTGACCCGTGAAGATCTTCTTCATCATCGTCAGGTACTGCACGGGCAGTGACTGGTCGAGGCCGAGATCCGCGCTGACCCGCGCGATCAGCGCCGGATTGGCATTCTTGCCCGCGATGCGTTGCGCGGGATCGGAGTTGGGGATGACGTTGAAGATGAGGAAGACGATCACCGAGATCGCGAAGAGGACGGCGATCATCCCGATCAATCGCCTGGCGGCGAATCGCAACATGGTTAGTGCTCCAGCCTGATCTTGGCCCGCGGGTCCAGTGCATCGCGCAGCCCGTCACCGAACACGTTGAGCGACAACACGGTCAGCACGATCATGGCGCCGGGAACGATCGTGAGATGTGGCGCGGTGTAGATGTTCTGGTATCCGTCGGCGATCATCGTGCCCCACGATGCGCTGGGTGGACGCACGCCTGCGCCGAGGAACGACAGCGACGACTCCAGCAGCATGTTGTTGGCGATGTTCAGGGTGAAGAACACGATGATGGTCGACACCACGTTGGGCAGCAGTTCGGAGACCATGATCCGGATCGGTCCCTTGCCTTGTGCGACAGCGGCTTCGACGAACTCCTTCTCACGAAGTGCCAGGATCTCGCCTCGGATGGGCCGGGCCATGTAGGGCACGTAGACCAACCCGATGATCATGATCGGAATCCACAGCGAGTCGCCTGCGATGGCAAGACCACCGATCTTGAGCCCGCCGAGCGCCAGCGTCGTGCCGAGCGCGATGCCGAGCAGCAGCACCGGGAACGCCCAGACCACGTCCATGACCCTGGACAGGATGGAGTCGATCCAGCCGCGGTAGTAGCCGCACAGCAGACCGACGAGCACCGCCAGCACCGTGGTGACGACGGCTGCGGCAACGCCGATGAAGATCGACGTCCGTCCGCCGTACAGCAGCCGGACCATGACGTCGCGACCGTTCTGGTCGGCACCGAGCAGGAAGCGGCCGTGCAGGCCGGGGCCCAGCGGCGTGCCGTCGGGGGACACGACGTACTCCTCCTGCCCGTCGATCAGCACCTTGTCGGTGATGTGGTTCGCGTCTGGTCCGGTGTGCGCCACGTGGTCCGCCCACAGCGGCGCCGCGAGACACACGACGACGATCGCGACGAACAACACGCCGAATCCCAGCGCCACCCGGTTGCGGCGCAACCTGATCCACGCCAGATACCAGGGGCTGCGACCGCGAATGACTTCGGAGGGGACGTCGGCGGGTACCGGCGGTATGCCCGGTGCTTCGACGTCCCCAATCGGGGCGCTCATCTACTTGACGGCGAACGAGGTGTAGTCCTGGTTGAACAGCAGATGGTGATAGGACTTGTCGAAGTCCATGCGTTCGGACAGGAACGTCGTGTACTCCTCGTTGCCGTACGGCGCCCACACCGCCTGTTCCATGTAGGCCTTGTCGAGTTCGGCGTACTGCTTCTTCACGTCGTCGGTGAGCTGCTGGGCGCGAAGCGCATCCATCTTCGCGTCCAGCTCGGGGATGGCGACGTGCGAATAGTTGTTGCTGTTCGTTGGCAGGTTGCTCTTCCCGTTGAGCAGCGGACGGAAGAAGTCATCCGGGTGCGGGAAGTCCTGGAACCAGTCTGCGAAGCCGGTGTCGAGGTCCGGCGTCGACTGGTTGCCGATCGTGGTGTAGTAGACGTCGCCGGCGATCACCTGTAGGGTGGGGTTGATGCCCTGCTGGGTGAGGACGTCGTGGTAGTACTCGCCGATCCGCTTGCGGTCCGG
>NZ_JAVROT010000300.1:0-15918 GCF_032162605.1 Mycobacterium sp. | reverse complement strand
CGAGACCATGACCTCAGGGGCCGAGGGCTCGGTCTCCTCGGTGAGCGCGAGTCGCTCGAGCTCTTCGCCGGCGAAGACGGCCGGAATGTCCTCGACGCCGACGGCGTCGAACCACTCGAAGAAGGTGCGCGAACGCAGGAGCTCGAGTACCGGCTCGCGGGCGTGGATGGCCATCATCACCAGCACCCGTCCCGGCTCGGTGGTCGACTCGTAGACCAGCACGTGGTGCGCCCCAAGGTCGGCGAGGGCTTGGGTTCTGCGCTCGAGCAGCGGTCCGACGCGGTCGGGGTGCGATACCCGGTAGTCCGAGGCGAGCACGAGCGAATGGTTGAGCCAGTGCGTCACGGCTTCGCCCTTCAACTTCGCAAGTCCTCCGACGACACGATCAGGTGTGTCAATGCTGTTGGCGCAAAACGGTAATGGCACTCCCCCCCAATGTCGAGCGCGGACGGATCGTCGATACGTCGCCCAGTCGCCAACGGCGCGCCTGCGGAGTACTAAACTAGAACACGTTTCAGTTCGTCCCCCGCCCCACTTCGAGGAGCAAGCAAGATGCACACTCCCCTCTGTGATCAGCTCGGCATCGAGTTTCCGATCTTCGCGTTCACGCACTGCCGAGACGTCGTCGTCGCCGTCAGCAAGGCCGGAGGATTCGGCGTGCTCGGCGCGGTGGGCTTCACGCCCGAGCAGCTCGAGGTCGAGCTCACCTGGATCGACGAGCACATCGGCGACCACACCTACGGAGTCGACATCGTGATCCCCAACGAGTACGAAGGCATGGACGCGAACCTATCGGCCGACGAACTGGCGAAGATGCTGGTCGACATGGTGCCGCAGGAGCACCTCGATTTCGCCCGCAAGGTACTCACCGACCACGGCGTGCCGCTCGTTGCGGAGGACAATGAGAGCACGTTGCAACTGCTGGGCTGGACCGAGGCGACCGCCACACCCCAGGTCGAGGTCGCGCTCAAGCATCCGAAGATGACGCTGATCGCCAACGCACTCGGCACCCCGCCTGCCGACATGATTTCCCACATCCATGCCGAGGGTCGCAAGGTCGCCGCGCTCTGCGGGTCGCCGAGCCAGGCGCGCAAGCACGCCGACGCGGGCGTTGACATCATCATCGCCCAGGGCGGCGAGGCGGGCGGGCACTCCGGTGAGGTCGGTTCGATCGTGCTGTGGCCGCAGGTCGTCAAGGAGGTTGCGCCCGTTCCGGTGCTCGCCGCGGGCGGCATCGGCAGCGGACAGCAGATCGCCGCGGCACTGGCCCTCGGCACCCAGGGTGCATGGACGGGCTCCCAGTGGCTGATGGTCGAGGAGGCCGAGAACACCCCGGTCCAGCAGGCTGCCTACGTCAAGGCGGGTAGCCGCGACACCGTGCGCAGCCGCTCGTTCACCGGCAAGCCCGCGCGGATGCTGCGCAACGACTGGACCGAGGCCTGGGAGAACCCCGACAACCCGAAGCCGCTGGGCATGCCGCTGCAGTTCATGGTCTCCGGCCTTGCGGTGGCGGCCACGCACAAGTACCCCAACGAGACGGTGGACGTCGCCTTCAACCCCGTCGGGCAGGTGGTCGGTCAGTTCACCAAGGTCGAGAAGACCTCGGCGGTCATCGAACGCTGGGTCCAGGAGTATCTCCAGGCCACCGGCACTCTGAACGACCTCAACGAGGCCGCAGGAGCCTGAGGTCGCTCGCGCCCGGGATTTGCGCTCGGTCCGACCGAAGGCTTCTATGTGTAGTCGTGCCTGAGATTGATCGACGCCGGATGATGTTCATGACGGGAATCGGCGCCCTGGCGGCCGCCATCTCCCTCCCCGAGGCCGGGGCCTCCCCCGTGGACCGCGTGCCCGCACCCGCCGCGCCACCGGCCAAGTACCTCTTCCAGGACGAGTTCGACGGCCCGGCCGGCTCGGCGCCCGACGCCTCCAATTGGGAGGTGGCGCTGGCGCGGGAGGACATGGAGGACCCGACGTACTGGGAGCTGCCGGGCAACGTCGGGCAGTACCGCGACGATCGGCGCAACGTCTTCATCGACGGCAAGTCCAACCTCGTCTTCCACGCCGCCAAGGACGGCAACACGTTCTACAGCGGCAAGCTGTTCGGCAAGTACCGCGGACCCATCGGGACCACCTGGGAAGCTCGGATCAAGCTGAACTGCCTCACTCCCGGCGCCTGGCCGGCCTGGTATCTGGCCAACAACGACCCCGTCAACGGCGGCGAAGTCGACATCATGGAGAGGTACGGCAACGGCAGCTGGGCCCCTGGAACCACCGTCCACGCGAAGTTGAACGGCGGGGAACACTCGAGCCACACCATCGCGGTGGACAGCGGCTGGCACAACTGGCGCACCCAGTGGGATGCGAACGGGATCCGGTTCTGGAAGGACTACGTCGACGGCGCGCAACCGTACTTCGACGTCCCGGCCAGCGCCCTGCCGGACTGGCCGTTCAACGCCCCGGGTTACACGCTGTTTCCGATACTGAATCTTGCGGTCGCCGGTTCCGGGGGTGGCGATCCCGGAGCAGGCAAGTACCCGGCCGACATGCTGGTCGATTGGGTTCATGTCTGGTAGGCCCGACGACGGGCGCTAGTCCAGCAGTCTCGCGGTGGCGCGCCTCAGTACCAGGGCCCGGCCGCGACCGCCGTGGTCCGCGGCGACGAAGTGGTTGCCGATGGCCAACGAAAATGCCAGCAGTGCAACGGCTTCCACGTCATCGGGGTCGTCGTGCAACGTCGCGATCTGGGTGCGGAGATAGGCCATCCGGCTGTTGTCCACGCGCTTCAGCCGCGCGGCGACCGCGGTGTCCCTTCTGGACCAGTCCCTGACCGCGAGGTCGATGGGCAGCAGCGTCTCGGAGAACGTCAGCATGCCCGCGTGTGCGACCTTGGCGCGGGCATCGCCGCCCTCGCGCTCGACCCGTTCCAGCACCTCGTCGGTGCTGCGGCGTTCCCAGGTGTCGAGCAACTCGTCGAGAAACGCCGGCCTGCTGTCGAACTGGTGATAGAAGCCACCACGCGACACCCCGAGGGTCTGCGCGAGGACGTCGACCCGCACGGCGTCCGGCCCTCCGTCGGCGAGCGCCATCAGGCCGGCGTCGATCCACGCCTCGCGGGACGTGCGGGTGGGTGCGGGCACTGAAATCCTTCGAATCCGGTTGACGACGAGCGAAGTTGAAGCATACAGTAGTGTATGTTAATCTCGACGACGAGGTTGCCCGGCGCGTCGTTCGCCGCGCGGCCCTGGAGGATCAAGGAGTTCGTCCACGACTTCGACGTGCTGGACGTGTGGGCGCTGCCAACCCCGGGTGGGCGCGATGACTTCGGCCGACTGACCGCGACCGTCACCTCGTTCGACCCCGCCCATGCGTCACCGGTCGTGCGCGCATTGTTCGCGATCAGACGGGCGCTGGGGCGGATGTTCAGCTTGGATGGTCCGACCGATGGAATCGATTCCCGCATAACCGGTTTGCAGGCGCAGTTGCCCGAAGACCTGAGGAACTCCTTCCCTGCCGACGCCTCGACGGGGCCGTTCAGCCCGCTGTACGCGACCGCAGACGAAGCTGCGCTGCAGATCGCCAACCGCACCGTCCACGGCGTCGTGCACCTGGGCTGGGTGCCCGACGGCGACGGCGGATACCGCGGTGAGATGGCGGTGCTCGTCAGGCCGAACGGGATGCTGGGCGCCACCTACCTGACGGCGATCGCGCCATTGCGGCACCTCGTCGTC
The DNA here is from genome assembly GCF_032162605.1 of Mycobacterium sp. Taxonomy (GTDB): domain Bacteria; phylum Actinomycetota; class Actinomycetes; order Mycobacteriales; family Mycobacteriaceae; genus Mycobacterium. Next base: position 12,190 of record NZ_JAVROT010000300.1, on the reverse strand, counting down.
TACCCGGCGATGGTCCGCTCGCTCGCGCGGCGATGGCGGGACCAGACCCAGGACCGCGTCGTGGTCACGCAGATCGACGTGCCGGTCGACGTCCGCGGGCTCAGCACCCTGCCCCGCATCGACTACGCCGACGCGTTCCTCGTGCGGACCGGCTCGTCGCCGGAGTGGTCCGCCGAACGATGGGCAAGGGCGATCCTGGAGGACGCGCCCGCGCCCATGCAATCCCGGTTGCTCTCGGGCTGGAAGATGCTCGGCCTGAAGGTCGGCTCCAATGCCGGGGTCGGGTCGGGCGCGGTGCTCGGTTGGTCGGTACGGCGCAGCACGCCCGAGGTCGTACTGCTCGCAGCCGACTCGCGCATCGGCATGCCAGGCCAACTCCTCATCATGATCAGGCCGGAAGGGCTGCTGTTCGCCACGTTCCTGCAGCACCGCACCGTCGCGACCCGTGCGGTGTGGGCAGCCGTCGAGCGCACCCACGTCGAGGTGGTGCACACGCTTCTGGAGCGTGCCACCCTCCGCGAGGGGGCTATGTATGATGCTCTACATAACCTCTCGCCAAAGGAGACCGCGACGTGGTCAGCCCCCGCGACCGGATGGTCGCCTCAGCAGCAGTCCTGATACGCGAACGCGGCGCCCATTCGACGGCGATATCGGACGTCCTCGAACTCAGCGGTGCCCCTCGAGGCTCGGCATATCACTACTTCCCAGGCGGGCGTACGCAATTGCTCTGCGAGGCCGTCGACTTCGCGAGCGACCACGTCGCCGCACGGATCTCCCGCGCTGCGACCGGTCTCGACGTCCTCGACGAAATCATCGCCGGGTTCCGAACACAGCTGATCGAGAGCGAGTACCGAGCGGGATGCCCGGTGGTGGCCGTCGCCGTCGAGGCAGGCGACTCCGGCAAGGCCGACAACGCCGCGGTGCTCGAGCGAGCCGGGGCCGCATTCATGCGCTGGACCGACCTGATCGCCCAACGGCTCTCCGACGACGGCATGGCGGGCGACCGTGCGGCCGAAATCTCAATGCTGGTCACGGCTGCCGTCGAGGGTGCCGTCGTGATCGCCAGAGCTACCCGCGACGTCGGCCCCCTCGATTCCACCCACCGCCAGCTACGAGTACTTCTGCAGGATGATGAGAGGAGCCCGAGACGTGACGGGTGAATGGCAACCGACCGCGTGCATCCTGTGCGAGTGCAATTGTGGCGTCGTCGTACAGGTCGAGGATCGCCGGCTCATCAAGATCCGCGGCGACAAGGAGCATCCCGCGTCGCAGGGCTACACGTGCAACAAGGCGCTGCGACTCGACCACTACCAGAACAGCCGCAACCGGCTGACTTCGCCGTTGCGAAGGCGCGCCGACGGCAGCTACGAGGAGATCGACTGGGACACCGCCATCGTTGAGATCGCCGAGGGCTTCTCGAAGATCCGCGACGAGCACGGTGGCGACAAGATCTTCTACTACGGAGGTGGCGGGCAGGGCAACCATCTCGGCGGCGCCTACAGCGGGGCGTTCCTCAAGGCGATCGGATCGCGCTACCGGTCCAATGCGTTGGCACAGGAGAAGACCGGTGAGCACTGGGTCGACGCCCACCTCTACGGCGGTCACACCCGCGGCGAGTTCGAGCATGCCGAGGTGTCGGTGTTCATCGGGAAGAACCCGTGGATGTCCCAGAGCTTTCCGCGGGCGCGAGTGGTGCTCAACGAGATCGCGAAGGATCCGACGCGCTCGATGATCGTGATCGACCCCGTGGTGACCGACACCGCCAAGCTCGCGGACTTCCATCTTCGCGTGCGCCCTGGCACCGACGCATGGTGCCTGGCGGCGCTGGCCGCCGTGCTGGTGCAGGAGAAGCTCTGCGACGAGGTCTTTCTCGCCGAGCACGTCAACGGCGTCCAGCCCGTGCGCGAGGCCTTGGCCGACGTGCCGGTCGGCGAGTACTCCCAGCGGTGCGGCGTGGACGAGGATCTGCTGCGCGCCGCATCCCGCAGGATCGCGGCTGCCGACAGCGTGTCCGTGTTCGAGGACCTCGGCATCCAGCAGGCGCCCAACAGCACGCTCTGCTCGTATCTGAACAAGCTGCTGTGGATTCTCACCGGCAACTTCGCCAAACGTGGTGCGCAGCATCTACATTCGTCGCTCGCGCCACTGTTCGCCGCCGGCGGTGTCGGCCGGACGCCGGTCACGGGTGCTCCGATCATCGCAGGTCTGGTGCCGAGCAATGTGGTGCCGCAGGAGATCCTGACAGACCATCCCGCCCGCTTCCGCGGAATGATCGTCGAGAGCAGCAACCCCGCGCACTCGGTCGCCGATTCGGTCGCGGTGCGTGCGGCACTCGAATCGCTGGACCTGTTGGTCGTGATCGACGTCGCCATGACCGAGACGGCCCGGCTCGCCGACTACGTGCTTCCCGCGGCGAGTCAGTTCGAGAAGCCGGAGGCGACCTTCTTCAACCTCGAGTTCCCGCACAACACGTTTCACCTCCGCCATCCCGTGCTCGACCCGTTGCCGGGGACGCTGGCCGAACCCGAGATCTGGGCACGGTTGGTTCGCACACTCGGCGTCGTCGACGATGCCGAGTTGACGCCGCTTCGCCGTGCCGCCGCGGAGGGACTCGATGCCTACACCCAGGCCTTCCTCGTGGCTGTGAGCGCGAACCCGGCGATGGGTCGAGTCCTGCCGTTTGTCCTGTACGAGACGCTCGGACCGTCGCTTCCCGACGGACTGGCAGGTGCGGCCGCGCTCTGGGGTCTCGCCCAGAAGACGGCGATGGCCTATCCGGATGCGGTGCGGCGGGCCGGACACGCCGATGGCAACGCGTTGTTCGAGGCGATCCTCACCGGCCGGTCGGGGGTGACCTTCACCGTGCACGAGTACTCCGATGACTACCTACTCATCACTCACTCCGATCGCAGGATTGCGGTCGAGATACCGGAGATGCTGGACGAGATCCGAGCGCTACGCTCCGAGCGCAGTGAGCACACGAGCGCGGAGTTCCCCATGGTGCTGTCCGCTGGGGAACGACGTGCGTACACCGCCAACGACATCCTGCGCAACCCGGGCTGGCGCAAGCGGGATGTCGACGGAGCGCTGCGGATAAGCCCGCAGGACGCCGTCGCCATCGGCCTCTCTGACGGCGGTCGCGCTCGGATCACGACGGTGGCGGGCACCGCCGAGGCCACCGTGGAAATCAGTGACGCGATGCTGGCCGGGCACGTATCCCTGCCCAATGGATACGGCGTCGACTACATCGAGGCAGACGGCAGTCGCACCGTCCCCGGCGTCGCGCCCAACGCACTCACGTCGACGGAGTGGCGCGATGCGTACGCCGGGACGCCGTGGCACAAACACGTGCCCGCGCGAGTGGAAGCGGTCCCTCTCGCTTTTTAGAACGCGCGGTATCTGGATCGCGCAGCACCGCGCCGGGCCGTTTACGGAGTCGGCGGAAGTGGGTCGCCCGGAGGAGGCGGCGCCGGGAGGGCCGGCGCCATCGCAGGCGCCTGCGCGGGATCGGCCGGAGTGATCGGAACGTTCGGGCCGGGAGCCTGATCTGGGTAGGGGGTGTTCATGCCACGCTGCGCGAGGCCCATCACCAGCGCTTCCTTGGCGCTGATCTCGTGGTTCTGGACCGCCTGCCACAGGTCCTTCAGATAGCTGACGTTCGGCGAGTCATTGTCCTGGGGCACCATCGTCGAACCCGGTGGCAGGGCATCGGGGCTGGCGAGGTGGGGCATCCCGTTCGGCGGCAGCGTCGCGGCGTCCGTGTCCGCGGACTGCACGGTGGCGGCCGACGGGGGCGCGGGGGCGGTGCCACTGACCGGCGCCGGTGGGATGGTGGGTTGCACCGGGTCGGCGCCTGCCGGTGGCGCGGTCGCCATCACCGCCAGGAAGAGACCCGCCGAGCAGCTTGCCAGCGCTGCCGCAACCTTGGTCGTCTCGGTCGACTTCATTTGCCAACCCCTTCCCGTGTGGCCTCGGGGACTGATGGTGCTAGTGGGTCAATCCAGAATCTCTCCATTTTCGTTACAGCGCAATCCCTGATGCATGGCGAATCTGAATCGGACAGTCGGCGGTAACACGTTCTACTCGTGAGTTTCCGAAACCCGCCCGACACCCGCGACCAGTGGTGTAGCAATGCATTATCCAACTAGATCACGTCGTCACGAGGAGTCCTCGAACATGCCGAATGTTGCGACCAGTCCGAATTTGCCAGCCGGATTCGACTTCACCGATCCCGACATCTACGCCGAACGCCTGCCGGTCGCCGAGTTGGCCGAGATGCGCAAGGTCGCCCCGATCTGGTGGAACGAACAGGCGGTGGACAAGGGCGGGTTCGGTGATGGAGGCTACTGGGTGGTCACCAAGCACAAGGACGTCAAGGAGGTGTCACGCCGCAGCGACGTCTTCTCGAGCCTGGAGAAGACCGCACTGCCGCGATACCCCGACGGCACCGTGGATGCCCAGATAGAGACCGGCAAGTTCGTTTTGCTCAACATGGACGCGCCACACCACACCCATCTGCGCAAGATCGTGTCGCGCGCGTTCACCCCGCGGGCGGTCGAACGGTTGCGGGAAGAGTTGGCCGAGCGCGCGCGCGACATCGCGAACCGAGCGGCTGCCGGGGGATCCGGCGACTTCGTCGAACAGGTCTCCTGCGAACTACCCCTGCAGGCCATCGCCGGCTTGATGGGTGTGCCGCAGGAAGACCGGATGAAGCTGTTTCACTGGTCCAACCAGATGGTCGGCGACATGGATCCCGAGTTCGCGAACAACGACGCCAACAGCGCCTCTGTCGAGCTGATCACCTACGGCATGCAGCTTGCAGCCGAGCGGGCCAACACGCCCGGCGAGGATCTCGTCACGAAGCTGGTTCAGGCCGACGTCGAGGGCCACAAGCTCTCCGATGACGAGCTTGGCTTCTTCGTCATCCTGCTGGCGGTCGCGGGCAACGAGACCACCCGCAATTCGATCACCCAGGGCATGCTGGCCTTCTCCGAATTCCCCGACCAGTGGGAGCTGTTCAAGAGGGAACGTCCCGGCACCAGCGCCGACGAGATCGTCCGGTGGGCCACCCCGGTCACGTCGTTTCAGCGCACCGCGCTGGAGGACACCGAGTTGGACGGCGTGCAGATCAAGAAGGGTCAGCGGGTGGTCATGATGTACCGCTCCGCCAACTTCGACGAGGACGTCTTCGACGATCCGTACACGTTCAACATCCTGCGGGACCCCAACCCGCACGTCGGATTCGGCGGCACCGGGGCGCACTACTGCATCGGCACCAACCTGGCCCGGATGACCATCGACCTGATGTTCAACGCGATCGCCGACGCCATGCCCGACCTGACCTCGCTGGCCAAGCCCGAACGTTTGCGGTCGGGTTGGCTCAACGGCATCAAGCACTGGCAGGTCGACTACACCGGATCGTCCGCCGTTCACTAGGTGTTCCGCGCCGTCGTGACACTCGGCGCATCGTCGTAGTCGATGATCGAGCGCCAGTAATCCTCGGGAATCTCGGCGCCCGAACGCATGACGAGGGCGAGTCCGGTCGCCATCGCGATGCCGAGAAGGCCCAGCCACGCGCCAGCCAGCGCGATGACCACCCACAGGGCGGTGGTGACGGCCGGCCACGGGGACACCACGGCCAGCGCGGGCGCAAAGAAGAAGCCCAGCCCGACGTACCAGGACGAGCCGGCGCGGTCGGACACCAGCACGAAGCGCAGCCATCTGGGGATCGGCGTGGCGGCCGTGGCATCCCGGTCGGTCCGCATCATGGTTCCTCTCATTCGGAGTGTCACTGTCCACGGTGCCGACTCTGAGGTAGGTGCGGCAATTACCTCCGACGTAGTGGATTGAGACGCTTGCGCGGATGAGACTGTGGACGTGACGACGGCTCGGGTTCAGACTCCCCCGTTCGGGACGTTGATGCGTCAATGGCGGCAACGGCGCCGACTCAGTCAGCTCGACCTGGCCATCGAGGCGGACGTGTCATCACGTCACGTCAGCTTCATCGAGACCGGGCGCTCCGTGCCCAGTCGGGCCATGGTGCTGCGCCTGGCGGCGGTGCTCGACGTGCCACTGCGCGAACAGAATCAGTTGCTGCTTGCCGCGGGCCTGGCGCCGGTCTACGCGGAGCGTTCGTTGTCGGACCCCGACATGGCGGCGGTGCGCGATGGCCTCGACACGGTCCTCGGGGCGTACGAGCCCTATCCGTGCATCGCGGTCGACCGGAGTTGGAACATCGTGGCGGCCAACGCGGGCGCCGGGATGCTGCTGCAGGGCGTCGCACCTCGCCTGCTGGATCCGCCGAACGCACTGCGCATCTCGCTGCACCCGGCCGGTCTGGCACCGCGCATCCGCAACCTCGGACAGTGGCGTCACCACGTCATCGGTCGCCTGCGGCGAGAGGTGGCGGTCAGCGGCTCGGACGCGCTGGCGGAGCTACTGACCGAGATCGATTCCTATCCAGGCGGATTCGACGCGACTCCCGATCTGGGCGGCGTGGTGGTCCCGCTGCGACTGGAGGGACCAGACGGGGTGGTCCTGACCTTCCTGAGCACCGTGACCACGTTCGGCACCGCGCTGGACCTCACGGCAGCGGAGTTGAGCATCGAGGCCTTCCTGCCCGCCGACGAGGCGACGGCGGCGGCGCTGCGCCGACCCGTCCCACAAGCGTTTGGATCTGCCGGTGCGCAATCCTTGTCGAACGCACCCCCGCCACCCATCGTCGAGGCATGACCGCGACTGCCGACGCCCCGGCCCAGCCCGCCTCTCCCCTGACTCCTGACCGCATCTCACGACTGAGGGTGCCCGAGCTCGACGAGCTGTCCACGCCAGCAGTCAAGGGCTTCTTCTCCCACCAGCAGCGCGAGGAAGGATTGACGTCCAACTGGTTTCGCGCACTCTCACTCAACGAGGGCGACCTCGGGCGCCTCAATGCCTACCTGCTGCCGTTGCTCGGCACGGACGGCCGCGCCGGCCTGACCGCCCGCGAGCGTGAGGTGATCGCGACGGTCGTCTCGGGTGAGAACCGGTGCTCCTACTGCCACACCAACCACGCCAACAAGTTGGGCAAGGTGGCTGGCGACTGGTCGTTCGGTCAGCGCGTCGCCATCGACCATCACCAGGTCGCCGAACTCACCGACCGCGAGCGGGCGCTGGCCGACCTGGCCGTCGCGGTGAACGGCAATCCCCAGTCGATTCGCGACACCGACCTCGACGCGCTGCGCGGTCTCGGGCTCACCGACAACGAGATCCTGGAGGGCATCTCGATCGCGGCCTTCATCGGCGCCACCAACCGGATCGGCATCGCGCTGTCGGTGCCGCCGAACCCCGAGTACACCGGAGTGCCGAAGTAAGCGTTAGGCCTGGACGATGATCGGGTCACCGATGCTGACGTTGTCGTAGTACCAGGCGGCGTTGTCGGGGCTGAGGTTGATGCAGCCGTGGCTGACGTTGGAGTTGCCCTGTGATGCCACCGACCACGGGGCCGAGTGCACGTAGACACCGCCCCAGGTGACGCGAACCGCGTTGTACACGGTGAGCTTGTAGCCCTCGGGGTCACTCAGCGGAATGCCGATGGTCCGCGAGTCCATGATCACGGGAGACTGCTTCTCCAGCGCGGTGAACGAGCCGATGGGGGTGGGGTGCTTGGGCTTGCCCATTGAAGCGGGCATCTGTCGCGCCACCTGACCGTCGACGCTCACCGTGAACGTGTGCGCGTTCACATCGGCGACGCCGACCACCTGAGCACCCGCCTCGAAGCTGGTCTTCGCGCCGCCCACAGATAGCGAGATCGTGGAGTGCGCGGGCCAGTAACTGCTCGGGTTCCATTGCAAGACATCGTTCTTCAGCCACACGAAGTTGCCCTGCGGGGCATTCGGTGAAGCGATCTGAAACGAACGCTCCGCAGCTGCGCGGTCGGGAACGGGTTCGGCGAACGTCACCGTGACGGGCATGGCGACGCCGACGACCTGCCCTGGACCGGGCGAGATGGTGGCAACGGAAACGGGGCTGGGTGCCGCCGCAAGGCCGGTGGTCGTCGTGCCGCTCAGCAGAAGGGTCGAAATTCCCGCCACCGACAACACATGTCGCAGAGCTATACGCAAGTGACCAACCTCCGAATGTCGGGAATGATTGACTGAATGATAGTTCGGTTCTCGAGTACTAAGCGTTAGCCGACTCATATCCCCGGTCGCTTTGCTCCTGTCCACCGTATCTATGGCGAGCCACCGCCAGCAGAAGGTAACCAAGGGCCAGGAATCCGGTGGCGAGCAGGGCGACGTTCACCGCGACCGCCCCGAGCCCGACACTGCCCGGGTCGAGGAAGTAGTACGGAGCGCGGCGGCCAGCGCGGTTCAGCACCACCAGCGCCAGTCCCAGATAGGCGGCCGGATAGACCAGCCACGCGAACGGCTGCCACCACCGTGCGGTGCCGCGACCGATCACCAACCAATCCGCGACCGCCAGGATCGGCACGACGACGTGGAGCAGGAAGTTGGCAGGTGTGTAGCCCATGCTGCGCCCAGTGAGGAGGAGGTTCCAGATCACCCCCGCGACCACGACGTATAGCACGACGGCGCCACGGAGTCCGGTGCGGCGGTCAGCACGCGGCGAGAACAGCGTCCACGCGTAGTACCCCGCCGCCAGGATGTTGGCCTGGTAGGTGAAGGTGATCAATCGCCAGACCACGCCGGACCTCGAGCTGAATTCGGCAACGGCGAGAGCGAGCACCACGGCGAGCACGATGGTCGCGCGGATCGCCATGCACAGGACCGCGCTGTTCGTCGGCACCGGTGTCGTCAAATCAGTTGTCGTTGCCGGGTGTCAGCCGTTCCTTGATGCGGGTGAGAATGCCTGGCTTCTTGGTCGGGATGGGATCGACCGGCGGCGGTGCCACGTAGGGCGGAAGCGGCGTGTCGGCGGGCGGCGTGTCGGCGGGCGGCGTGTCGGCGGGCGGAGCGACGAGCCCGGGATCCACCACCGGCACGTCGGCGGACGGAGCGGAGGGGTCCGAAGCCGGCAATTGATCGACCGACGGCGCCTCGGCCGGCACGTCGGCGACGGCGACCGGCGGCTCCTCGTACACGGGCGGGAGCGACTCGGGCGGAGGCGGTGGGGGTGCCGCCTCAACGATCGGGGCGGGCGGAATCGCCACCGGTGGTGGCATGGCAGGGGGACTCGGCCTGACCGCCAAGGCCGGACGTTCGGCCTTCGCCGCGGGCACCGGACTGGGTTGCGCCTCCCGGGTCGGCGACAGCTGGAGGCTGATCGCGATCGACACCGACACGACGAACGTCACGAGTCCGGCCGCCAACATCGCAACCGGGCCGACACTCGACCGAGCACGACGGCGTTTCGGCGGCCGCCCGGCGACGCGATGGCGACCGGAGTCGGCAGCGACCGCCCCGTCCTGGAAGTCGTCGAACAGGTGCAGCGGCATGTCCGTGCTCTGGGCCGAGGCCAGCGCCGCGCCGCGGGCCAGCGCCAGCTTGGCCTCCTCCGGTGCGAACACCGGGACCGACAGCGCGTCCTCGAGCAGGTGGAGGATCGACTCGAAACCACCCGCCGAACCGACGACGACGAGCGCCTCTGGCGCCCAGTCTGCGCGGGTGAAGACCGTGCTCAGCCAGCTGATCAGGGCTTCATCGCACGTGATGTCGTGGTTGAACGCCGTCTGCACGGCCCCGTCGATGGTGTTGACGACCAACGTGATCACCGAGTCGGGTTCGATGACGCATACCGCCGTCGTCGCATATCCGAGCACCTCGGCGATTCCGCGGGCCAATGCCTCGGTGGCCTCCGGCATGCGGATGGCCACCACGTTGTCGAAACCCGAGTCCGACAGCGACTTCATGAGCATCGAGGCCTGCACGTCGGCGTCCTCACTCCACGTCACCCCGATGGAGTGCAGCCGAAGCCCCCGCGTCGCGGCAATCGCCTCCGTCCGCAACACCGCCGCAGTCGCCTGTTCAGAGCTCTGGATGGCGCCGTTCGCAACGGCGAAGGTGTCGCGATCCATCGTCGCGCCATCAGCGTCTTGGCCTTCGACGAGAACCAAACCGACGGACGTCGGAGTCATAGACAAGCCGAGGACAGCGTCCACATGTACCCCTTCGGACCCACGAGGCGACCACCCTCGGGCAGCACCAGCGTGGTCGATCATTCCGCGCGACATTACCCGTTCACCCGATACCGGGCACGTCGGGGCACGGCGAACTCGACGAAATCTGGCCGTCGTCGTGGAAGGGTGGCGGCGTGACGGAAGGACGAACAGAAGGTCAGACGGCGACGCGGACGGTGTTCGGCCACCCCATCGGGTTGGTGAATCTGTTCGGCGTCGAGTTGTGGGAGCGCTTCTCGTTCTACGGGATGCTGACGATCCTCGGCTACTACCTCTACTACTCGGTCACCGACGGCGGGCTGGGCCTTCCGCAGAGCACGGGCACGGGCATCGTCGGCGCGTACGGCGGGTTGGTCTACCTGTCGACCGTGCTCGGCGGCTGGGTGGCCGACCGACTCCTCGGCATGGAGCGCACCGTGTTCTACGGCGGCGTGGTGGTCATGCTCGGACACCTCGCGCTGGCGATCCTGCCCGGCCTCGCGGGCGTCGGCACCGGGTTGCTGCTGGTGGCACTTGGCTCCGGTGCGCTCAAGGCGAACGCCTCGTCGCTGCTGGGCACCCTGTACGACAAGGGTGACGCGCGCGCCGACGGTGGATTCACGCTGTTCTATCTCGGCATCAATCTGGGGGCGTTCGTCGGCCCGTTGATCACCGGTCTCCTGCAGACCAGCGTCGGCTTCCATTGGGGATTTGGCGCCGCCGCCGTCGGCATGGCATTGGGCCTAGGACAGTACGTCGTGTTCCGACGCAACCTCGGCACGCACGGTCGTGACGTGCCGAATCCCCTGCCGCGCAACAAAATTGCGGTATACCTCGGCGTGTTGGTCGTCACCCTCGCGGTCGTCGCAGCCGTGCTGGCCACCGGGCTCGTGACCTTGGCCAACCTCTCCCAGGTCACGACGGGGGTGATCATCGCCGCCTCGGTCGCGTACTTCATCGTGATGCTCCGGAGCCCCAAAGTGGAAGCGGTAGAACGCACCCGGGTGCAGGCGTTCATCCCGCTGTTCATCGCGAACGCGGTCTTCTGGTCGCTCTTCCAGCAGATCTTCACCGTGCTGGCGGTTTACTCCGACGAGCGGATGAACTGGTCGATATTCGGGTGGACGGCTCCGTCGAGCTGGATCGGGTCCATCGAGCCGGTGTGGATCATCCTGCTTTCCCCCGTCTTCGCCGCGATGTGGACCCGCCTCGGCAACCGTGCGCCCACCACGCCGCGCAAGTTCGCCTACGGCGTGATCGGCATGGGCGTGGCCTTCCTTCTGTTCCTCCCCATGGCGGGAACGACGGGCAGGGCGGTGCCCGCGCTCCTGGTCGCCGCCATCCTGGCCGTGTTCGCCGTGTCCGAGCTGATGATCTCGCCGATTGGGCTATCGGTCACGACCAAGCTTGCCCCGCAAGCCTTCCGGGCGCAGATGATGGCGCTCTACTTCTTCTCGGTCGGCATCGGCACCTCGATGTCCGGTGTGTTGGCCGGCTATTACGACCCCTCGAGCGAGTTCGCCTACTTCGGAATCATCGGTGTCGTCGCCATCGTCGTCGGCTGCGTGGTGATGGCGCTGAGCGGATGGGTGAGCCGTCTCATGGAGGGCGTGCACTAGTGCCTGAGTCCACACACAACTTCTGGGCGATCGGGGTATTGCTTGAATCGCCCTCGCAGGCAACGACTATTCGACAGTGTTGCGCTACGGCCTGTGCGCTCGTGGGCCGACGAGCCCGCGGGCATGAGCCAGGTCTATTGGCCGATGGCGGGTTGAGGACTCGGGACACCAGAACGGTGGGGTGGTGTCGGGGGTTGCTTGTTCGGCTTCTGCGACTGCACCTTCGGCTGCGACTGCGGCTGCGGCTGCGGTTCGGTTGAGTTCGCGTTCGTCGTTGATGCGGCGGGCCCGGTCTTGGGTGCGGGTCGTGCTGCGGCGCGGCATCCTCAACCCGACGGTGTGGGCCGCCCGAGCGGGCACGTCGACGGGAACGACCGGTGCTGTCGGTTGGCACAGTTCTGGGAACAGCAGCCGACTCCCCGGGGTGGTGGTGTAGGTCTGCCCGTCGGGTGCGGTCCAGATGACGGTCCCGTCG
>NZ_JAVROT010000299.1:0-6737 GCF_032162605.1 Mycobacterium sp. | reverse complement strand
CCCCGACGGAACCGCGCGCCTGGCCCGCAGCGCACTGCACGCCTTCGCCTCCGACGTCACCCACCATCGCCAGGGCCGATGCGAAGCCGCCCTGACATCGGTGCCCAACGCCGGACGTTCACGACGCCCCGACTCGGGAGCACTGTGAGGACGCCGTACACCCCATCCCCGCGACGCCTGCACATCGACTGGACGCGCTGCGACGGACGCGGCCTGTGCACCGAACTGTTGCCGCGGCTCCTTGACCGCGACGACTGGGGCTACCCTATCGCGCGAGACGGCTCCCGCGAGCCCGCGGTTCCACACTCGGCACTTCCTCAGGCGCACAACGCCGTTGACCGCTGCCCTCGACTTGCCCTCTCACTGATCACCGACCAACCGGCATCCGCCGACCGAAAGCGAGGCCCTTCTTCATAGATCGTATGAGATCGTGTCTTCGCGCAATCCCACATCGTTTCGAGGAGAAACAATTTTGTCGACGTTCAACGGGCTACCCGCCCACGTTCTACTCGTGCACTTCATCGTCGTCCTGGCCCCGCTCACCGCCATTCTCGCGATCATCTGTGCGCTGTGGCCAGCAGCACGCCAACGATTGGTATGGCTGGTGCTGACACTCACCGTCATCACGACGCTTCTGACCCCATTGACGACGGACGCGGGCGAATGGCTGGAGAAGGTCAAGGGCCGGTCGCCACTGCTGAAGGCTCACACCCAGCTCGGCGACACGATGCTGTACTTCGCCATCGCGTTGACGGCCGCAGCGATGCTGCTCGCAGTCGTCCATCTCCGGGAAGCGCGCGGGAGATCCGTGAAACCCCTTGCGCAGTGGCTCATCGCGGGCGTCGTCATCATCGCGAGCGTAGCAACGACAGTACAGGTCTATCGCATAGGAGATTCGGGAGCGAAGGCAACCTGGGGCGAGCAATCGGTTGCCCGCCAGGAAACGCCCTGACACCGCCGCCGTCCACATTCGGGAAGTGCGGTGAAGCTGAAACGCGTGGCGCAGTAGCTCATTACAGCGTGATGATCATCGCCAGCGGCGCAGCGAGCCGTATCGCCCCGGACAGCGGTGGACCCTTTGGCTAGGCTACGTTTGCTGGCGGTGGTCCGCCTCGATGTCTAGCGTTGCGACCATGTCCCATCCCGCCGAGCCACATGTGGGCTCGGTGTCATCGAAACTGAATTGGCTGCGGGCCGGCGTCCTGGGCGCCAACGACGGGATCGTCTCAACGGCAGGCATCGTGGTCGGAGTTGCGGCAGCAACGGCGGCTCGAGACCCGATCCTGACCGCGGGAGTCGCAGGAATGGTCGCGGGGGCCGTCTCGATGGCGTTGGGAGAGTATGTTTCTGTCAACACTCAGCGTGACACCGAGCAGGCGCTGCTGAGCAAGGAACGCGGAGAGCTACGCGAGGACCCCGCAGCGGAACTGGACGAACTCGCGGCGCTATACGAGGCCAAGGGGTTGTCGACCGCAACCGCGCGCACAGTTGCCGAAGAACTCACCGACCATGATGCGTTCGCCGCGCACGCAGACGTGGAGTTGGGCATCGATCCCACCAATCTGACCAACCCCTGGCAGGCCGCCCTGTCATCAGCCCTGTCCTTTACCGTCGGCGCGCTCCTGCCCTTGATCGCAATTTTGCTGCCGCCCAACATATTGCGGATACCGGTAACGGTCGCGGCGGTACTCCTGGCCCTCGTCATCACCGGAGCGGCGTCGGCCGCATTGGGCGGCGCGCCCAAGCAACGGGCGATCACACGCAACGTCGTCGGCGGTGCCCTGGCTCTGGGTGTCACCTACGTCATCGGACATCTCGTGGGCGCAGCCGTCACGTAGGCGTCCCCATCCGCTGGCCGAGGAGCTAGAGCACCGCACCCGGCCCACCCCACCGTTACGCGGCGGGCACGCCCCGCTGACCATTCCTCGCCACCCCGTGGTCCAACCAGGCGGCGGCGATGTCGATGTCGGTTGGAACAGTTGAGCAGTTGAGGCTGTAATCGAAGCTACTGCGGACAGGCTGCGGACTGCATTGCGCGTCGCTCGTAATGCGCCGTTGGGCATCAGCGGCCCGGTTTCGACCGCAGGCTAGGGCTTGGTGGTCAGAGTTCGGTGCTGCGCGGTGGGGTGGCGGGTGCCGTGAACCCGCAGGGAGTGGGCCGCGAACGTTGGCGCGGCCAGCTGCCTGATAGCGGGGCCGGTGTCGGCGGACATGGTGGCGATGATCTGTTCGACGCTCTCGGGATCGCCCTCATACATCAGCATCCCGAGCATGAGTGGGAGGTAGTCCGGGTCGACGGCAGCCGATTCGCTCTTCAGGAACTCGTTCCACTCGGTGGCCGTGATGTGCTGCTCCATGAGCGGCACGACGCGGTCCTCCTCTGTGCTCAGGTGCTCCTTCAACGCCGGGATCACCCGGTCGAGAACGTCGACCAGGGTCTGGCGGGATTCGACGGTGGGGCTGTCGCGCCAGACGTTCAACGCCTGGTCGACCTGGGGTATCAGCCTGGCGATCTGGTGGTGTTGGCGTTTCATCAGCTCCACCAGCGGAGCCACTGATTCGGCGCAGCGGTCGAGCAGCAACGGCCAGACATTGTCGTCTTCGAGGACGTGGTGAGTGTGCAAGGTGCTGATCGCACCCTCGATGTGATCGCCGATGATCTGCGCGCGGTCGCGCTTACCGACCGCGTGTGCGTCAGTCGTTGCCGAGTAAGCCATCATTTGCCTCTCTTGTTCGCGTCGCGCGGTACGCGACGCGAATCGTGTCGGCATCAGTTCGGGAATTTGGACAGGAATTCAGGCGAATGGGATCTCGCTCTCGTGTCGGGTGAGCCAAGAGTCGAACCGCGCCCGGCACCTGTTACTACGACCACTCGGCCGTCGAGCAATCTCATTTCCATGTCTCCTCACTTGTTGGTGTGTTTCCAATCGCACCGGGCGCGGTGGGCTGCTTGCTCTACGAGTGCCGCATGGCGCGCCAACGCCGTAGTAGAGCGCGCGGCCATCGAGGTTTACTCTGCGCGATGCCGAGCGTGAGAACTGTTCGCCGGGAGCAATTTTCGGTGATTGCTGATCGGCTGCGGCATGGAAGCCTCGTACGGGTCGCTGCGTGTGGTGCTGACAGCTATCGAGTTCCCCGCCAGGCAGTCCGCGCGAACAGGAGCTGCAGTGGCAGCCGCGCCCAGAGGGCCGGTGCGGGAATCGACGGGAAGTTGCTGGAGTTGACGGCCATGCTGATGTTGGCCGGATAGACCGCCACCAGCGTGGCCAGCAGCCACCACCGCGCCCAGCGCCGCGTCCGATACGGCAACACCGCGACCCCGCCGGCGATCTCGGCGATACCGCTCGCAACTACGAGTTCTCGACGCCAGGCCTCGAGCCGCGGCGGCACGAATGACTCGAACTGCCGCGGGATCACGAAGTGAAAGGCACCGCTGGCGATCCAGAACAGCCCAGTCCCGAGCCGGGCCCGGCGGGTTTGTGGGGACGCTTCTGTGCCGCCGTCGCATTGAGGTTTCGCCCTGCGATCAGCTGAGTGCGCGTAGTAAGAGGGCTTCGGAGGCCGACAGGTAGCGATCGATGTAGGCGCTGTCGAGGCCTTGAGTCGGCAGGATCGGTTGGGCTTTGTGGCCGAACATGAGCCCGGTCCTACCTTCGAGTTCCGGGGCGAAAAGCAGTGGCACCATCCGCTTGGCGTAGGTCTCAGGGGATTGCATGAAAATTCCGACGATGGTCTCGACCAGTCTGTGAGTGATGCTGCCGTCGCCCAAGAGGTTGCTGCGGATGCCAGTTTTGACCAGGTAGGGGCCCAATCCGAAGAATGCCGGACCCGGGAACCAGTCCTTCGCCCCGAGGACCAGAATCTCGTTGCCGGCGAGAGTGTTGCCGTGCGCCACCATGGCTCGGTAGTCCTTCTCAGAGTTGAGATCGTCTGGGTTTCCGATCGCACCCGTCCCGGGGGATCCCATCACGAAAACCCGCGGCCTGGGCGCACGGTCCTCACGTGCCGATCCGAGTCTGTCGCTCAGACCCTGAAGTATGGCGAGACGGCTCAGGTAGCTGATCGCCACATCCCGTTCGACATGTTCGGGCGTCTCTTCGCGGCTCTTGGCAGCGATGATTCCGGTGGTGAACAGCACAACGTCGAAGGATTCCGCCGGGAGTTCGCGGCCCACGCGGACGGCCTCGCTCATCCATGACAGATCGGCTCCGACGAACGTCAGCCGGTCGGCCGGGTCGTCGCGAAGCGTTCGCCCGACCACTGTGACGTCGGCGCCGCGCGCCAAGGCTTGCTGAGCGATGGCTCGTCCGAGGCCATTGGTCCCGCCGACGACGGCCAGTCTTTTTGATGAGAGGTCGAGCCGGTCGATCGGAACCGGTCGGATGGTCACACTCGGGTCCGGAATCCCTTTGATGGAAGTCTTTGGCTTCCTGGGGGTTTGGGGATCGGTCGGAGTGGAGTTGTTTGATGCGTTCACGGATGCTTCCTTTCTGATGCGGCCGCAGCGGTCAGTGGCGAGGGGTCGCCGCTGAGGGCCTGGCCTAGTTGGTTGTGTTGACCTCGTGCAGCTGGTACTCGACGGTGCGGGCCTGATGAACAGCCCGGTGCCGATCTCGCAGTTCGAGAGGCCGTCGCGGGCGAGGTTCCCCTGTTGGCGTGGTTGCGACTCCTTTCGGGTGTGTTGGTGCTGCGCGGTGCGTCATTTGACGGATGCGCAGGCGTCGACGGGCAGGGTGACGCCGGTGATGTAGCGGGCCTCGTCGAAGGCGAGGAACAGCACGGCCTTGGAGATGTCCACCGACTCGACCCAGGGGATGGGAAGCGGGTTGAGCGTCTGGAATAGCGGTTCGATTTCCTGCGGGGTGATGTCGCCGTGGCGGTCGGGCAGGAGGAGGTGATACAAACGCCCGGTTGTGAATCATGTCGTTGTCGACCGCGCTTGGATGCGCCGAGTTGGCCCCGATCATGTCGGGTGCCAGCTCGTTGGCGAGCGACTGCGTCAGCCCGACGACGCCGTGCTTGCGACTTTTCCTGCTAGACGAGCCATTTCGTTCACTCCTTTGCTGCCAGCCGATCGACCCGGGACCGGGCTCATCTAGCTCTCGTCACTTGAATCTTCAACTCACGATAGACCGACTGACTTGAATGTTCAAGTGGACGGCCTCTAGGCTTCGATGATGAGCCGCTCCCACCGGCGCGCTACCGCCACCACCACCGCCCCGCGATGGTTGACCGCGGCGCAGCTCGAGGCGTGGCAAGCCATCACACTGCTGTTCGCCCTGCTGCCCGCAGCACTGGAGACACAGCTGCAACGCGACGCCCAGCTCAGGTACGTCGAGTACTACGTGCTCGCCGGCCTGTCCGATCAGCCCGACCACACCATGCGGATCAGTGAGCTCGCCGGGCTCACCAACGCCGAACTCTCACGCCTGTCACACCTGATCACCCGCCTGCAGAGGCGGGGCTACGTCCGACGCGAACCCGACCCGAACGACGGCCGGTACACCAACGCCGTCCTCACGGAGGCTGGCTATAACCATCTCGTCGCCGCCGCCCCCGGCCACGTTGCGACCGTGCTCGGGCTCGTCATCGACACGCTCGACGACACCGCGCTCAGCGCCCTGCAGGACAGCGCGGAGCGGATCACCGCCCGCATCAACGAAGTTCGGGCAGTCAGTGGATGATTCCGCGGACATGCTCGGGCACCGACAGCGAGGTTCCTAACCGGTCACCTCCGAAGTGGACGTCAGCTTCGAAGATCCGCTCAAGGATTTGGCGCGCGCCGAGGACCGCATCGAGGACATGCCGCCCCAGCAGAAGGAGACGAATGACTGACCGGCCATCGGCACTGCACTGGTTGCCGGCCGAGCTCGCGCCGACCGCGCTGCGCCTGGCCCGCCCCGACTAGCTCGAATGAACTCGGGTGGGAATGACTGAAGTGGTCACTCAACGCGCTCGAGATGAAGCAGGTGCAGCACCTGGACGGTCTGCTCGACTTCGTAGTGTCGGCCGTGCGGCCATCCCGCCGGTGGTCGATGCTTGTTCAGCGACATCGTCAACCGCCTGCGGGCCGCGATCGACAATGTCATGTTCCACGTGGTGGAGGCCCTACGTGGGTCGCCGCTGCCTGATGATGCGGCCGTCAAGGTGGCATGCCGATCCACAACTCGGCGACGAAGCTGCTTGACTGGTCGAATCGAGATGAGAGCAAGGTTCCCGAATTCAATTACAGCACAGACCTTTACAGCCGTATCGCGAACTTCAGCCATACGCGAGCCTTGCGGTCGCCATGGCGATCTCAGCCGACATCGAGCCGTTCGTCGGCAAGGTCGCTCTCCACCGTGTCCATCCGCCGACCCTGTTGCAGGGGCAGCAGGCCAAGGGCTGCGGGCCTACACACTCTGCCGCTCCCCCGCTTCGTCGCCCGCGACGCCCCCTCACTCAGGATCGGCGATCAGGTTGAGTGGGGACGAATTACAAGAAAATCGCCTAGGTAGCCAACGGTATGGCGACGTCGTTAGCGTCCGGCTTGCCTTGCGCCCAAAAACCATGGCGCTCAGGGCGGGAGTAAGAGCTTCCCTGCCCCAAGCGCGCGGTCGTTGTCAGGGGTGGTGGTGGTGGTATAGCAGGGCACCCGAGTCCCCGCCGAATGGCTGTTGGTTCTGGGCGGCCTCTTGCGCGGCTGCCCCGGGGGTAGCGACGATTTCGGCATTTCCCGGGCTCTGCTGCACGGTTGA
>NZ_JAVROT010000298.1:0-11691 GCF_032162605.1 Mycobacterium sp. | reverse complement strand
GCGTAGTGCCGGTTGGGAAGTTGCCTGACGTATCCCATGTTCAACAGCGTCCGCACCAGGCGGTGGATCGTCGGTTGCGGCAGTTCGGCGCGAGCTGCCAATTCCCCGAACGCGATCGAGGGGCCGGCGCTCGCCATGATCTCCAGCAGTTCGAAGGCACGCTGGACCGATTGAACGCCGCCCCTGATCGATGCATCCTCCGCCATCAAAGCCCTCCCGATCTTCGGCTCGTCCCCCGGTGGTGATTCCGCTGAGCGACAGACTAGTTTCGTATCACGAACTGCCCTTCAGGGCAAACGGGCATCGGCGCCCCGGACGCTGCACTGCCGGCCAGGAATCGCTTGCGCGGCAACCGAACCAGTGGAAACGTGGACCGCTGCGGCGACAGGGGCCAGATCTGGGACTAGCCCAGGTCGAAGTCGAGACCGACCAGGTGTCCATGGGCCTGGGACCGGCTGACCGAGTCGGCGTCAGCGCTGTCGTACAGAAGCCGCCATCCCTCGCGATCATCGCGGCCTTCTGGGGTCTCGAGCCACCGTCGCAGCAGCGCGATGCTGCGGCTGGCGAACACGGCGGCACGCAGGCTGGCGCTGAGCTCCGTACGAAGGCGGCCGATCGCTGGTGAGACCGAATGCGGCAGCAACGTGCCGACGTAGCTCGCCAGCGCGCGGTACACGTCTCTCGCCTCCAAGGCGTCGTACACCGCAGCCAGGTCGCTGGTCACGGGTCGCAGCAGCCGGTAGGGGCGCGAGCCCACCCATTCGGCGCCAATGACCCGGCGCAACCGCGACATCTCCGCCCGAACCGTGACTACGTCGAGGTCCCTGTCGTCGAGCAGCATCGCAAGGTGATCGGAGGTGAGACCCTCGGGATGCCTGCTCAACAGCACCAAAATGTCGGCGTGGCGGCCGGTCAGCGTGATCGACCGCTGCTGACCGGTGTCGTCGATGGTTCGCCAGCGGGCGCGATCGGGCCCAAGCACGCTCAGCTGGGCCTCGCTCGTGGGTTGGGCGTCCCGAGCGGGCTGCTTCAACTGCAACAGGGCCAGATAGTTCTCCACCGCGACGACGGTGGCACGTACGAGCGCCAACGTCTGGAGAGTGGCCACGCGCGTTCCGCCGGTCACGTCGATGGCGCCGAGTACCGCGCCCGTGTCCGGATCGTGCACGGGGACCGCCGTGCAGCTCCACGGCTGCGCCAGCCGGGAGAAGTGCTCCGAACTGCGAATCTGCAGCTCGCGGTCAAGGGCGAGGGCCAGACCGGGCGCATTGGTGCCTGCCGCGTGTTCACTCCAATCGGCACCCGGCATGAAGTTCATCGACTCGGCCCGTCGACACGTCCGACGGTCGCCCTC
Source organism: Mycobacterium sp. (assembly GCF_032162605.1). Classification (GTDB taxonomy): domain Bacteria; phylum Actinomycetota; class Actinomycetes; order Mycobacteriales; family Mycobacteriaceae; genus Mycobacterium. The sequence goes on along the minus strand of NZ_JAVROT010000298.1, from coordinate 10,337 downwards.
AACCCACAACAACGTGCCATTCGCCGATGCCACCGCCACCATTACGTTGGCATCGACGGCGTCGTCGACGAGCAGTCGGCGAATCACCGGCAGGGCAGGCGCCAAAGGGTGGGCCTCGCGCAGTTGAGAGACGCTACGAGTCAGCGCCGACGAGCGCGCTGCGCCCAGCTCGGGATCCACGCCGGTGGCGAGGCTGCGTTGCCAGCTCTCTGCCACCAAGAGGCGCATCGGGGCGGCACCGAGATAGGAGCCATCCACGTGTCCGGCGACGAAGAGATCGTGCAAGGAGCGCAGCGCGGACGGCGAAAGGAGGCCGGCCCCGCTCCTCGAGGTTCTTGGCAAACGCACGGTTCATACTCCTCGCGCGGCAGCTCGGCGGTTGGCACCCTTGCCCCAGGTTCGCACCTGCGCACGCACCGTCCAGAGTAGCCGAGCCACCGGCGCGGACGGTCCCGGCGTGTCCGCCCGTGCCGCCGCGGCGACGAGACGCCTTGACGCGAGAACGCCGGGCCACTACCGAGGCGATCAATCCAAATGTGTTGTGCACATTGATTATTCCTGCTTGCCCGACGCTCACGACACCTTCCGTGAGCGCAACGGGATGCCGACCACGATCCGGGCGGCGTTGTGGCCAAGGGTGCGCGCGCACTCCCGCTCCGCGGTGCCCGACGAAAACAGCCCGGACGGGGGTTCGGCGAGCAACTCGTGCTGAACACACACCCGGCCGCGCGCGTCGATGCCGACACCCACGCTCAGCGACGAACGGCCGGCGGCCAGCTGCGCGAGGCCCCGCGCATCATCACCGCCGGTGGGCCGTTCGACTACGTGTTCGACTACGTGTTCGATTACGTAGGGAACGCCCTCTTCCTCGATCCCTGCCAGTACCTCGCGCTCGAGGGCGTCCGCACCGCTACTCAGGACGAGAATCGCGGGTTTGTCTGGCTGCCCACCTTCAAGCATCGACGTCCACAACGTTTCGGCCGGTCAGATCGTCGCCCCCGCAGGCAGCCCGCTCGGCCGCGGATTGCCCCGACGACGCGTAGGCCGCGACCAGGCCGGACGCCACGGCATTGCGCGGGCCCTGCGTCCCACGGACATTGCCGGTACCGCAGACGATGCCGAAGGGAGCCAGGGCGTCGGCGATCAAATCGGGGATCTCGAAGTCGAGCGCGCAGCCGCCGAGCAACACCACGAACCCAATCTGGCGCAGGTCCCCGCCCGGGGCGATGCTGCGAAGCGACCGAAGCGCGTTCACCACGAACACCCGCTCCTTGGCGGTTCTGCGCACCCCACGGATCCGGTCGAGCGAATGCCGGGTCGGGATCGGGCTCATTCCGCCCTCACCCAAGGTGATCACCCGCGCGAACGCGGTGGGCGACAGGGGCGTGTCGAAGAACTGCACCGTCCCGTTCTCCAGCCGCACGTGAAAGAAGCTCTCCGCCTTCGCCAGCGGACAGCGCTTGATCTCCTCGGCCAGTTCGAGGTTGCCCAGCCCCAGCTCGGCGTCGATCAGTTTGCTCACCAGGTCACCCGCACCGGCCAAGTGCGTCGCGTCGACACCTCCGTCGGTTGAGATCGTCGCCGCATCGGTGGAGCCGCCGCCGAGGTCGAGCACCACCAACGGTTTGTCGGTGCCTGGAGTGGTGAGGGCACCGAGAACCGCCATTTCGGCCTCGACTCCTCCGACGACGACCTCGACCCGGCTCGCCCCGGCCTCGCGGAGATGGGCCGAGACCGCGTCGGCCACCGCCTGCATCCCGCTCTCCCTGGTACGCACCATGGCAGCCAACGCGACGGCGTTCTCCATTGCGACCTCGCCGGCGACGCCTCCTCGAACCTCCTGCGGCACGAGGGTGTCGATCGCCAACAGATCCTTGATGCGCACGTCGGCGAGCTCGTGTCCGGACAGGTCGGCCATGCTCTGGCGGACCTTGGAGATCATTCCGCCGGCGTTGGTCCCCGCTTCGCCCGCCACGTCGACCAGCGGACCCACCCGCTGCACCTCGGCCATGATGTCGGCGGCGCCCCCGGACACGTCGACCGTCGCACTCTTCCTGTCGCCGATCAGGTCCAGCGAACCCGCCGGGATGGTGCGGTCCTCGACGTCGCCCGAGGGAGTCCGCACGACGACGGCCGACCGGTTGCCCGTGAGCGCCCGCGCCACCGGGGAGACCACCTTGGTCTGGCCGGGATCCAGACCGAAGATGGTCGCCAGGCCATAGGCATTCGACAACGTGCGGATGGACTGACCGGGTCCGGCGACCTCGACGGCGGCCACCATGCCGACCGGCACCAGATCGATCCGCGACACCTCGTCGATGATCGGGATCATGGCAGTCAATCGGTTGGCCACCAGGACGGCGTCGTCGTTGCCCAGGATGGCCCCGGTGATCTCGACTCCACGGTCCACCGCGGCGTTGATCGCGCGGGCAGTGTCGTCGAAGTCGGCCCCCTTGGGCACCAAGACGATCACCGGTGTCCCCGGCCCGGTTTCGGCCAGTGACTCGAGGGTGACGATGGTGCCAACCCCGAGTCCCCGCCCTCCAGGCGTGCGAGGGTCGTGCCCGATCATGGTCGACTCGGTGATGATGGTCTCGGTGATGGTCTCCATCGCCAGCCCGCTGATGACCGGCGTCGCCTCGTTGAGAAGGATCAAGTCGAGCTCGGCCAGTCCGACACCTGCACCCTCCAGTGCCCTCGTGACCGACTTTGCGACGCCGTCGACGTTCTTGACCGTGCCCTTGACGCCCGTCGTCCGCGTCAGCGCCGAACCGACGTACTCGACCACCCCCGAAGGGCTGACCGTCGCAAGACTTGCCTCGGTGGTGGAGTTGCCGATGTCGACGCCGACGACCGTCTTCACCAAGTCGACCCCGACTAACCGACCGCTGCCGCGGAGAACTCCGGCATCACCTCGACGGGACGTGCTCCCTTGCGGACCAGCTCGGTCTCCTTGAGGTGCAGCAGGGCAGCCTTGGCCTGCCAGCGGGGTCGGGCCATCTGATCGTTGAGCGTCGGAACCGGTTCCGGCGATTCGCCTTTGGCGTACTGCGCGGCGTTGGAGCCGATGTCGCGGTACGTCTGCAACGTCAACAGTGGGCACTGCGGGAAGAGTTCCAGGCTCGACAGCCGCGGCAGATCACGCTGATGGATCATCGACGTTCCGCGGCCTAGGATCCCGATCCCGATTCCCGACCCCGACAGCCTCGCCGCCGTGTGCGCCATCAGCGCCAGATCGGAACTGTGCTGGATCCGGACGATCCGGGCGCTGACTTCCTGCTCCTCGATGCCGGCGAGGATCTGGCGAACCACGTCGGCGTGCGGCAGTCCGACGATCGTCTGGGTGAAGAGGCTGCCGAAGCCCGGCGATATCGCGATCACCACCTCGTCGGAACGCTTGCCACGCTCGGCAGGCCCGATCTCCCTGAACGAGATCGTCCGCTGACCGCCGTCCGAATCGGCCGACACGGTCATTCCACCTCCAATTCGGGGTTCGACGCGCTCGTCACGTGGCGTAGCCGTTTCATCTCTTCCCAGCGGGCACCCGACGGTCGATACCCCGTGCCCGGGCCTGCATAGTCGTTGGCGTCGTTGACCGCCGACAGCAGCTCCAGCGACGGCGTCATGATCGCCGAGGTCTGCAGCAGATCGCCCGAGACCCGCTGGCGCAGAACGGACAACAGATTTTCGGCCATGTCGGAGAAGCCCGTCGATTCGAGGGCCTTCACCAAGTCCAGACCGGTGACGTTGCGGTCCATCACCTGCTGGGCACCCTTGAGGTCCTCGAGCACGTCTCGCGGGATGAGCTCGCGACTGCCGTTGGCGTACACCGCGGTATCGATCTCCGCGTCGGTGATCGGCGGCAAATCCAGGTAGCGGAACACCGCCTGCAATGCCTTGGCGGCGCGGGTTCGCACCGCCAGGATGTCGGACTCCTTCACGTGCCGCAGCCCACCGTCGATCTGCAGGTCCCGCTGGATGGTGTTGAAGTCGTCGAAATCGTCGCTCTCAAGATTCGAGCCAGCGAACATGTTGTCGTAGTTGGGAACTGCCGAGTAGCCCGAGCACACGAAGTCCGTTCCCGGCATCATCTGCGGCATCAGCCGGGCCGTCCTGCGCATCGCCGAATGGGAGAACGACTGATCGTTGCCAGAGGCGCATTCCAGATCCACCGCCGACGCGATGAGGTTCTCGGCGGCGACCGCACGGATGCCGGCGGGGACTGCTCCCGGCACGCCGATGCAGGAGATCGAGCCGTTCTGCAGTCCCTGCACGCCGGCACCCTTGGCAACCAGGATGCAGCGAATCTCGAGGTACAGCATCGACTTTCCCTGCGCATTGCCCATCTGCACCTCGGATCCGGTGCCGGAGGTGAAGCGCATCTTGATCCCGCGCGATGCATAGGCTGCGGCCAGGAAGGCCTTCGACCAGGGTGTGTCGTCGCCGTCGACGAAGACCGGTTCGGTGCCGTACACCGAGATGGTCTCTGCATAGCCGGTGATGCCACGCATTCCGAGATCCAGCTCGGTCGCCTCCTCGAGTGCGCACTGAGTCAGCGGGCCGCCGGGGTTGACCTGGCTGCCGATCTGCAGAGCCATCGCCACCAGCGGCGCGTAACGCACGACACCCAGAGTCGTTTCCACCTCAGCGAATCCGCGGAGGGCGGCCTCTGCGGCCTCACAGGCCACCTGCACAGGGTTGTCCCTCGCGCTGGTGCAGTGCGCTTGATTGGCGGGCGTGCGCCTGGCGCGCATCTTCTGCATGCCCATCATGATCTCGACGATGTTCAGGGTCTTGGCAACGGCGAGCAGCTTGGCGGGCGTGAGACCGCCGGTGACGGCGATGACGTCTTTGCGGGTCACGCCCGGGTCGACCAGCATGCGAGCGATCTCATCGGCGGGCAACGCCATCGACTGCTCGGTGGTCTCGACGTCGAGGGCCTTGTCGGCGATGAACTGGTCGATGAAGTCGAAGTCGGCGCGTTCGGTGCCGTCCATCTCCACGATCAGGCCGTTCTCCACCCGCACACTGGGTTCGGGGTCGAAGGCGCTGTCCATGGCGACCATGCCCACCTCGGGCCATTCCTCGACGAATCCGTCGAGATTGACCGGGCGGTTCTCCAGAATCAGGGTTCGGGCCGAATGCCTGGCTTCGTTCCCGGCGGCACCGGGACTGTGAATTGGCTCTGCCGTCATGTTCTGTCTCCTACTCGCTCGTCGCCAGGATGTCGCGTCGCTCATAGACGTCGGCCGCCTCCCGCACCAATTCCGCCAGGAGGGTCGCGTTGTACTGAGACAGCAACTCCTCGGCGATGGATTCGAGTTCGGCTTTCGTGGAAGCGTTCGGCCGCAAGGCGTTGTAGATCTCCAGCACCCGTTCATCGGTGAGTGCGGTCATTTCCGCGGCCCGCCGCAGATTGGCGCCCAGCTGCCTTCTCCCGTCCTTCTCCGACACCTGCGCCTGCAGCCGCAGCGTGTCAGGAGTGATGCGCAGGTCAGTGGCTCCGACGTCGCCGGAGACGACCGATTCGATGGTGATGTCGTCGATCGACTTGCCGGTGGGGGTGAAGAGCAGGTCCCTGCGGTGGACGCTCAGCGGATAGTCGACCTCGGGATCGAGGCTCGGTTGCGTCATGCACTTCTCCAAGGTGAGGGGCGGCTGAAGCCACCCGACGTCCACATCCGTGACACGGCTGGTCACGCTGACTCCATTGTGGCTCGTCTCACGTTGCAGGAGCGTTGCAGCGATCCGACCGTGCGTCGGGCGCCACCCCGGCACCGCGGCTTGGTTAGCGTGAAACGACCATGAACGCCATCCCAGCGCCGCCGGGCGGACCCACCGCGAAGCTCGACGGTGCGACATATCGGGCGAAGACCGCAGAGCTCGGTGAATACTTCGCCCTTGCCGTCCAGGACGGTGAACAGCGCCGGCCACTGTCGCTGTTGCTCGACGATGCGGCGGTCATGGAGTTCGTCGGCCGCACGCGAGAGGCCATCGCCACTTCGGCGCGATGCGATCGCAGCGACATTCCCGTCAAGGTGGCGGCGTCGTCGTTCCAATTGGGAATCGCGGCGCGACTTCTGTCTCCGGTAATCGGGGCCGCCACCTGTTTTGGCGTGGTGCCCTTACTCGACCTGCGATCGGTGACGTGGCGCTCGACGACGGGTCATGTTCCGCGGTTCGGCGCGATCGATCTGCAGTGGGTCGCGGCGCCGACGCCGTCGCGCGCGGCGGCGTTGATCTCGGCATCGGTGCTCACCGCCATCTTCGCTCCCCTGAACGAGACGCTGCGATCGTTGACGTCGTTGTCGCCACGGGTGACCTGGGGCAACGTCACCTCCGCCGCGAACGGAGCCGTGTCGGTGTTGTCGATGTCTCAACCACGACACGAAGCATCCGGCCGGGCCCTGGTCGGGGCACTATTGGAGACCGAACACCTCAGCGGAACGGCGACCCTCTCGGCCGGGGTGTTCCTCAGGAGCAACTGCTGCCTGTTCTACCAGGCACCAGGTTCGGGACTCTGCGGGGACTGCGTGCTCTCGAAGTCAGACACGCCAGGTCAGCACCGTCGGCAGTGACTTCACCGCTGTGCAACGTCGCTGCAACGAGCGCTGCGCTAGCATTCGGCCCGCTGATCGGCAGGATGGAGCACGACATGGCCTTGACCCAGACCAGTTATTCATCGACTCGCTCCGGCCGGCTTCGACCGGAGGCTGGTCCTCCACGCGGAATCGCCGACATACCATTTACTCTGGCCGAACGCGCCCCCCTGCGGACCGTCTTCGTCATGAACGACGAGCTTCTCCGGCACGGCCTAGTGCACGTGGTGTCGCAAGCCAGTGGCGTGCAGTTCGTCGGCGATCTGCGCCATGGCGCGGGACTGACCGACCGCCTCCGTGCGCTGCAACCGGGACTGTTGGTGGTCGGCGCCGATCGCGGTCTGGCCCTGTCTTCGCTCTTGGCCGAGCTCGATCCCGTGCCGAAGGTGATCGTCGTCATCGACCGGGAGGACGAGCCGTCGCACACCCTGGAACTGATCCGGGCCGGCGCGGATGCCCTGGTTGATCGCAGATCACCGTCGGCGGATCTGTTGAGCGCCGTCCAGCGAGTAATCGAAGGCCAGACGGCGCTCGACGCCTCCAGTGCCAACGCTCTCATCGAGGAGTTGCGCGCGCGAGGCGGCGACTCGGACTCCGACACGTCGCGAATGCTCACGCGACGGGAGCGCGAGGTGCTGAGCCTGCTCACAGACGGACTCGACAATCGGGTGATCGCCGCCAAGCTGTTCATCTCCGAGGCGACGGTCAAATTCCATCTGCACAACATCATGGGCAAGTTCGACGTGCACAAGCGCGCGGCGCTGGTGTCGGTGGCACTGCGCGGTCGCACCGAGTGAGGCGCTGATGGCCGTGTGCCCGTCATGGGCTGCTCGTGCGCCGAGGGCGTCGTCGTGACGGTGATCTGCACCGACCCGACCCCGTATCTGTCCGACCCGGCCGACCGCGGGTTGATCGCGTTGTGTGAGCGGGCCGTGGTCCCCACCGACATCGATTCGGCAGCATTGGTTTTCGCCCATACCGGGTCCGAAGCCGTGGACGCATCCATCGCGACGGAAGCCGCAGGCCGTGGGGTGTTCTGCCACGCCCTGGTCGTGGATGCCTCGAAGATTTCCCGCGGTCGCGCAATGGCGCAGAGCGTCATCAACTCCCACCTCATCAGCCATGCGCTGGCAGGCAAGAACGTCGTCCGACTCAAGTGCGGTGACGGATTCGTCTTCGGCCGCGGCGGCGAGGAGGTCGACGAATGCGTCCTGGCGGGCATCACCGTCAACGTGATTCCCGGCGTGAGTTCGGCGATCGCCGCTCCGGCCGTGGCGATGACCCCCGCCACCCACCGGGGCCTGACGCAGGGCTTCACGGTGATCTCCGGCCACGTGATCGCCGACGGCAGTCTGTCGAGCCAGCGTGTGGTCCTGTCCACACTCGACGCCATTGCCGCCGCCGCACGGGCCGGCGGCATCGGCCCACCGGCCACGGCCGTGATCGGTGCGGTCGCGGGCTTCGTACCGGGCCGCACCGCCAATCTCCCAGCCGTAGAGCTGAATGTCCGCTGATGGAACTCGTCGGCAGACGCCGGGGCCGCCCGTTGTGGTTGATTCGCCACGGCGAGTCGACGTGGAACGCCATCGGACGCATGCAGCGTGGGATCTCCCATCCCCCATTGACCGCTCGCGGTACCACTCAGGCGTACGCCGCGGGATATGGCCTGCGCGGCAAGCACATCAGCCGCATCATCACCTCGGACGCCGTTCGGGCGAGGCAGACGGCGCACGCGATGGCCACCGTCCTCGGAGTCGAGGCCGTGGTGGACGGCAGGCTCCGGGAACGTGGCTGGAGCACTCACGGCGCGCTCGTCGAAGCCCGCTCACGCGGGCCGGAACGCCTCGAGGATCCGACCCCGCGGGTTCGGTCGGTGCTTCTGGACATCGCCGCCATGGACGGCACGACTGCCGTGGTGACGCATGGGGACATCGTCTGTGCCATCCTCGACCTGCTCGCCCCTCGCGAGCCGGCCACACGCCAATGGTCCTCCGGGACCGAGGTTCCCAACGGAGTGCCGATCGGAGTGAATCTGCGCCGCCTCGCCCGGTGAACGGCTCATGACGGCAGGACGAGCGCCAGCGCGGCGGCCGCGGCTGCACCGATGAGGGGGCCCAGCACCGGCACCCACGAGTACCCCCAGTCGGGTCCGGCCTTGCCCTTGATCGGCAGGAACCAGTAAGCGATGCGGGGTCCGAGATCGCGCGCCGGGTTGATCGCGTATCCGGTCGGCCCGCCGAGCCCGAAGCCGATCGTGATCACGACGAACGATACGGCGGCATAACCCAGCGTCTCGTTGATCTTCGGGTTCACGAGGATGAAGATGACCAGCACGAAGGTACCGAGGATCTCGGTGACGATGTTCCAGCGGATGCGACGCACGGAGGGAGAGGTGCAGAAGATGCCACGCGTCCCGGAATTGTCGTCCATCGCGTCGAATTGCAGTTTGAACGCGGCCCAGCATAGCGAGGCGCCGACGATGCCGCCGAGCAACTGGGCCGCCCAGTAGACCGGGGCCGACGACCACGGGATCCCGCCCGAGATGGCCACCGCGAGTGTCACCGCCGGATTGATGTGGGCTCCGGACGGGGCGGCGATACTCGCGCCGGTGAAGACGCCGAAGCCCCAACCAAGCACGATGATCAACCAGTCGCCGCCGCCGCCATGGGAGTACGAGTTCTTCAACATCACCGCGGCGATCGAGCCGTTACCTAGGAGACAAAGCACCGTGGTGCCCAAGAACTCCCAGATGAAGATGTCGATGTTCGACACTGACCACAACCTCTCTGACGGTCGCCGCTGAACGCCTCCTGGTTGGACGGCCAGGACCACGCCAAACGTGCACTGTCAGTGTTTTTCGCAACTGCCCGGTCCGTGGCGTTCCCGACGTGTCCCGGTCCCTTAACTCACCGGACGAATGGGCAAGAGCTGACCCTTGGGTGGGCTTTTGGATAGGGTGACGAAGAAAGGGACGGCCAGCCTGGACGAAATCGAGCCTGCAACCCGTACCGGGCACTACCATCGTCCCCGCCCGATGCCGCGTTCAAATCCGTTGCAGGAACATCCATTCGAAAGGCCCGCCAATGACTGCCATCACCCTCTCAGCCGCAACGAAAGTGGTAGCCGCCGCGACCGAGAAGGCACGCGCGATCGGTCAGCCGATGAACATCGCCGTCGTCGACGATGGCGGCCATCTCGTGGCGTTCGCTCGCATGGACGGATCCATCAAGGCCAGCATCGACATCTCCATCCGCAAGGCGCGCACCTCGATACTGATGAACACGCCCACCAGCGCGCTCACGCCGCTCGTCCAGCCCGGCGCGGAACTGTATGGGCTGGAACAGACCTCCGGCGGCATGGTGATCTTTGGCGGTGGCATCCCGTTGACCGTCGACGACGTGGTAATCGGGGCGGTCGGCGTCAGTGCGGGCAGCGTCGACCAGGACGTGAGCGTCGCCGAGGCCGGCGTCGCCGCGCTCTGACCGAGGCACGGGCACCGAAGCCAGCCCCAGACCTCGGTTTCTGGCGCAATGCGGCCCAAGCGTGTCGAACAACTGGTTGCCAACGACATTCGTCTTCACCCCCTGAGCCCCCCGTGATTTCGGCGCGCTGCACCGCGGTGCGCGCGGATCAGCGCGCCGAAATCACTGCACGTCGACCCAGTCCAGGGTGCGCTGCACCGCCTTCTGCCAGCCCGCGTAGCCGGTGGCGCGTTGCTCATCGTCCCAGGACGGCGTC
>NZ_JAVROT010000297.1:0-11478 GCF_032162605.1 Mycobacterium sp. | reverse complement strand
TTGTCGATGGCGCCCGCGTTGTACATCGGCTGGCTTGCGATCACCCCGACCGGACGACCGTCGACACGCGCGAACGCCGTGATGATCGCCGGACCCGCATTCGAGGCCACCTCGAAGACGTCGCCGTCGTCGAAGATCCGCAACAGGATCTCGTGCATGTCGTAAGCCTGGTTGTCGGAATCCGGCACGATCGAGTCGAGCTCGAGGTCGTGGCTGGTGATCTCCGGTTCCAAACCGGGGTTGACGATCGGTGCGTCGTCGAAGGTGTTGGGCGGCAGGAAGCTGAGGTAGTCGCGCGCGTACTGGAATGCCGCCTTCTCGTCCTCGACGACCTGGTGGATGTTGCCGTACTTGGCCTGGTAGTCGGCACCGCCCAACTCGTCGAGCGACACGTCCTCACCGGTGACGTCCTTGATGACGTCTGGACCCGTGACGAACATGTAGCCCTGATCGCGGACCGCCACCACCAGGTCGGTCTGGATCGGTGAGTACACCGCACCACCCGCGCACTTGCCGAGGACGATCGAGACCTGCGGCACCAGCCCGGACAGCAGTTCGTGGCGACGGCCCAGCTCGGCGTACCAGGCCAGCGATGTCGCCGCGTCCTGGATGCGGGCGCCACCGGAGTCGTTGATGCCGATGATGGGGCAGCCGACCATCGCCACCCACTCCATCAGCCGGGCGACCTTGCGGCCGAACATCTCCCCGACGGTGCCCTGGAACACCGTCTGGTCGTGGCTGAACACGCCGACCGGACGACCGTTGATGGTGGCGTGGCCGGTGACCACGCCGTCGCCGAAGAGCGCGTTCGGGTCACCGGGCGTCATCGCCAGCGCACCGATCTCGAAGAAGCTGCCGGGATCGATCAGGTCGTTGATCCGCGCGCGGGCGCTCGGAAGGCCCTTCTTGGCGCGCTTGGCGACGGCCTTCTCCCCACCGGGCTCCTCGGCCAGCTCCAGCTTCTCGCGGAGCTCGGCCAGCTTCTCGGCCGTGGTGTGCGGGCGGGTCGGTGGGAGTGCTTCTGCGCTCACGTCGCCTACTTCTCCTTCTCGTCCTTCTCGTCCTTCTCGGCAGCCTCGATGCGGTTGATCGCCTCGCTCATGTGCGCGCCGACCTTCGCAATGTACGGCTCGTCGATGGCCTGGATGTGCTCGCCCCCGATGGCCACCACCTCGAGGTCGGAGACGAATTCGCCCCAGCCACCGTCGGGCTGACGAGTGGCGTAGCGCGGCTCGAACTTGATCGCGTCGTCGTGGTAGCGGTCGGCCATGTACAGCGTGACGTGCCCGTCATAGGGCTCGATCTCGACGGTCTCCAGCGCGCGGTTGTCCAGGTAGGACGTTCGCTGGTGCTCGATGATGCCGCCGGGGATCTGCACGCCCGCATTCTGAACCGCGTCCAGCACGAACTGGACCTGCCCCGCGTCGTCGAGGCCCTCGAGCTCCTCGTACGGGATCGGCGGGATCTCCACGTTGAAGTTCTTCGCCGCGAACTCCGCGTACCGGTCCCAGCGCTTGCGGGTCTCCTCCTTCGTCTGAGGAACCTCCTCGCCGGCGCGGACCGTGTCGATGAGGCCGACGAACTGCACGTCGGCGCCATGCTGCCTCAGCCCGATCGCGCAGGCGTACGCGAGCGCGCCGCCCAGCGACCAACCGGTCAGGATGAACGGCTTCTGCTTGCTATCAACCGTCGCTCCGCTCGCCCCAGACCCTTCTCCCGTCGCTCCGCTCGCCCAACCATTGAGCTCCAGCAGCTTCGGCACGTACTGCGCGGCGCGCTCCTGGATGGTGCCCTCGACGCGTTCCAGCCCGATCATCGGAGTGCCCGCGGGCAGGCGCTTCAGCAGCGGTTCGTAGACCACCGTCGAGCCGCCTGCGGCATGGAACACGTACACCGGCACCTCGTCCTCGGACTCGGCCTTCCGGATGGTCCTCACGAAGCCGTCGAGTTCGCCAGCCTCGAGGAATTCGCGCACCGCGGTGGCGAGCTCCTCGATGGTCTGCGCCTTCGTCACGTCGTCGACGGTGATGGTGCCCTCGGCGCGCTCGGTGAGGCGCTGCGCCAGCTTCTGCGCCTCCTCGTCGGAGAGCGAGCGCAGCGGGTTGAAGATGCCGCCGGGCGACTTGCCTGTGACGATCGCCCACGTCGCGAAGGTGACCCGCTCGGCGGCGTCACGCGGGGGCACGTCGGAGTTCAGCGCCTCGGAGATCGCCTTCTGATTGAGCACCTGCGCGGCGCCCGTCAGATTCGGCGTCGTCGGCTGCGCCGTGGGTCCGGCGGGGTTGGTCGGCGGCGGCGGAGGGGCGTCCGGGGTCTTGGCGGGTGCGTCGGCCTCGGCCGACTTCTGGGCGAGCATCTCCTCGAGCTCGGCCACCGTGGTGGCCCCGCCCATCAACTCGGCCTGGGCGGCGGCGATCTCCTCGTCGGTCTGGGTCGTCTGGACGTCCGCGAGCTCCTGAACCTCGTCGCGGTGCTCGATCGCGTACTCGATGAGCTTCTCGACGGCGTACAGGTTGGCGTCCCGCACCGCGGTCAACTGGATGGGCGGCAGGTCGAAGTCGTACTCGACGCGGTTCTTGATCCGCACCGCCATCAACGAGTCCAGGCCCAGCTCGATGAGCGGTACCTCCCATGGCAGGTCCTCGGGCTCGTAGCCCATGGCGCTGCCGACGATCGTGCCCAGCCGTTGGGCGATGGGCTCACCAGAATCCGCCGACCACTTCTTGAAGCCCGCGCCGAGATTCGCGCCGATGGTGAGGTTGTCACTGAGGATCGCCGCGTCGTCGCCTTCCTCGACGGCGGGGGCCGGGGCGGTCGCCGCCACCTCGGTCAGGGCAGCGCCCGCGCCGACGGCCGTCGGCAGGGCAGTCGCCTGGCCGCCGCGGGTCACGATCGCGTCGTAGACCAGCGTGAACGACTCCGCGATGCGCGCGTGCACCTGCACCGTCGCTCCACCGGGGTGGCGGGTCAGCGTCGTCACCAGTCGGGCATCGTTGGCCGGAACCGCGCGCTGCTCATAGGCCGTCAGCTTGGCATCCGGAAGCACCTGCACCGCAGCGGCTTTCACCAGTGCGGCGAGGTCGGCCGTCGCCCGCGGGGCGTACTCCCACACGTGGCGGCCATCAGGGGTCGCGACGTGGCTACCGGGGACGATGTTGGAGCCGTCTCCGGAGAACCTGACGTCGAGCCAGTGCGGCTTGCGCTTGAAGCGCGTGGGCGGGATGTTCGCATACTCGCCGGGCGAAAACAGGGTGCGGAAGTCGAGGTCGTGGCCGAAGGTGAACAGCTGCGCCATGGCCGTGGTCATCGAGTCGACCTCGTCCTGCTTGCGCGCGAGGGTCGCGATGAGCTGCGCGTCGTGCAGTCCGGCGCTGGCCGTCGTCAGGCCAACCTGCATGAGCGCCACCGGGTTCGGCGCCAGCTCGAGGAACGTGGTGTGGCCGTTGTCGACGGCGTTGCGGATGCCGTGCGTGAAGTACACGCTGTGCCGCAGGCCCTTCTTCCAGTAGTCGACGCCGTGGATCGGCTCACCGCCCGCGCGGATGAAGCTGCCCTCGTGCACGGTGGAGAAGTAGGGGGTCTTCAACGGCAGCGCCTCGATGCCCTGCAGTTCGGCCGCGAGCTCGCCGAGCAGAGGGTCCATCTGCTGGGTGTGGCTGGCGCCCTTGGTCTGGAACTTGCGGGCGAACTTGCCCTCGGACTCGGCCCTGGCGATGATCGCGTCGACCTGCTCCGGCGGCCCGCCGATGACGGTCTGCGTCGGGGCGGCGTACACGCAGACCTCGAGGTCGGGGTAGTCGGAGAACACCGTCTTGATCTCGTCGGCGGAGTACTCGACCAGCGCCATCAGCCGGATGTACTCGCCGAACAGCATGGCCTCGCCCTCACCCATCAGGTGGCTGCGCGAGCAGATGGTGCGGGTGGCGTCGACCAGCGACAGACCGCCCGAGAAGTACGCCGCGGCCGCCTCACCGAGCGATTGGCCAACGAGCGCACCGGGTTTCGCACCGTGGGCCTTGAGCAGCTCACCGAGGGCCACCTGGATGGCGAAGATGACCACCTGGGTGGTCTCGATGCCGTAGTCCTGCGAATCGTCGAGGATGAGCTCGACGATGGAGTAGCCCAGCTCGTCCTGCACCAGGGCGTCGACCTTGTTGATCCACTCGGCGAAGGTCTCGTCGCGCAGATACAGGCTCTTGCCCATCTTGCGGTGCTGCGCGCCGAATCCGGCCAACACCCAGACGGGCCCGTTGGTGACCGGACCGTCGGCGGCGAGCACCAGCGGTGTCTGCTTGCCCTCGGCCAGCGCGCGCAGACCCTTGACCGCCTCGTCGTGGTCGTGCGCCAGAACCACTGCGCGCGAACGGCCGTGGTTGCGTCGCGATAGCGAACGGCCGATCGATTCCAGCGAGGACGCCCGGCCCTCTGGACCGTCGATCCAGTCGGCCAGCTCGGCCGCAGTGGCTCGCTTGCGCGAGGTCAAAAAGCCCGAGACCGCCAGTGGAACGACCGGTTTCGCCGGTTCCTCGGCGGCGTCGGCTTCGGCTGCCAGCTCCTCGCGGGCAACCTCGAGCAGGCGCAGCGCCTCGTCGGTCAGGCCGGGCAGTTCCGGTTCGTCGCCTTCCCCGGTGCGGGCCGCGACCATGACGTCGTCGTCTTCTTCGACGAAGTCGCCGTACTCGTCCACCCGGATCCCGCCCACGTACACGGCGGCGGCCTCGTCGTTGGCCGGCGTGACCACGGCGACGTCGGATTCGGGTTCTGGCTCAACGAGATCCGATGGCAGCACCTCGCGCAACACCAGGTGCGCATTCGCGCCGCCGAAGCCGAACCCGGACACTCCTGCGATCGCGTGGCCGCTGTAGCGCGGCCAGTCGGACGTGGCGTCGTTGACCTTGATGTGGATCTTCTCGAAGTCGATGTACGGGTTGGGCCCCGTGTAGTTGATCGAAGGCGGCAACTTGTCGTTGCGCAGCGACAGCGCAACCTTCGCGAGACTCGCCGCGCCTGCGGCCGACTCCAGGTGTCCGACATTGGATTTCACCGCACCGAGCAGCGCGGGCTGGTCAGCGGCGCGGCCCTTGCCGATCACCCGGCCGAGGGCGTCGGCCTCTATCGGGTCACCGAGAATGGTTCCGGTGCCGTGGGCCTCGACGTAGTCGACGGAGCGCGGGTCGATGCCCGCGTCCTTGTAGGCCTTGCGAAGCACCTCGGCCTGGGCGTCCGGGTTCGGCGCAAGCAGTCCGTTGGATCGACCGTCGTGGTTGACCGCGCTGCCTGCGATCACGGCGATGATCTCGTCACCGTCGCGGCGGGCGTCCGCAACGCGCTTGAGCACCAGCATGCCGCCGCCCTCGGAGCGGGCATACCCGTCGGCGTCCTGCGAGAAGGACTTGATCCGGCCATCCGGTGCCAGCACCCCGCCGACCTCGTCGAAGCCGATGGTGACCAGCGGAGTGATGAGCGCGTTCACGCCGCCCGCGAGCACCACGTCGACGTCACCCGCGCGCAGCGCCTTGACCCCCTCGTGTACCGCGACGAGTGACGACGAGCAGGCCGTGTCGATGGCCATCGACGGACCGCGGAAGTCGAAGAAGTAGGACACCCGGTTGGCGATGATCGAGCTCGTCGTGCCGGTGATGGCGTACGGGTGTGCGACCGCGGGATCGGACACCGACAGGAAGCTGTAGTCGTTGTTGGAGGCACCAACGTAGACGCCGACCGAGCCACCGCGCAGGCTGGACGCCGGAATCCTGGCATGCTCCAACGCTTCCCACGTGAGCTCCAGCGCCATCCGCTGCTGCGGATCGATGTTGTCGGCCTCCATCTTCGACAGTGCGAAGAACTCGGAGTCGAAGCCCTTGATGTCCGACAGGTAGCCGCCGCGGGTACGGGCCCTGGCCACCCGGTCGGCGATCCTTGGCTCGTCCAGGAACTCTTCCCAGCGCCCATCGGGTAGGTCGGTGATGGCATCGACGCCGTCGAGCAGGGCCCGCCACATCTCGTCCGGGGTGTTCAGATCACCGGGGAATCTAGTGCCGATGCCCACAATGGCGATGTCGTCGACGTCCTTCGTGCGCGACCAGTCGAAGTCGTCGTCGACAGGGGTTTCGTCCTCTGGATCGCCCTCGACGATCACCGTGGCCAGCGACTCGATCGTCGGGTTCCGGAACACGACTGTGGCGGTCAGGGTGACACCGGTGAGGTCCTCGATATCGCTGGCCATCGCCACGGCATCCCGCGACGAGAGGCCCAGCTCGACCATCGGAGCGGACTCGTCGATGCCGTCGGCGGGCTGTCCGGTGGCGTCGGCGATCCAGTTGCGCAGGTACTCGCGCAGTTCGGCGACCGTCTTGTCGGTGCGGGCCGGCCGGTCTTCGGCTGCCGGAGGCAGCGAATCGGGCGTCGGCTGCGAATTGTCTTCGGTGTCAGTCATGTTCACACTTTCGCCGCCGTGCGGCCTGGTTCGACGAACCGACCGATGGGTCAGTCCGACTGATCGGGGAAGTCGTTCGCGATCTTTCCGCTGCGCAGACTGCCGTCGAGGTATGCCGAACGACAGGCGCGGCGACCGATCTTGCCACTCGAGGTCCGGGGAATCGCGCCTGCCGGAGTCAGCAGCACGTCGCGCACGGTGACGCCGTGACGGACCGCAATGGCGGCCCGGATCTCGTCGGCCACCGGCGCCAGGTCCATCTTGTTGGCGCCTGCCGCGCGCTCGGCGACGATGACGAGTTGCTCGGAGGTGTCATCCGCGTCGCGCTTCAGGCCCGCGTGCGCGTTGTCGAACACCACGTCGGGCAGCTGGTTGGCGGCCACCGAGAACGCCGCGACGAAGCCGGTGCGCAGCGCCTTGCTGGCTTCCTGCGCCGAGTACTCGAGGTCCTGCGGGTAGTGGTTGCGACCGTCGACGATCACCAGATCCTTGACGCGGCCGGTGATGTAGAGGTCGCCCTCGTGGAACGCACCGAAGTCACCGGTGCGCACCCACGTGACGTCGTCGGTCGCACCCTCGGCGTGCGACGGATTGGCCCTGGACTTGAGGATGTTCTCGAACGTGTCCCTGGTCTCGTCCGGCTTGCCCCAGTACCCGGTCCCCATGTTCTGCCCGCTGATCCAGACCTCGCCGATCTGCCCGTCGGGCAGTTCGGTGGCGGTTTCGGCGTCGACGATGGTCGCCCACTCAGCCACGCCGACCTTGCCGGCCGACGCCTGCGCGACGGCAGAGGGCGCGTCCTTTGCGACCTCGACGAAGCGGTACGCGTTGAGCTCCTCGCGGTCGACGTAGACCACCTTCGGCGGCTCGTCCGTCGGGGTGGTCGAGACGAACAGCGTCGCCTCGGCCAGTCCGTAAGACGGCTTGATCGCCTTCGGATTGAACCCGAAAGGGTTGAACGCCTCGTTGAAGCGGCGCACCGTGGCCGCGGAGATCGGCTCGCTGCCGTTGAGGACCGCCTTCACGTTCGACAGGTCCATCGGCGGCTCGCCGTCCTTGGGCACGCCCCGCGCCGCGGCGTGGTCGAACGCGAAGTTCGGCGCCACGGAGATGACGCCACCGGTGTCTTCGTCCTTGCGGGCCATCTCACGGATCCACCGGCCGGGCCTGCGGACGAAGGCGGCGGGCGTCATGAACGTGATGTAGTGACCGACCACGGGCGGGATCATCGCCGTGACGAGGCCCATGTCGTGGAAGAAGGGCAGCCACGTGACACCGCGGTCACCCTCGTCGCCACCGATGCCCTCGATGACCTGAACGATGTTGGTGGCCAGGTTCAGATGGGTGATCTGGACGCCGGTCGGGATGCGAGTCGAACCCGACGTGTACTGCAGATAGGCGATGGTCTCGTGGGTGACCTCTTCCGGCACCCAGGTGGCACCGACGTCGTCGGGCACGGCGTCCACCGCGATGACGCGGGGCCGCTCCTTGGCAGGCCGGCTGCGGAAGAACTTCCGCACGCCCTCGGCGGAGTCGGTGGTGGTGAGGATGGCGGTGGGCTGGCAGTCGTCCAGTACGGCGTGCAGCCTGCCGACGTGTCCGGGCTCGGCCGGGTCGAACAGCGGGACGGCGATCCGGCCGCCGTACAGGACACCGAAGAACCCGACGAGGTAGTCCAGGTTCTGCGGGCAGAGGATGGCGACGCGGTCACCGGGCTGGGTGACCTGCTGCAGCCGGGCGCCGACGGCCTTGTTGCGGGCACTGAAGTCGCGCCAGCTCAGGTTCCGTGCGATGCCGTCGCGTTCGGTGGAGAAGTCGATGAACTGGTACGCGAGATTGTCACCCCGGACCGTCGCCCACTTCTCGACGTGACGGACCAGGTTGCCGTTGTCGGGAAACCGAATCAGGCCGTTCTTCAGGAACGGGTTGTGGATTCCCATTTCACTCCTCTATCTCAGCCGATCTCGCCCCGAAAGCGGGCGACGCCAAACCTCAAGATCGTACCGGAGCGCGGCCGTTCAGCTTCGGACCAACTGCGCAGGACAACCGCCGCGTTTCTCGAGTAATGTTCTTACTTTTCTCTTAATGTTAGGTGACCTCGTGGCGCAGGCCAAATCCGCAGTGGCCACCTCCCGACCGACAACGGTCCAGCAAAGACGGTCTCGGCTCAGCCGTGCTTGGGATGCGGAGCGTTGTCGATGAGGCCATGCGCCCATGCCGCCGTCCACTGCGGCGCGGTCTGCCCGTCGAGTGCCCAGAACTCCGGCGTGTTGTACAGCGCGTGCACCGGCTGGCCCGCCCCTCCGCTGAGTGTCTCCAACGTCTTCGGCAGGTTCACGATCGAGAAGGCGCCCTCCGGCGCCGAGCAGATCAGGTCGCCCGGCCCGCAGATCTGGTTGGTCCGGTCGTTGAGCGCCCCGAAGCCGCCGGGCCGCGGTCCGCTCATCGTCAGGCCGAGCGACGACAGCGTCGGCACTTCCTGCAAAGTGATCTCAGCACCCTGACCCGGAGGGTTGGGGCCGATGTCCTGCCCGACGGAGTCCTGCCTGCGGCCGTCGGCGATCAACGTCACGCCGAGCACCAGATCCGCGTCGACGGGCCCACGGCCGTTGCCGATGTCGCTGGCGATGTCGCCGCCGATGACCGCGCCTTGGGAGAACCCGACGATGACGTAACTCGTCAGCGGGCAGCGGTTGTTCATGTCGGTGAGCGCCTGGATGGCGGCCTTGGTGCCCTCGGCGCGGCTGTCGTTGTACGACATCTGCTGATCCGCCGAGAACGGATTGTGGAACTGCGCGGTGTACGGAACGGTGTACTCGGCCACGCGGTCCTCACCGAAGGCCTGGCGCAGCGGGTTGGTGACGTTCAGCAGCAGCGCGATGGGAAACTGCGTCGGGTTCACGGGGTCGAGCTGCGGCGAGGACTCCCAGGTGCCGGGAATCGACAACACCATCACGTCGGCGCAACTGGCGTCCTGGAACTCCGGTCGCGGCTTGGTCCCCGGCGGCTGGATTCCGGTCGACGGTTGCGCCGTCGGCGGCACCGCGGCCGACGGCAGCTGCTCCGGCTGCCGCATGAAGACCCATAGTCCGACGACTACGAGGGCGACCAGCACCGCCACTGCGCCAGCGGCGGCTAGGGCGAGGACACGGTGGCGCTTGCGTCGGCTTTTCTTGGCCATGAAGTGAGTAGGTCTCCTGCTAGCAGAGGGTGTGGGTGGCGATGCGAATGTAGTCGGCGGTGGCGGAGTTGACCTGACCCGCCGGTGGCGTCACCGACTGGGCGTAGGAATCCCTGACGTCACCGCGCACCATCGGCAGGACGAAGTCCCACACCGCCTGATCGCTCTGGTGTGCGGCCCGAGCCTGGCACACGTACGAGCCGATACTCAAAGCGGACAGCTCACTGGAGGGTTCCACGCCCGCTTCGCTCAAGTCGTCGAGGAACTCGCGCTGCACCGGGGTTACGACCATGTCCGGGTCTTCACCCGGTTCCGCCGCGGGCGGCTGTCCGGACGTCTGCGCGCTGGTACCCGGCGCCGCAGTCTCCGACGGCGGCATCCCGATGGTTGCCATGACGTCGTCGCCCATGCCACAACCGCTGACCACCAAGGCCGCACAGGCCATCACGGCACTTGCCGTTCGCGGTCCACCGAGTTGCACGTCTCCAACGTACCGGCTGGCTTCGACACGACCCGGCAGCCGTTTGCCGAGCGCGGTCGCGGGCGGGCCTACCTGATGGCGGCGGCGAGGTCGCCGGACAGCGCGGCGAGCTGCGGCCCCCAGGTGCCCCAGTCGTGTTGCCCGGAGGTCGAGAAGTCGAAGTGCCCGTTGTGGCCGCCTGCGCTGCGGTACTGCTGGTAGAAGGTGCGGTTGGTCCCCTGCGCCTGATCGCAGTAACCGATCATCGCCGCGGGGTCGGTGCACTCCAACGCGGCCGGGCTGTACACCCACAGCCGGGTGTTGTTGTCGGCCAACAGTTGCGCATGCACATTCGGCGAGTGCCACTTCCACCGTCCGAGCTGTGGCAGGCCCCACATGTTGCGGGTATCCACCCCGCCGAACTGGGCGAGGCCAGCGGTGATCGCGCCATCCATACCGGTGCGCTCCGGCGCCAGGAAGCCGGACATCGAGCCGGCGTAGCGGAACCGGTCCGGGTGGAAGGTCGCCAACGCCATGGCGCCGTACCCGCCCTGCGCCGCGCCAACGGCGCCATGCCCTCCGGGTGCCAGACCCTTGTTGGCTGCCAGCCAGTCCGGCAACTCCTGGGACAGGAAGGTGTCCCACTGCCTGCTGCCGTCCTGCTCCCAATCGGTGTACATGCTCCACGCCCCGCCTGCGGGCGCGGCGACGGAGATGCCCTTGCCGGCGAGGGTGTTCATTGCGTTGCCCGCGGTGACCCAATTGCTGACGTCTGGTGCGGCGTTGAAGGCGTCCAAGAGGAAGACCGCGTGCGGACCACCGGCCTGGAAGGCGACGGGGATGTCGCGGCCCATCGCGGCCGAGGGCACCATCAGGTACTCGACGGCTGCGGCCCTCGCGACGTGGGGGCTGGCTACCCAAAGGCCGACGGCAAGAGTGAGTGCGCACATCGTCCGACCCCAGCTTGATACGCACCTCCGCCGCGGGCGCGCCGATAGCAGCCTCATACCCACCTCACCAATCTGTCGGTTGCCTGAGCGCCCCGTCGGGCCGGTTGTAGTGAATCACATCACGATGACGGGCCGCGCCGGAAACGAACGACGGCGGCGACCCTCGAGAGGATCGCCGCCGACCGTTCGACCGCTTTTGCTACGTCCGGCTCAGGTAGCCGCGGGAGTGGCTCCTAGAACCCGCTGGATGTCGGGCTTCATCGCCTGCAGTTGCTGGCCCCAGTAGCCCCAGTCGTGCGTACCGGCGTCCGGGAAGTTGAACACGCCGTTGTTGCCGCCCGCAGCGAGGTAGTTCTGCTGGAACGTCTTGTTGGTGCGCAGCGTGAAGCTCTCGAGGAACTTGGCGGGCAGGTTGTTGCCGCCCAGCCCGCTCGGGGTGCCATCGCCGCAG
>NZ_JAVROT010000296.1:0-8794 GCF_032162605.1 Mycobacterium sp. | reverse complement strand
AAACAGCCGAAATCACGCACGCACGTCGTGCGCATCGAAATGGAGATGTCTAAGTGAGTATTGGCAACATCGTCGAATTCGGTACATCGTCGCCGGCGCCGTGGCGCTGGTGCTGACCTGGCCACATGCATTTTCCTGGATGGCCGCCGGTGGAAACATCCTCAACCCGATCGCGTTCTTCGGTGACGCAATAGCGGCCGGCGGCACCGCCGCGTTCATCACCATCGACATGGCGGTCGCCTGGCTGGTGTTCATGGTGTGGGTTGGGACCGACAGCAACCGGATTGGGCTGGGGTACAAGTGGGGCTGGAGCTTCGTGGCGTTGTCCTACATCGGCGTATCGATGGCGTTCCCGGTGTATCTGGTCGTCCGAGAGCGCTACCTCGACAAGCGAGCCCGGACCCCCGAGTTGACCGTGCGCCCGACGCCGTGACGTGTCAGACGCCCGACGTGTCGGGCAGGTTCGATACGAAATCGCGAACGTTGGCCGGCGTGGCCTGATCCGGGAATCTGGACCCGCTCGCGTGAACGGTGTCCTGCGCGAGGCGAACCATCTGCGGCCCCTCGTCGATGAGCAACTGGCTAAGTCCAAGCGCGGCACAGGTTCTCAGTGCGGAGTGCAGGACGCGGACCGCTTCGTCGTGGTCGCCGGCAGCACCGAGACAGTGCGTGAGATGCAGCGTCGCGCGAAGGTGGGCGCGGGGGCGGTCGTGCTGATCGACCCGATCACGGTAAGCGCGGGCCCGCGCGCATGCTTCATCCAGGGCCGAAGGTGTCCCGTCGATCAGGAGCATTCGGATCTGTGCATCCTCCATGAGTTCGGCTGTCACGCCGCCGAGTTCGTCGAGGTGTTCAGAATGCGAATGGGTGATTCGCCGGGCCAGAGAGTCGTCGATCGGCTCCCCCGACAGGGCGGCAATCCGGACACTGTCGTTGAGTAGCCGGGCCTGCAGCCGCGGGAGCTGCAGTGTCTTGGCGATGTCGAGACCCTCGGCTAGTCGGCAGTGCGCGGCCGCTGCGTCACCGCGAGCGAACTTCAGCAGCGCTCCGGTCCCGAAACTGGCGAGCATGAAGTCGACGATTCCGCCCTCTGCGCCCAATGCGTATGCGTCGTCGAGCAATACTTCGGCTTGGTCGAGTTGGCCGTGTTCGTAGAAGAGCTCCCCCAGCAGTGCTCCCGCAAGTTTTGCGATATAGGTGGGGCGACCGGACGGCAACAGCGCGATGCGCATCGCGTGTCGCAGGTGCGCTTCTGCGCCGGCGATGTCGAGCTGCTCGTTGGCGGCAATCGCGGCAAAACAGTATCCGTAGCTCACGCTCAGCGTGCCTGAGATCCGATCGTGAAATTGGCGTCCCCACCGCTGCCAGCGAAGTGCGTCATCGAAGTCCGACACCCGGAGCGCACGAAATGACGCGAGGTCGGCTGCGCGGCACAGAATGAAGGGCCGCAGTGTGTCGGCCCTGTCGACACACGCCTCAACGGCGGTTTCGGTAGAGCTGTCGACACGGTCCTGGAAAGCGGCGATCGTGGCGCGGATCAAGTCCATCTCGGCGCGCAGGCTGCCCTCCTCGTCCTTCGTAGCCGAGTCCATGCCAACCTCGGCCAGCCGAAGTGCCCCTTCGACGGCCGCCATTCGGTGAAGGACCACGTTTGCCCACGCGAGGTCGACTTGAAGCCTCGGGCGAGCATCGGCAAGTTGGGCCGGCAGCTTGGCGGCCAGCCCGATCAACGTGCTCATCTGTGACTGTTCCATCAGATCGGTGGCCGCCTGCTCGACGGCGTCCACCGCCTGCCGAGCCTGGCCACCGAGGATCAAATGATCGACGGCCTGGCTGAGCATGTGGTGTTCGGTAAACCACTGCGCTGCTCCGCGATGCAGCTCTGGTATCCGATCCTCTGCGTCACGCTCGAGGCGCTGCAGCAGGTACTCGGCGAACAGGTGGTGGTATTCAAACCATGTTCCCTCGGCATCGGTCCTGCGGAGAAACAGATCACGTTTTTCGATCTCTTCGAGAAGGCTTCGGCTGCGCCGGTTGCCGGTCAGCGCGGTGGCCAGTCCGCTGCAGATCTGTTTGGTGATGCACGTAGCAAGCAGAAAATCGAGCAGGTCCGGTTCGAGGCCGTCCAGCACGTTCGATGCCAGGTACTCACCCAATGCTTCGTTGTGTCCGCACAGATGCTCGATGAGCGCGGCCGGATCGGCCTGCTCACGCAGCGTCAAGGACGCCAGCTGCAAGGCAGCTGCCCACCCGTCTGTGCACTCCTCCAGTTCGGCTACGTTGGCCGCGGTCAGGTGCAGGCCACACTGGTCGACCAGCATCGCCTGGGTTTCGGAGGTATCAAAGCGTAGATGCGTCGCGTCGATCTCGACGAGCTCACCCTGGACTCGAAGCGTGCTGAGGGGAAGGCCGGTGCGGGTTCGGCTTGCGATAATCAAATGTAAGTGATGGCAGCTGTTTTCGAGCAGATAGGCGAGCGCCTTCGCGGTTTCGGTGTCATCGACGCGATGCCAGTCGTCGAGCACCAGCACTAGGGTTTCCTTGTCGCGGTGCAGGAGATCGATCAAGGCATTGAGCACGAACTGCTGCGCATTGTCCACATGCCCTTCGAACTCCTGCTGTAGCGCATCGGCAAGGTCGGGCATCGTGCGTCGAATCGCCTCGATCAGATGCGCGAGAAACCAGACCACGTTGTTGTCGTCGCTGTCGATGGCCAACCATGCGCCCTTCAGACCGTCGCGGGTAAGGGCTTCGCCCCACTGCGCGGCCAGGGTGCTCTTGCCGTAGCCGGCAGGGGCGTGAATGAGAACCAGTTTGGGCCGTCGTCCCGAGCCGAGGCGCTCGAGGATTCGGTGCCGCCGAACGGTCGGGCGAGTGAACGTGGGCGGGCGGAACCGCGTCGGCGCGCTCGGCGGGTAATGCGCCCGTCGGATCGAGTCCGACCCGTCCCCGCGCAATCCGCGCGGACCCGATTGCCCACGTGCGGGGGATACGGCGGTCCCGACGTCGGCAGCCGCTTCATCTGCCTCGGCCGGCGAGGGCGTCAACTCGAGCGGAACAGCGGCGATAGCGAGTCCGACGTGGGCGCCGGCCGCACGCAGGAGCTCCCCGAATGCCGCGGCAGTGCCGGGGCGCCGCGCGGGGTCGGTATCAAGTGCGACCTCCAATGCCGAGCCGACCGGATCGGGCACACCTTTGGCACGCAGATCCGGAATCGGACCCGCCAGCACGCGACGAACAAATGCGATGGGGTTCTCGCCCGGTCGAAACACGAACGGCGGTTCGCCATTGAGCAGTGTGAAGATCGTGGCCGCCAACCCATACACGTCGGCGGCGACCGACGCGGCGCGTCCCTCGAACAGCTCGGGCGCGGTGTACGACGGGGAGCCGACCAAGATGTTCGCCGCCGTCTCGCGACTGCCCGCGATGCGCGCAATGCCGAAGTCGCCGAGTTGCGGTTCCCCGTAATTGGTGAGCAGGACGTTGGGGGGCTTGACGTCCCGATGAAGAACGCCGGCTCGGTGAGCGGTTTCCAGCGCACCGGCCAGTCGCACCCCGATTGTCAACGCCTCGTTGACCTCGAGCGGCCCATGGCCCTTGATCCAGGAGCCCAGCGTGTCGCGACTGTGATAAGGCATCACGATGTATGGACGGCCCGCGAAGGTCAGGCCGCTGTGCAGGACCGGCACGATGTTCGGATGCCCCGACACCCGCCCCATCGCACGCTGCTCGCGGGCGAAATGCTCGAGGTCGAGATCGTCCCGATCGGAACTGAGTACCTTGATCGCCACGACGCGATCCAATGATGGCTGCCCGCAGCGGTACACGACACCGAAGCCGCCCCGGCCCACTGGCTGCGCATCTTCGTAACCCTCTGCCTCGAGCTCAGCGACGATTCCGGTAGCGAGCCTGCGCTGTGTGTCGTCGGGACTACTCATCGCCACTCCCCGCTCGCCCGACAAGCGCGCTGCCGGCGCGAATCCGATCCGACCGACAGGGCAACTGAATCGTGCAACCCGTACCCGCGGTCCCACCGCTTGACTTTGCTGCGGCTGTTTCACCGTACTCCGGCCGCCCCGACCGGCAATGTCGTTTCGGCACCCGCGGTCAAGGATCGATTTGCCCCCTTCGGGAGACGAGAACTGCTCTATCAGGAGACGCGCGCCGGGGCGAACGTGACGAGACTGGGAGAACAACAGCATCGCAGGCGGTGCGAGAAGCGCCGTTGGATTCAGAACCTAAGCCCACCGCGCAGAAATGAGCCAAACCATGTCGCAATATTCCACCATGCTCGCCTTCCTTCTCATGGTCATGTCCCCTCCCCTCATCCCGGCGCTAGTCGCCGTAGTCCACCGGAGCATCGGCGCAGTTCGCGCCGTCGCCGACTGGCGCAGGGCGCAGTTGGCCGCGTCGCGGACCTAACGCACAGGGTCCGCAGCAACACGGAACATGGTGCGGCAGAATGTGTTCCCTCGGTAAGGTGCGCCTCTTCGAGGCGCACCTTTGCCCATTGGCGCTATTGCGGTTGTCCGTACACGGCGACGACGACGGTGCGATCAACGCTGTTCTCTGACCACACGCCGATGTTGGTGTACGCACAGTTCTGCATGATCGCGAGATATGCCGGGTTGTAATACCACTGATTTATCAGTTCGATGCCGCTGATCGCCAGCGCCGGATTGATCGCCACCGTCTCGGCCACCGTCCCGTGAAATCCCGCCGCCGCGGCCCGGTCCTGCGGTGTCGACGCGTCAGAACCGATGTCGCCGTCGAGGTTTCGGTTGTTGAGGACATCGTCGGTGTGCCATTGCGCGGCCAACCGTAGCTGCGGGTTGATCTTGACGTCGTTCGTGCAGCCCGCCTGGTGCTGGACGGTGTAAACATTGGCAACCACCCCGTCATTGAGGCGCTTGTTGTCGGCATGTGCGGTCGGGGTGCACGGCAGTAGCACCGCACCCACGCCCACCAAGGCAGCCAATGTCAGGTACCGATCCCGCATGTCGATCTCCCTTCCCATCACCCGAGGGCCGGCGGCGGCCGGTAGTGGGCCGCCGAGTTCCGGAGCTGCCAGATCTCTGCCGGGCAGAGCTCGTTGACCGCCTGGCTGATCAGATACGACGCCTGATACTCATCCGTGGTGGCAAAGTCGGCCTTGACCTCAGCCATGGCCTGTGCGTAGGTGCGACCGGCCGACAACTTGTCACAGATGCCGTACCCGTAGCCAAGGGCTACGTCGGCGTGGGGGAGGTCGTAGCCGGGCCGTACGTGCACATTGACCAGGTAGGCCACTACGTCAGCGCGCGCGCAGGGAGCCAGCGTCAACGTCGCGGTACCCGCCACGGCCGCGCAGGCCGCGAGCACGCCCATCGACGACATGATCGTTGGACGGTGGAACATAGCTCGGCCCGGCAGCATCGACATCACACGGGGTCGAATTGTGAGATCAGCCAACGGCCGCCGATGTTGTCGAGCGTGACGCGAACGCTGGACGCGGTGTTGGTCGGCGCGGTCTTACCGACGGTGACGGTCTGATCGACGAACAGCAGCACGGCGGCGTGGCTGGCGGTCGCCGACGTGAGCGCCGCGGCCGACACGGTGGCCGTCGCAGATATCTGCTTCTGTTTTGCGCCCGGAATCACCACATCACGGGTCAACGAGGTGTAGGCGTCCAGGAAGTTTCCCGTCAGACGGCGCTTGGCCGCTTCGAGGTCCTTGTCGACGGTCTCGGAGCGGTAGGACAGCAGAGCGACGGTGCCGTCGACCGCAGCCTGCACGGTTTGCGGCTGGACTGTCTGGTCCTCGCGCAGGGTGGCGTCCTCCCACTTCAGATAGCCCGCGGCTGTTGCGATGAGCAGCGCCAATGCCGGTAGGAGCGCGTATGCGATCCTCCGCGACCAGCCAATGCGCCGTGGCCTTGGGGGCCGTTCATGGTTGTGCGGTTCGCCGGTCTGCCTAGCTGCAGCGGATGAACCGATGTCGTCGACGATTGCCGGCGAGACCGGGTCAGCGGATGTCTCACCGACGGCTTCGGTTGGTGTCGGGTCGGCGCCGTGGCGGGACATAGGCCACCTCATTGCACGAACTCCACGTTGGAGACTTTCGCTTGGTCGCCTACGTGGGTTACCGCGACACGCAGTCGCCATCCATGCGGATCCGACTGCGGCGCACCGGCATTCGACGTCGCCACCGTCACGGCCACCAGTACCTGAGCGCTGTCGGCCGACTGCGACTCCAGCCCAGCCTCGGTGACCGTGCCGATCGTGGTCGACTTCGTCTTCTCGACTACGTCGATGAACGGCTGTGAACGCTTGGCGAAGTCGTCGTAGAACTGTCCGGTGGCCCCGTCGAGAATTCGCTGCACATCGCGATCGCCATGCTGCCAGTCGATCGTGGTCAAGTTGACCGCACCCTGCCTGGCTGCCTGAAGGAACTGACTTCGCTCGGCCTGCCATTGGTGGGCCCGGTAGGCGTGAAAGCCCAACCATCCCGTCAGGGCGGCCAACGTGACAACGGTGGCAACGCCGAACAGGATCGCTCGCCTCACAACTGCGACGGGTTGTTTCGACGGTGCAGCGGGCGGACCATCTGCGTCGTCTGCGGCGGACTCTGCAGGGATGTCCTCGATATCGAGTACGTCGTCCGTATCTGCACATTCAGTCGTTAGCGGCATACCGTCTTCCGTTCATAGTCGCGGGCGATGCTGTCGCAGAACGCCCGTCGGTGGCGAGGCCAATATCCTTGGGCCGTTGGTGGCCGACGCACCGCCGCTCGGCCCTCAGCCCGGCGGCGGAAGCAGCATGTTCTGCCATGTCTTCTCCTCAGGCGCAAGCTGGGCCAAGTCGGACTGCGTGTAGACCTTTCCGTCGGGGCCGACATACTTGCCGGTGGCCGGGTCGTACGTGGCGGTGGCGATCGGTGGCGGACCGGGCCCGGCCGGTGGCGGCGGGGCAGGATCGTGCGCGGCCGCGGGCGGCGTTCCTGGCGGCAACTGTGGGACGTCCTGGCCAGACAGCGTGGCGTTGGGATCGCCCTTCCAGTTGTAGCCGTCGTTGAGCGGCACATAGTGCTCGTCGCTTTCGCACATCTTCACCGTCGGTGCGCGTTTGCCGGGCACGGTTTCACACGGGATGTTGCGGGCGCCGCGCACGTTCCACGGCGAGTCCTGCGGAACCCTGCAATACAGGTCGCCGGGTGCGCGTTCGGGGTAGTCCTCGAAGGTGGGTATCCGCTGCTGCTGGACGGGCAGGAAGCCGGTGGTGCATGGCGGCGGCAGGTTGAGGTTGAGATTGAAGCTGAGGTACTGGCCCTTGTAATCCTGCTTGGTGTTGACGTTGGCCACGATGCCCGCCTGGCCGTAAGCGACGGACTCGGGCAGCAGTACCAAGAGCTGCTCGATGTCGTTTTGGTAGGTCAGCCCGACCTGAGCGATGCTGACAAGATTCGCCAGCAGAATCGGCAGCGTCGGTTGTAGCCGCTCGACCAGCTGGCGTACCTCGCCGGCGGCGGGGCCGCCCTTGTCGATTACGCCGGCGACGTCGGCGTCATGGTCCTGCAACTCACTGGTGACGGTGGCCAGGTTTGAAGCCCACGCCTGAATCGCATCGGACGTGTGAGTCTGCGAATCCAAGACCGGCTTGGATTGCTCGATCAGTGCGATGAGTGGGTCGAGATTCTTGCGCGCTTCGATAGCCAGCTCGGATGAGCCCTTGACCAGTCGGGACAGTTCGGGTCCGAGGCCGCCCACAGCGGTGTAGGACTCGTCGATGACCGTCTTCAGGTCGTCGCGAGGCACCGATTTCAGACCGGTGTTGAGGGTGTCGAGCAGCGAGTTGATGTCGGGCGGCACCGTGGCGTCGGCAAGCGGAATCACGTCGCCGTTCTTCAGCGGCGGCGACGTGCCGTTGCGGGGCAGCAACTCGACGAACTGTTCACCGATCGCCGTCTGGCTGTGCACCTCGGCCTTGAGATCCGACGGGATGTCGATCCCGGATTTCAGCGACAGCAGCGCTTCCACACCGCTGTCGGTCAGCTGCACCGTTTGCACCCGGCCCACCTCGGTACCGCGATAGGTGACATTGCCGGTGCTGTAGAGCCCGCCGGTTTCCGGCAGTTCCAGCTTCACCGTATAGCGACCGACACCGAATACGTTGGCTGGCAACTTCATGAAGTGAAACGCCATCAGCGACATCGCGACGAGCGCGATAACGGTAAAGATGGCCAGCTGGATCTTGATCTGTCGGTGTAAGTGCATTTACGGCCCCTGGTCCCAGCGGTACGCGATGGTCAGCGGGTTGCCCGGGTTGTTTGGGCCCCCGGCGGTGCACGGGCTGGGGAACTGGCCGATCGTGCGGCCCCACTGGAGCTCCAGCTCGGTGAGATCGCATTCCCACCGGGTGCCGGTGAAGAATCCCGAGTCGATGCGGCTGAGCGTGAGGTCGACGATCGCCGTGAGGTTGGCGTAGTCCCCTCGCTGCCATTTTTCGATCGTCTCGTTCGGGAACGGGTAGGTGGGGATCAGGCCGAGTGATCGCGTCAGGCTGGGGCCCGCGTTGGCCAGTGACTCCAACACAGGTCCGATCTCCCGTAGCTCCTTGACGAGATTTTCCTTTGTTTGGTTGACCGTGTCGGCGGTCAAGGCGCTGAATTTGCCAAGATGATCGGCGGCCTCGACGAGGTTGTCCCGCTCGCCGTTGAGTACCGCGAGGGCATCGGGGATGGTGTTGAGCGCCTTATCCAGAACGGGTTGGCGCGCGGCGAGTTTTCCCGTCAGGTGGTTCAGGCTGTCGGTGGCCGC
>NZ_JAVROT010000295.1:0-2937 GCF_032162605.1 Mycobacterium sp. | reverse complement strand
GATCGCGAGTCCGACGGCGTCCCCCTCGATCGCCGCTGCGTCAGGTGATCTTCCGGAATCGGTCGAGAACGTGCTCGGTGCGGCGCAGGCTGACTTGTTCTTCGCGACGTCGCGTGGCGGGCACTCCACTGCCGTGCTGGAGACCGCGCGTGACGACGTCGACGGATCCGACGGACATGTCGACGTGACCGCCCTCGAGGACCTCCTTGGTCTGACGGAGGCGGGCATTGCCGATGTTCGCATCGACCGTACGACTCCGATCGACTCCAAAGTGGTGGTGGGCGAGCGGTCGCTCGTCGGAGCACGTGATCTCTGGCTCGCCGTTGCACAGCTGGCCGCCGCGCGAGCCGCACTGGAGTGGACGCTGCTCTACGTCGAGCAGCGAAAGGTGTTCGGCACGAAGCTCATCGACTTCGACAACACCCGCGCGCGGCTCACCGCAATGACTCAGGAATGCTTCGCGGGCGAGGCGTTGATGACCCAGAGCCTCACTCGATGTGAGTCGGGGGTCCTGACCGATGACGAATCGGCTGCCGTTCGGCGACTGGCCGTGCAAATCCACTCGCGCAGCGCTGATCTCGGTTTGCAGCTGCATGGTGGGTACGGCTACATGAAGGAGTACCCGATAGCCCAGGCGTACGCCGATGCTGGATTCCTCGCTGCGCTCGATGCCAGCGAGGGTGCGCTCGCCCGCAGGCCTGCCAGGTAATCGCTCACGCGCCGCGGAACTTGGGGGCTCGGCGCTCGCGGAAGGCCGCTATCCCCTCGAGCAGGTCGTCGGAGGCCAAGGTCTGCTCCTCGTAGGCGAACGACAGATCCAGGACCTCGCCCGCCCGCTGCTCGGTCACTCGATTCAGTGCGCGCTTGGTGCCTTGAACTGCCAAGGGTGCCAGTGCGGCAATCGATTCGGCGATCGTCACCGCGACATCACGTACCTCGGTGGGGAGATCGACCAAGTCCGTGACCATTCCCAGCGCGTATGCAGTCTCTGCGTTCATGGGCTCGCCGGTCAGGAGGTGACGACGGGCGCGCAGCATGCCTGCGGCGGCCGGCCAGACCACGCAGCCACCGTCGCCGGCGACGAGGCCCAAGTTGACGTGGGTGTCGGCGAGGTAGGCCGACTTCGCGGCGACGAGCGCATCGCATGACAACGCCACAGTGGCCCCCAACCCGATGGCGGGACCCTGAACTGCTGCGACGATGGGCTGCGGCAGATTGAAGAATGCCGACATCAGACGACGTCCGTCGGTGACTATGGCGCGGCGCGCCGCTCCGTCTCGGTGCGCGGCCTCCATGAGTTCGAAGTCACCCCCCGCAGAAAAGGCCTTCCCCTCCGAGGACAGGACGACGGCCCGCACGGTGCGGTCGTTGGAGAGCGCGCAAAGCGCGCTGGTGAGCTCCCGATGCAGGAGGGCGTCGACCCGGTTTGACAGCTCCGGGCGGGTGAGGACGATTTCGCGAACGTGCTCGCTGATGGTGCGAATGTCTAGAGCCGCATAGGCGTCAGGGGCGGTGCTGGTCACGACTATCTCCTTCGTCGTTGCGATGCCGCGTTCCATGGAGGATCGGGCACGTTAATGGCCATTAGATCAATAGCCTGTCCGTCGAGGCAAACACTTGATGCGGCATCAACCCGGTTTGTCGAATATCGGTTTACCCACAACAATATTCGATCCGTGTCTTGCCGGACGCCTAGGCTGTCGGCCCTGAACAGCGGCCCGAAGTCGGCAATCAGAGTATGATAACGTACGTTTACATGACTGCTGTCAGTCGCTGCCACGGGAACAGGAGGCCCAAGCCCCATGCGGCGCTCCATATTCACGGCCGAGCACGACGAATTTCGCCAGATCGTGCGAAACCTGTTCGTTGATCGCGTAGTGCCCGACTACGGGAAGTGGCAACAGGAGGGACGCCCCCCACGCGACTTCTGGCGGCTCGCGGCTTCCGCGGGAATTCTGGGAATCGGCGTTCCCGCCGAACTCGGTGGCCTGGCAGGATCGACGTTTCGGCACAGTGCCATCGTCAGCGAAGAGAGCCAACGGCTGGGCCTGGCGCTCGGCGGCGTCAGGGTGCACACCGACATCTGCATGCCCTACTTCCTTCGGTTCGGCACCGAAGAACAGAAGAAGCGCTGGATCCCACGTCTCACCCGAGGCGAAGCGGTGGTGGCCTTGGCGCTGTCAGAACCGGGCGCCGGCTCCGACCTCAAGTCGATGTCGACCACGGCGAGACGTGACGGGGATGCCTTCGTCGTCAACGGCGCCAAGACCTTCATCTCCAACGGTGCGGCAGCGGATTTGGTGGTGTTGGCGGTGAAGACGGCCCCGGAGGCCGGCAGGCGCGGGATCAGCCTGCTCGTCGTCGAGACCGACACCCAGGGATTCGAGCGCGGTCGCAGCCTCAAGAAGCTTGGCCTGCACGCACAGGACCTGGCCGAACTCGCGTTCAGCGACATGAGGGTGCCCGTGCAGAACCTGCTCGGAACCGAGAACGAAGGTTTCGGGTATCTGACGTCCAACCTCGCCCAGGAACGGGTGTCGATCGCCATGAGCTCGCAGGCCGCCGCGGTGGCAGCATTCGAGGAGACCGAGCGGACGCTATCCGGTGAACGGCTGGGCCAGGTTGCCAAGTTCGAGCTGGCCGACCGCGCGGCGGAGATCGCGGCGGGCCAGGCTCTCATCGACCGTTCGATCCTCGGAGTCGAGGACGACACGCTCACCCCGGCGGATGCGGCCATCGCCAAGCTGTATTGCACCGAACTGCAAGCCCGCGTGCTGGATTCGTGTCTACGAGTGCTCGGTCCACGACACTATCGCGAATCGTCCTTCGTGGGGCGTGGCTATCTCGACGGCCGCGTTACCCGCATCTTCGGCGGCTCCAGCGAGATCATGAGGGTCATCATCGCCCAGGATCGCGGATGGTAGGCCCCGATCCCAT
>NZ_JAVROT010000294.1:0-7309 GCF_032162605.1 Mycobacterium sp. | reverse complement strand
AAGTTCGCGTTGTTTCGTACGCGGCCCGATGAATACCACTTGTTCACCTGCTGCCACCACATAGTCATAGACGGAACCGGGATTGCGCTAGTCGGCCATCGCATTGCCGCCATTTACTCGTCGATCGTTTCTGGTGCGCCGATTCCTCCCACCTTCTTTGGGACGCTGCAGGACTTGGTCAGCAGCGAACTGGAATATGAAGCATCGACCGACTATCTCGAAGATCAAGCCTATTGGGCTCGGAACATTCCATCGGAACGTGGACCGGATCATCGGTTGCACCACGCCGCGGGCGAGCGTGATCCGTCTCGGCCTTCCGCACCGGTTCAACTGAATCCTGTAGTCCTTGGCCGAGTGGACGAGTTGTCCCAAGCATGGAACGTCCCTCGATCATCGGTCGTCACCGCGGCATGCGCACTGCTGGTGCGTGGGTGGTGCGGGGAGAGATCCGAGGTGGTGCTCGACTTTCCTGTCAGCAGGCGAGTAGGTCTCAAGCCGAACACGATTCCCGGGATGGTCTCCGGGATCGTGCCGCTGGTTTTGAGGGTTTCAAGCGAATCTACGGTAGCCGACTTCTGTGAGCATGTTGACACTCGAACACGAGAAGCGCTGCAGCATCAGCGGTTTCCAGTGCAAGACCTCGAGCGCAAAGCCCACCGCCGCGACCCTGGACAGCCAGCCGATAGGGTGAACGTCAATTTCATCCCATCGATATTCAGCATCGATTTCGGTGGCGTGCCGGCGTCGGCGTCGTACACCACTTCTGGCCTCGTGAGCGGCTTCGGGTTGTTCTTCTCTGGCGTCGGTGACGAACTCTTTCTCAGCACGGCGGGCGCGGGGCAGCCATTTTCGAACCTTGACGTCTCCGATCTAGCGGACCGGTTGCAGCGGGTGTTGGTGGCGATGACCACCGACTCCACACGGCCGCTGTCCTCGATCGACCTGCTCGGTGAGGCTGAGCACGCACGGCTGGACGAGTGGGGCAATCGGGCGGTGTTGACCCAGCCCGCGAGGCCGGTGTCGATTCCATCGATGTTCGCGGCGCAGGTGGCCCGCACCCCGTCCGGGGTGGCGCTCAGGTGTGGGGAGCGGTCATGGACCTACCGCGAACTCGACGAGTCCGCCAACCGGTTGGCACACGTCCTCTCTGGCCACGGTGCGGGTCCCGGCGAGTGTGTGGCACTGCTGATGGAGCGCTCGGCCGAGGCGATCATCGCGATATTGGCGGTACTCAAGACGGGGGCCGCCTATCTGCCGATCGATCCCGCCCACCCGTCGGCGCGCGTCGAGTTCATGGTGGCCGACGCCGCGCCGATCGCCGCGATCACCACGGCCGGACTGGCCGCCCGGTTCGACGGATGCGGGCTCGCAATCGTCGATGTCGACGACCCGGCCGTGCACACCCAGCCCAGCACTGTCCTGCCCCCGCCCGAACCCGATGACATCGCCCACGTCATCTACACGTCCGGCACCACCGGTATCCCCAAAGGCGTTGCCGTCACCCACCACAACGTCACCCGACTGTTCGACTCGATGGACCTCCGGCTGGAACTGACGCCCGAACAAGTGTGGACACAGTGCCACTCCTATGCCTTCGACTACTCGGTCTGGGAGATCTGGGGCGCGCTGCTGCATGGCGGACGACTGGTCGTGGTCCCCGAGTCGGTGGCGGCTTCTCCAGAAGACCTCCACTCCCTGCTCGTACGGGAACGCGTCACCGTGCTCAGTCAAACCCCTTCCGCGGTCATGGCGCTCTCACCCGAGGGTTTGGAATCGGCCGCGCTGATGGTGGCCGGTGAGGCCTGCTCGGGCGATGTGGTCGATCGGTGGGCCCCCGGTCGGGTGATGCTCAACGGCTACGGCCCCACCGAAACCACGGTGTACGCCACGATCAGCGCGCCACTGACGCCGGGATTGGGTGTGCCGATCGGCTCATCGGTGCCGGGAGCGGCCTTGTTCGTCCTCGACGGATGGTTGCGCCCTACGCCCGCCGGGGTGGTCGGCGAGCTGTACGTCGCCGGCCGCGGCGTCGGGATCGGATACCTACGCCGCGCCGGGTTGACCGGGTCACGCTTCCTTGCCTGCCCGTTCGGTGAACCCGGGGCACGGATGTATCGCACCGGGGACCTGGTGCACTGGGGTCCCGACGGGCAACTGCAGTACCTCGGACGCGCCGACGAGCAGGTCAAGATCCGCGGCTACCGCATCGAACTCGGCGAGGTCCAGACCGCACTGGCCGCAGTCGACGGCGTCGAACACGCCGTGGTCATCGCCCGTGACGACCAGCCCGGTGACAAACGCCTGGTCGGCTACCTCACCGAAACAACCCCTGGCACAATCCAACCCGCCTCGGTGCGTGAGACGTTGACCGAGCAGTTACCGCCCTACATGGTGCCAGCCGCGATCGTGACCCTCGACGCACTGCCGTTGACCGTCAACGGCAAACTCGACACCCGCGCCCTACCCGCACCCGAATACATCGACGGCCAGCAGTACCGCGCGCCGGCCGACGCGGTCGAGGAGATCCTCGCCGGCATCTACGCCCACGTCCTCGGCCTGCCACGCGTCGGCGTCGACGACTCCTTCTTCGATCTCGGCGGGGACAGCATCCTGGCGATGCGCCTGATCGCCGCGATCAACACCGCCCTGGACACAGATCTGTCCGTGCGCGCCCTGTTCGACACACCTACCGTGGCCCAGCTCGCACCCCACCTCGCCGCACACACCAGCCAACGGCAACCGTTGACATCTCTCCAGCGACCCGCCACGATCCCATTGTCCTTCGCCCAGAACCGAATGTGGTTCCTCAACCAGTTCGAGGATGGGGATGCGACTTACAACATGCCGATCGCGTTTCGGGTCCACGGAGCGCTGGACGTCGCGGCCCTGCGCACGGCGCTCGAGGACGTCATCGCCCGCCACGAGTCGCTGCGTACCACCTTCCCCGACGTCGACGGTGTGCCGCGGCAGGAGGTGGTGGCGCCCGAGCGCGCTGAGTTCGGCTGGGACATCGTCGAAGCCACTGGCTGGTCGGCCGCCAGACTGGATGAGGCCATCGAGGATACGGCGCGCCGCAGTTTTGATCTGACACACGAAATCCCGCTGCGAGCAAGGCTTTTCCGTGTCGCCGATGATGAACACGTTTTGGTGGGCGTGGTGCACCACATCGCCGCCGACGGCTGGTCGATCGCCCCGTTGATGGCCGATCTAGGTCTGGCTTATGCCAGCCGGAGCGCTGGCCGAGACCCCATGTCGGTCCCGCTACCGGTGCAGTACGTCGACTACACCCTATGGCAGCGTGCACAGTTTGGTGACCTCGACGACAGCCACAGTTCCATCGCGACACAGCTGAGCTACTGGCACGATGCATTGGCGGGAATGCCCGAGAAGCTGCAATTGCCCACCGATCGACCCTATCCCCCGGTGGCTGATCAACGCGGCGCCAGCGTAGCGGTGGATTGGCCGGCAGAGTTGCAGCAGCGGGTACGCGACTTCGCCCGCGGGCACAACGCGACCAGCTTCATGGTCGTGCAGGCCGCCCTGACGGTGTTGTTGTCCCGGTTGAGCGCGAGTTCCGA
Source organism: Mycobacterium sp. (assembly GCF_032162605.1). Taxonomy (GTDB): domain Bacteria; phylum Actinomycetota; class Actinomycetes; order Mycobacteriales; family Mycobacteriaceae; genus Mycobacterium. The sequence continues at coordinate 3,731 of NZ_JAVROT010000294.1, read as the reverse complement.
TGTGGCAGTCGGGTTCCCGATCGCCGGTCGCACGGACCCCGCGCTCGATGAACTCGTCGGTTTCTTCGTCAACACTCTGGTGCTGCGGGTCGACCTGGCCGGAGACCCCACCGTCGCCGAAGTGCTGGGCCAGGTGCGGCGGCGCAGCCTGGCCGCCTACGATCACCAGGACGTGCCCTTCGAGGTACTCGTCGAGCGGCTCAACCCCACTCGATCACTGACCCACCACCCACTGGTACAGGTGTTGCTCGCCTGGCAGAACCTGCCCGGCCACAACGTTTCCGGGCAAACTGGCGAGCTGGCCGTCGGGCTGACGTTGGGCGATCTGGAGATTGCCCAGCTGCCCGTCGACACCCGCACCGCCCGGACGGACCTGTCGTTCTCGCTCGCCGAGCGATTTACCGAGGCCGGTGAGACCGCCGGGATTGGCGGGACGGTGGAATTCCGCACCGACGTATTCGACGCTGACACCATCAGCGCGCTGGTCGAGCGGTTGGCGAGGGTGCTGGTCGCGATGACGGCCGACTCGGGAGCGCGGTTGTCGTCGATCAATCTGCTCGACACCGGTGAGCACGCCCACCTGGATACCATCGGAAATCGCGCAGCACTCACCACGCCCGCGGCACCGGCGTCGGTCCCAGAGTTGTTCACCGAAAACGTTATCCGCGCCCCCGAAGCTGTCGCGATCAGCGATCGCGGCCGAGGGGTCAGCTATCGCGAGCTGGACGAGGCCGCGACCCGGCTGGCGCACCTGCTGTCTGACCATGGCGTCGGCTCGGGTCAATGTGTGGCGCTGCTCTTGGAGCGCTCAGCCGAGGCGATCGTGGCGATGCTGGCGTCACTCAAGACCGGGGCGGCGTATCTGGCGATCGACCCGGCACTGCCCGACGCCCGTGTCGAGTTCATGCTCACCGACGCCGCACCGCTTGTGGTCGTCACCACCACCGGGCTGCGGTCGCGGCTCAACGGCCATGACGTGGTGGCCGTCGATGTCGACGATCACGCCCTGGACAGCCAGCCGGTCATCGCCCTGCCGGCACCCAGCCCGGACGACGTCGCCTACCTGATCTACACCTCGGGAACCACCGGCACACCCAAGGGCGTTGCCCTCACCCAACGCAACCTGGCCCACCTCGCAGTGTCCACGCCAACAGCCCTACCGGCGGAGCAGGTGTGGACCCAATGCCACTCGTACGCCTTCGACTTCTCGGTCTGGGAAATCTGGGCCGCACTACTCGGCGGTGGACGCCTAGTCATCGTGCCCGAGGACGTCGCGGGCTCACCGGACGACTTCCACGCCCTACTCGAGCGCGAACACGTCAACGTGCTCACCCAAACCCCCTCGGCAATAACAGCACTCACACCCCAGAGATTGGAATCGGTGGCGGTGCTACTCGGCGGGGAAGCCTGCCCAGCCGAGGTCGTCGACCGGTGGGCACCCGGCCGCATCCTCATCAACGCCTACGGCCCCACCGAAATCACCGTCTACGCCTCGATCAGCGCACCCCTGACCCCAGGTTCGGGCCCAGCACCCATCGGGGCACCCGCATCGACCGCAGCACTGTTCGTCCTCGACGAATGGCTACGGCATGTCCCCATCGGCGTGGTCGGTGAGCTCTACGTCGCCGGCCGCGGCGTCGGGGTTGGATACCGCGGCCGCTCCGCGCCGACCGCCACACGATTCCTGGCCTGCCCGTTCGGGAAACCCGGGAACCGGATGTACCGCACTGGGGACCTGGTGCGCTGGGGCGCCGACGGCCAGCTGCACTACCTTGGCCGGGCCGACGAACAGGTCAAGATCCGCGGCTACCGCATCGAACTCGGCGAAATCCAGACCGTGCTGGCCGCACTCGAGGGCATCGAACAGGCCGCGGTCATCGCCCGCGAAGACCTCGGCGCCACACGCCTAGTCGGTTACGTGACCGGCACAGTCGATCCCATCACCGTGCGCAACCAATTAGCCGAACGGCTTCCCGCCTACATGATGCCGGCCACGGTGGTGGTGCTCGACGCGCTGCCCTTGACGGTGAACGGCAAACTCGACACCCGGGCACTGCCCGTACCCGAATTGCAAGGCAACGATCAGTATCGCGCGCCGACCGACGCGGCCGAAGAGATCCTCGCCGGCATCTACGCCCACGTCCTTGGCCTACCACGGGTCGGTGTCGATGACTCCTTCTTCGACCTCGGCGGAGACAGCATCCTGTCCATGCAAGTCGTCGCACGAGCCCGCGCCGCCGGCCTGACGTGCCGGCCTCGCGACGTCTTCGTCGAACAGACCGTCGCCCGACTCGCCAGCGTGGTCGGGGTAGCCGGTAACGACGGCCCCGTCGACGAGGGCCTCGGCGACGTGTCCCCCACCCCGATCATGCGCTGGCTACACGAGATCAACGGCCCGACCGACCAGTTCAACCAGACCGTGGTCTTACAAGCCCCCGCCGAAGTCACCAAGGCCGACGTCATCGTCGTTTTACAGGCCTTACTCGACCGGCACGCCATGCTGCGGCTACGCGCGGGCGTCGACGGCGACTTGTCCCTTCAGGTGCCGGGGTCCGGTGCCATCGAGGCGGGGAGCCTCGTGCACACCGTCGACGAATTGTCCGACGAAGCATTCATTACGGCGCGATCGCGGTTGAACCCGGCTGCGGGGGTGATGCTCAGCGCGCTGTGGGTCGCCTCGACCGGCGAGCTGGTGCTGATCGTGCACCACATGTCCGTCGATGCGGTGTCCTGGCGAATCCTGCTGGAGGACCTCAACATCGCCTGGTCTCAACACCACGACGGACAACCGATAACGCTACCGGCGCCGGGAACCTCGTTCCAGCGGTGGGCAGCCTTATTGCAGCAACACGCAAACACCCCAGATGTGGCCGAGCTCGCCGACACATGGGCACGAGTGGTGTCCACCCCGCCCGCCCTGCCCGCACCCACCCCCGAACTCGACACCTACGCCAGCGCGGGTCACCTGTCGATGTCCCTGGACACCGAGACCACCCAGCGACTGCTCGGCGACGTCCCCACAGCCTTCCGCTCCGGCATCAACGACATCCTGCTCATCGCCTACGCGCTGGCATGCAACGAATTCCTGGGTACCGGCGACACCGCGATCGGCATCGACGGCGAAGGTCACGGCCGCGACGAGGACCTGGCCCCCGGCATCGACCTGTCCCGCACCGTGGGCTGGTTCACCACCAAATACCCCGTCGCGCTGACCGTCCGAAGTCTGCGCTGGACCCAGGTAGTGGCCGGTGACGGCGCCCTCGGCCCCATCATCAAAGACGCCAAGGAACAACTGCGCGCCCTCCCCGACGGCCTCACCTACGGACTGCTTCGCTACCTCGACCCCGACACCGACATCGCCGGACCGGACCCCACCATCGGCTTCAACTACCTCGGCCGACTCGGCGCCAACGCCGAACTGTCCGAGAATCTTTGGCAGATCAGCCAAGACGGCCTCTCGGCCACCGAGCCCGCTACCGCAATACCCATGCCGCTGGGCCACACCGTCGAACTCAACGCAGGCACCGTCGACACCGGCACCGGACCGCGACTGCATGCCAACTGGGCGTGGGCCGCATCGATTCTGGATCACCCCCAGATCAGCCGGCTCGGCCAGCTCTGGTTCGACGCCTTGGCCGGCATCTGCGCCCACGTCGCGCACGGCGGCGGTGGACTGACCCCCTCCGACATCAAACCCGCCCAACTCACCCAAGAACAGATCGACGAACTAC
>NZ_JAVROT010000293.1:0-5942 GCF_032162605.1 Mycobacterium sp. | reverse complement strand
GGGCGGCTCCGACGTTCGCGCAGGCACCACACAAGCGACACCGAACGCCGACGGCACCTACAGCCTCACCGGCCACAAGTGGTTCACGTCGGCTCCGATGTGCGACGTCTTCCTGGTGCTCGCGCAGGCGCCGGGCGGTTTGAGTTGTTTCCTCCTGCCACGGGTGCTGCCCGACGGCTCGCGCAACCGGATGTTCCTGCAGCGCCTCAAGGACAAGCTCGGCAACCACGCCAACGCGTCCAGCGAGGTCGAGTACGACGGCGCGACCGCGTGGCTCGTCGGCGAGGAGGGGCGGGGCGTGCCGACCATCATCGAGATGGTCAACCTCACCCGACTCGACTGCACCCTTGGCAGTGCCACCAGCATGCGAACCGGTCTGACGCGGGCGATCCACCACGCTCAGCACCGAAAGGCGTTCGGCGCGTACCTGATCGACCAACCGCTGATGCGCAACGTGCTCGCCGACCTCGCGGTCGAAGCCGAGGCCGCCACCACGTTGGCGATGCGGATGGCAGGCGCCACAGACGCGGCCGTGCGGGGGGACGAACGTGAAACCCTCCTGCGTCGGATCGGACTCGCCGCCGGGAAGTACTGGGTGTGCAAGCGCGCCACCCCGCACGCGGCCGAGGCGATGGAGTGTCTGGGAGGCAACGGCTACGTCGAGGAGTCGGGCATGCCGCGGCTGTACCGCGAAGCGCCGCTCATGGGCATCTGGGAGGGCTCTGGCAACGTCAGTGCACTGGATGCGTTGCGCGCCATGGCAACCCGTCCGGAATGCGTTGACGTGCTGTTCGACGAGTTGGGCAGGACGACGGGCCAGGATTCGCGACTGGACGCACACGTGGGGTCGCTGCGCGCGGAACTCGACGGCTTGGAGACCATCCAGTACCGGGCCCGCAAGGTGGCCGAGGACATTTCGCTCGCGCTGCAGGGCTCACTGCTGGTGCGGTACGGCCACCCGGCGGTCGCGGAGGCGTTCCTGGCCAGCAGGCTTGGCGGTCAATGGGGCGGTGCGTTCGGCACGCTGCCCACCGGGTTGGACCTGTCACCGATCATCGAGCGCGCGCTGGTCAAGGGGTGACCCGCCTGGCATCGCCGAAACAGCATTCCCTGTCGTTATCGGGCACGGTTGGCGACAGGGAATGCTGTTTCGGCGCGGGGGCGGAGCGCGCATGACCCACGCGATCAGGCCCGTCGACTTCGACGACCTGAAGACGATGACCTACGAGGTCACCGACCGGGTTGCGCGAATCACCTTCAACCGCCCCGAAAAGGGCAACGCGATCGTCGCGGACACCCCTTTGGAACTGTCGGCCCTGGTGGAACGTGCCGACCTCGATCCGAACGTCCACGTGATCCTGGTGTCGGGCCGTGGGGAAGGATTCTGTGCCGGATTCGACCTGTCCGCCTACGCCGACCGCACGTCGTCGGCGGGTGGGACGGGTACCTACCGCGGCACCGTCCTGGACGGGAAGACCCAGGCGATCAATCATCTGCCCGACCAGCCGTGGGACCCCATGATCGACTACCAGATGATGAGTCGGTTCGTGCGGGGGTTCGCCAGCCTGATGCACGCCGACAAGCCGACGGTCGTGAAGATCCACGGCTACTGTGTGGCGGGCGGCACCGACATCGCCCTGCACGCCGACCAGGTGATCGCGGCGTCGGATGCGAAGATCGGCTACCCGCCGATGAGGGTGTGGGGAGTGCCCGCGGCCGGTCTGTGGGCACACCGTCTCGGTGACCAGCGCGCGAAACGTCTTCTCTTCACCGGTGATTGCATCAGCGGAGCGCAGGCCGCCGAGTGGGGTCTCGCGATCGAGGCGCCGGAACCCGAGGACCTCGACGAGCGGACGGAACGACTCGTCGGGCGCATCGCCGCGATGCCGGTGAACCAGTTGATCATGGCCAAACTGGCGCTCAACACCGCGCTGTACAACCAGGGCATCGCCACCAGTCGGATGGTCAGCACGGTGTTCGACGGGGTGGCACGGCACACCCCCGAGGGCCATGCCTTCGTCGCGGAGGCGACCGAGCACGGTTTCCGCGACGCGGTGAGGGGTCGTGACGAGCCCTACGGCGACGCGGGCCGCAAGACGTCCGGGGTTTAGCCGATGGCCGGCACGCTCAACCGGTTGACCGCACGGTCGGTAGTGCTCAGCGTGCTGCTCGGCGCACACCCCGCGTGGGCATCGGCGAGCGAGCTGGTAACGCTGACAGCGGATTTCGGCATCAAGGAGCCGACGCTGCGAGTCGCCCTGACACGGATGGTCGGTGCAGGCGACCTGGTGCGCTCCGCCGACGGTTATCGGCTCTCCGACCGGCTCCTCACGCGCCAGCAACGTCAGGACGACGCGCTGAACCCGAGCCTGCGAGGGTGGGGCGGGACGTGGACCACGCTGGTGATCACCAGCGTCGGCACCGATGCCAAGACACGGGCGGCGGTTCGAACTACGTTGCACGACAAGAGGTTCGCCGAACTGCGCGAGGGTGTGTGGATGCGTCCGGCGAATCTCGACCTGGAACTGGCCGACGACCTACGTGCGCGGGTTCGGGTGTTGCAGGCCCGCGATGACGATCCCGCCGGGCTGGCCGGGAGGCTTTGGGATCTGCCCGGCTGGGTGCGGACCGGACGGGGCTTGCTCGACGACATGGCCGGCGCCGATGACGTTCCGGGGCGGTTCGTCGCTGCCGCAGGCATGGTGCGTCACCTACTCTCCGACCCGGTACTGCCGCAGGAACTGCTACCCGAGGATTGGCCGGGGTCGGCCCTGCGACTGGCTTATCACGACTTCGCCGCGGAACTCGTTGCGCGGCGTGACGACACCGAATTGATGGAGGCACGATGACTGACAACTTTCCGGAGGGCAGGAGCGAAGCGACCGGGGAATCCAACAGGAGCGGCGTTCGCGTGGAACGCAATGGCCCGGTGACGACGGTGATCATGAATCGCCCCGCGGCCCGCAACGCTGTCAATGGTCCCGCCTCCGCGGGCCTGTTCGCGGCGTTCGAGGAGTTCGACGCCGATGACTCCGCATCCGTCGCGGTGCTCTGGGGGGACAACGGAACCTTTTGTGCCGGAGCGGATCTGAAGGCCTTAGGCACACCCGACGCCAATCCGGTCCATCGGGCCGGTCCGGGGCCGATGGGCCCGTCCCGAATGGTGTTGTCCAAGCCGGTCATTGCCGCCGTCAGTGGATTCGCGGTGGCAGGCGGCCTCGAGTTGGCGCTGTGGTGTGACCTGCGCGTGGCCGAGGAGGACGCCGTCTTCGGCGTGTACTGCCGCCGCTGGGGCGTGCCGCTGATCGACGGGGGGACGGTGCGACTGCCCCGCCTCATCGGGCACAGCCGTGCGATGGACCTGATCCTCACGGGTCGCAGCGTCGACGCCAGGGAGGCGCTCGCGATCGGACTCGCCAACCGTGTCGTGCCGAACGGTCAGGCGCGCGAGGCCGCCGAGACGCTGGCTGCCGAACTCGCCGCTCTTCCACAACAGTGCCTGCGAGCGGATCGGGCCTCCACACTCAACCAATGGGGCATGTCCGAGGCGGGGGCGATGGACGTCGAGTTCGGCAGCATGTCCAAGGTCGCCGCCGAATCACTGGCGGGCGCCCAGCGATTCGCCGACGGGGCGGGCCGGCACGGGACGGCTAGCCCTTCCTGATGGAGTTCCCCGAACCCGTGTCGTTGACGGTCGGGTCGCCGCCGGAGTAGGTGACGGTGTTGTTCAGGCCGACGACGCTGAGACCGGCGCCGATCTTGTCGAGGGTGATCTTGTTGTCGGCACCGCCGATGTTCACGTTGGTACACGTGCCCTTGACGGTCAGCGTGTTGTTCGAGCCGCCGATGGTGAGCGACTTGCCGTCGGCGCAGTCGATCTCCGCGGTCGTGCCGACCGATCCGTAGTTGATGGTGTTGGCTATCTCGACTTGGACGCCGGACGTGCCGACCGTGGCGGTCGGGGAATTGGTGTCGCTACTCTGCGAGCCGCAACCGGCGAGGCTCAGAACGGCGACGCCGGCAAGTGCGCCGAAGAGACCGACCAGCCCGGGGGAGTTCGCGCGCATGATTTCTCGCTTCCGCGGCGGTTGGCTACGCCGCTGCGACGAGACTACGCGGGCAGCCGGTCGATGCGGTTCGTCAGACCGAGTTCGCGGCCCCGGTCCAGGACCTGCGGATCGCCGTTGTGGTACAGCACCGTCTGGTTGAACCCATAGACGGTGATGTCGTTGACGACGTTGTCGGCGATGACGATGTTCGATGATCCCTGCGTGGTGACCGCCCAGCACGAACCGACCGCGGTGATGGTGTTTCCGGTGCCCATGACGATGAGGGTCGCGTCATTGCAGTCCAGGGTCTGGACGATGCCCTGACCGGTGATGTGGGTGTCGCCGTTCTTCGCCTGTGCGGGGGGAACTCCGACGCACAGCGCGACGGGAATCGCGACCATGCCTACCGCCAGGGACGCACCCAACGCTCTGCAACCCACGGTGGTCCCCTTCGCATCGCAGCCGTACTCCGCCTGCGCAGACTCTACGTTGCTGAGTGGCCTCGATGGCACGACTTCGCTGGGTACCGTGTTCGAACGACGCGCGGGGTTAGGGTCACTCGCTGTCCCAACTGCGGGACGTACGATGTTCACCCGTCGATTCGAAGGACACCATTTCATGGCAGCTCGGCCGGAGGCGCAATCAGCTGGCCGATCGCGAAGTCCCGCCAGGGCCACCAAGTTGAGTCGCGACGCCATCGTCAACGCCGCGTTGACGTTCCTCGACCGCGAAGGGTGGGACGCGCTCACCATCAACGCGCTGGCGACGCAGCTCGGCACCAAGGGTCCGTCCCTGTACAACCACGTCGACAGCCTCGAGGATCTGCGCCGCACGGTGCGCATGCGAGTGGTCGACGACATCATCGGCATGCTCAACACGGTGGGGGATGGCCGTACCCGCGACGACGCGGTGGTCGCGATGGCCAGCTCGTACCGCAGTTACGCCCACCACCACCCTGGCCGCTATTCGGCGTTCACCCGGATGCCCCTCGGCGGCGACGATCCCGAGTACACGGCAGCTACGCGGGCGGCCGCGGGGCCGGTCATCCAGGTGTTGGCGTCGTACGGGTTGGAAGGGGAGAACGGGTTCTTCGCGGCCCTGGAGTTCTGGTCGGCGCTGCACGGTTTCGTCCTTCTCGAGATGACGGGCGTGATGGACGACATCGACACCGACGCCCTTTTCACTGACATGGTCCTGCGGCTGGCGGCGGGCATGGAACGTCGCTGACGGGCTCAGCCAGCCGGTAGCCAGCCGGTAGCCAGCCGGTATCGTCGGGGGAGACCTCCGTCCGCAGGTCATCGCGGACCGATTTCGCGGTGTCACTTGACCAGGCGAATTGGCGGCTCCAGCGCGCTTTGACCTGCGGCCCCGTGGGCAGGTATTGTGGTCGATCGTGCCTGGCCGATAGGGCGCTTGCAGCTGTGATGGCTGTGAGCAAGCCTGCACGCCGGGCCAATTCGCATGTCCACGAAGCATCGACGAGATTCGGTGCGCGAGCGCGTGCGACACGCCGGTAGCGGGGTAACCCGCAGGGTGTAACCGCAGTAAACAGACTTGAGAACGACCGAATACAACAGCAGCAACACGGAAGAAACACAGAAAGCCGGTACATGCCAACCATCAACCAGCTGGTCCGCAAGGGTCGTCGCGACAAGATCGCCAAGATCAAGACCGCGGCCCTCAAGGGCAGCCCACAGCGCCGCGGCGTGTGCACCCGCGTGTACACGACCACCCCGAAGAAGCCAAACTCGGCACTTCGCAAGGTTGCGCGCGTCAAGCTGACCAGCCAGGTCGAGGTCACCGCCTACATCCCCGGTGAGGGGCACAACCTGCAGGAGCACTCGATGGTGCTGGTGCGTGGTGGTCGTGTGAAGGACCTCCCCGGTGTGCGTT
>NZ_JAVROT010000292.1:0-2658 GCF_032162605.1 Mycobacterium sp. | reverse complement strand
CGTACACTTCAAGCGCGATCTGCTGAAGGTGGCGGCTGGAAAGCCAGGTTGTTACGGCGTCTTCGTAGGTGTCGAAGTCGTCGGTGAAATGTGCAGGATCGAGGCCGATCTCGCGGATTATCTCCTTGAGGACAAGCAGCATCTTCGTGGTGACGTAGGTCACCGTATGCGCATACGTAATGACGAACGTCGATGTGCTCATGGCTTGAAGAATTCCCCGAGGTTGATGGTCAGAGGCGGCGCCGCAGCGCTCGAATCCGTATCGTCTTCAACGTCTTCGTCCGGGGCGCGCGCTGAAATCCGGTCTGAAACCGTCGCCAGCTTGCGCGTTCCGGTCGATCGTGAACACTGATTCCGTTTGATCGTGAACACCCAATCCAGTTGATCGTGAACGGTCATTCCGGTCGATCGTGAACACCGGTTCCGGTGATCATGAACGCCATCCGGAGCGTCACGATGGGTCGCTGCTGCTGACAGTCTTCAACCACGGGTAGTCCTGATCCTTTGCCGAGCAGCGGAGGATCGGAATGCCGGGCGAGAGATTGTCGATGCGAAAGATACGTGAGGTGCTGCGCCTGCGATTTGCTCAGGGACTGAGCCAGCGGGCGATCGGGATCAGCGTGCGACTGAGTACAGGTGCGGTGAACGCGTGCCTCAGTCGTGCCCGGTTGGCGGGGCTGAGTTGGCCGGTGCCGGAGGCGCTGGATGACAGCCAGCTCGAGGCGCTGCTGTATCCACCACCGCCTGCGGTGGCGACAGAGCAGCGACCGGTTCCGGACTGGGCGGAGGTTCACCGCGAGTTGCGGCGGCCGAACATGACACTGGCACTGCTCTGGGAAGAGTACCGAGGCGGGACGGGTGCTCGCGACGGGTTCGGGTATTCATGGTTCTGTGACCTGTACCGCGAGTGGGTCGGCCGCCTGAAGCCAACGCTTCGCCAGGTGCACACGGCGGGTGAGCGGGTCTTCGTCGATTTCGCCGGTCACACCATGGAGGTGATCGACGGGGCCACTGGGGAGATCCAGCGCGCCGAGGTTTTCGTCGCCGTCCTCGGCGCCTCCAGCTACGTCTTTGCAGAAGCCACCTGGACGCAGTCGCTGCCGGACTGGATCGGCGCGCACGTCAACATGCTGGCGTTCATTGGAGGTGTTCCAGGACAAATCGTCAGCGACAACCTGCGCGCCGGGATCACCCGGGCCTGTTTCTACGAGCCGCTGGTCAACCGCACCTATGCCGACATGGCGTCGCACTACGGCACCGCAGTGATCCCGGCGCGCCCCTACAAACCGCGTGACAAGGCAAAAGTTGAAGTCGGGGTCCAGGTCGTGCAGCGCTGGATCCTGGCGCGGCTGCGCAACCGGCGGTTCTTCTCACTGGCCGAGCTGAATCAGGCGATCCGTGGGCTGGTTGATGATCTCAACCTTCGTCCGATGCGCGGCTGGGGAACCACCCGACGGGCGCTTTACGAGCAGCTCGATCGGCCCGCACTGCGGGAGCTGCCGCCGACACCGTATGAATATGCCACCTGGAAACGCTGTCGGGTGAACCTCGATTACCACGTCGAGATCGACAAGCATTTCTATTCCGTGCCGTTCCGGCTGCTCCGCGAAGAGGTCGAGGCCCGCATCACGGCGAAGACGGTGGAGATCTTCCATCGCGGCAAACTGGTCGCCGCCCATCTGCGCAGTCTGCGCCCGCATCGACCGACGACACTTGCCGAGCACATGCCGAGTTCGCACCGGCGCTACCGCGACTGGACGCACGAACGGATCCTGCGCGAAGCCGCCTCGATCGGCGACGATACCGCGGCCCTGGCCGAGATCATCCTGCGCTCCCGCCCGCATCCCGAGCAGGGGTTCCGCTCCTGCATCGGCATCCTCCGCCTGGCCGAACGTTACGACGCCGAGCGGCTGGATGCCGCCTGTGCCCGGGCGTTGGTCCTTGGCACGCGCTCCTACAGCTCGGTCGCGACGATCCTGAAGAATGCTCAGGACAGGAAGGCCACCGATCCGGAACAGCCAAGCCTGTTCCACGAGAACATTCGCGGTTCCGGCTACTACCATTGAAAGGAAAGACGATGCTCATCCACCCACTGGCCGAGCGCTTGCGCGGCCTCGGCATGGCCGCCATGGCCGATGCGTTCCTTGAGATGCAGAGTAATTCTGCCGCCGCCGAGCTCTCGCGCGAGGACTGGCTCGGCCTGCTGATCGACCGCGAGGCGACGGCGCGCGACAACAAGCGTCTGGCCCGACGGCTCAGCCAGGCCCGGTTGCGTCAGGCCGCGGTGATCGAGGACACCGACTTCCGCACACCACGCGGTCTGGACCGCGCCCTGTTCCACAAACTCGCTGGCTGTGACTGGATCCGTCAGAGCCAGCACCTGGTCATCGGCGGTCCGACGGGGACCGGCAAGTCATGGCTGGCCTGCGCGCTGGGCCACAAGGCCTGCCGCGAAGGCTTTTCGGTGCTGTATCGGCGCGCGCCGCGGCTGTTCAGCGAACTGGCAACCGCTCGCGGTGAAGGCAGGCTGCCGCGGATGCTGGCGATGCTGGAGCGCACCCGGCTACTGATCATCGACGACTGGGGACCGGAGCCGCTCAACGCCGAGCAGCGGCGCGACCTGCTGGAGATCGTCGAGGACCGCTACGAGAAGGGATC
>NZ_JAVROT010000291.1:0-8911 GCF_032162605.1 Mycobacterium sp. | reverse complement strand
CCGGTTTCCCAACCGCAGCATCTCGTCCCCGACGCCGCGGGGCCTGAGCAACTCGAGAGTGCGCGCCTGCACGCCGAGTGCGCGCGACGTCGTCGAGGGCTCCTGCGCCGCGTCGACGATCCGCACCTCGATGCCCATGCGCGAGAGTTCGACCGCCGCCGTCAGACCCGTCGGCCCCGCCCCGATGACGAGTACGGGTGGTTCGCCCTTGTCGCAATTCATGGACACTCCGATCGTCGGGACGGCAAGTCAACAACTGGTGACTTACACCGTAGGGTCCCCCGATGTTCATGTCAACATGCGATGACATATTCTCGACGAATGGTTTCGACTCGGCCGCGCAACGCACAGGACACCCGTGCCGACATCCTGGCGGCGGCCCGGCTGCGCTTCGGCGCGGACGGATACGAACGCACGACGCTTCGAGCCGTCGCCGCGGACGTCGGCGTCGACGCCGCACTGGTCATCCGATACTTCGGTAGCAAGCAGGACCTCTTTGCCGCGGCAGCGGAGTTCACTCTCGACCTGCCGGATCTGTCGGGTATTGACCCGGACCAGGTGGCCAAGGTCCTGCTGCCCAAGTTCTTCGCCGTGTGGGAGGACGACACCACGTTCGTGGCCCTGCTGCGCGCGGCGATGACCAGCGCGACCGCCGCCGAGACGATGCGGGGCGTGTTCGCCACCCAGGTGGGACCCGTGCTGGCCTCCGTCGCACCGGACCACCCTGCGCAGCGCGCCGGCCTCATGGGTGCGTTCATCATCGGGCTCGCCACCACGCGCTACGTCCTGAACAATCCCGCCGTCGCCCAGCTGAGCCACGCAGACCTGATCCGCTGGGCCGGTCCCGTCATCCGCCAATTGCTGGTCGGGCCCGCGCCGGCGGGATAGAGGCGACTCGACACCGACGCTGGAACGTGTTCTAGTTCAGTGGTGCTTGACTTCCCCGTGGAGAATCTCAACGCCGAGGACGTCGAACGCCTGCGGGGTATCTACGAGCCGCTGACGAAGTCGGTCCGAGAGCTCATCGACGCCACCATCCGCACCGAGATGGACGCTGATGCCGTCGCCGCCGCGAAGGCGGAGATCGATGCGGCCACCGCCCGGCTCCGCAACCGTCAGCTCGACGGGCCCTTCGGCGTGCGGTTCGGCAGCGACGGCGACCAAATGCCTTGGGGCAACGTCGTCATCGGCCTGCGCAACCCGGTGGCGCCGCCACTGTCGATCCAGAAGGATGATGACGGCGGGGTCGTCGCCGACTTCCATCTCGGCGCCGCCTATGAAGGTCCGCCGGGCCACGTGCACGGCGGCGTCGCCGCTCTCATCCTCGACCACGTTCTCGGCGACGCGGCGAGTTCGCCGAACAAGCCAAGGCTCACCGGCACCATCACGATGCGCTATCGCCGCATCACTCCTCTCGGCGACTTGCATGCGGAGGCGAGGATCGTGCGCACGGAGGGCGTCAAGACCTTCGCGGTCGGACATCTCGCCGATGCCGACGGCGTCACCGTCGAGGCCGAGGGCGTGTTCATCCAGCCCCGGTGGGCGCGCGGGTGACGTTGCCGCAGTAGCTTATTCAGTCGGTGATGCCGACGAGGCTGCGGGTGATGTCGCCGATCTCCGCGACCAGCACGCGACTGGCGGTGTCATCAGGACCGAGGTGGCGCGCGGCCTCGCGAATGCGCTGTTCCGCGGCGGCCAGCCGGTCCCCGTCCAAGCTCCACGGCGCACCAGGAGTGGCAGGTCCACCGCTCAAGGCCTCGGCGTACTCGTCGATCGCCACCACGAAGTCACCGCTCAAGGTGGCCGACGGCTGAGCCGGAAGGCTCGCTTCGAGCGTCGCGCAGGACGTGGTCACCGCGTTCAGCGCGGTCCGGTAGGACTTGAGCCAACGACGGAGGTCACCCAAATCGGACGTCGTCGCCCCCGCGGCAGCCTCGAACGCCGCACGCGCCCGAAAGGCCCGCTCCCAGGCCGCCGCAAGCGCCTCGCCGGGATGGTCGAGGCCGTGCACGAAGGCCTTGATGACCGTCGCGGCGTACTCGATCTCGGTCTTCAGCAGCTCACCGGCGCGCTGCCGCAGCCGGATCAGATCGTGGTCGGGCAGGGCCACGTGGACGAGGACTGCCAGGGCACCCCCGATCAACGTCGCGATCAACCTGTCGGTCATGGTGCCGTCGCCCGCCATCCCGCTGACGTCGATCAGGAACACGACCGTCGCCGCGAGCGCCGCGCTCACCGCCAGATACCCGAAACCCGAGACCGCATAGGCGAATCCCAGGACGATGACCGCGAGTGCCGCCGCCGCCAGGCCGGAGGGATGCCAGATCATCGTCACCACCGACGCCGCGACGATGCCCCCTGCGATCCCCGCCACCCGGCCGACACACCTGGTGTAGGTGTGCGCGGTCTCCGGGCGGAGCACCATCAGCGCCGTCAGCGGAATCCAGTAGCCGTGCGGGACTTCTGCGAAGCGCTCGATGGCGACCCCGGCGCCCGTGGCGGCGGCAAGCCGGATCGCGTGCCGCATGATCGGCGAGCCCCACGTCAGGTGGGCGCCGACCGCCGCCGCGGTCGTCGGCAGAGACGACCAGCCCTTCCGCCGCGCGAGGCGGGCGACCTGATCCGGGTCGGGCGCGGTCTCGCCGAACCGTAGTGCGACCGCCTCCCGGAGTTGGTGGGAAAGGCGCTGGGCCAGAGCAACGTTCGTCATCGCCACCGCGTCGGTTGCGGCCTCGACGCGCTGCATGCCGTCCAGCGCCTCGTGTTTGGCGGTTCGACTGCGGCCCGCGACGACGTCCAAGACTTGACCAGCCGCGCGCAGGACGTCTGCCACCGCGTGATCCCCGGCGGACCTCCCGGCCAGCGCGGTCAGCGTCACCGAGATCCGCTGCGGAAGGCCGTACCAGGCGCGGTAGGCCAGTGGCCGCCGCCTGGCCTGACGGTCGGTCAGGGTGAACGAGTCACGGAGCCTCAGCAGCGGGGCCGTGTCCACCCGCGCACCCGGATCGGTGGCGAGGTTCAGCGCGTCGACACCGAGGGACCGGTAAGCCCTTGTCAGCGCATCCCGTTGCATCCGCCATCGGCGTCGCGGCCACAGCCCGACCAACAGCGTCTGCACCAGCCCGCCGCCGACGGCGAGGACGGTCGCCGTCGCGACGGAGGTGAGTGTCGGCGCTACCGGTGGTGCCGTGACGAGGAGCGCACCCGCGGCCACCGCGATGAGCCCGGAGTTGGCACTCACCGCCCACTGCATCCCTGCGAGGAAGAACCAGGCGGCAGCGACCAACACGAAGAGCACGCCGTACGACGACGTCGAGGTGCCGAGCAGCACGGCGGCACCCATCTGAATCGACGTCGCAGCCACCCGCTGCAGGGGGCCGCGTGGGGTCTCATGCAGCGCAGTGGCGCCCGCGATCGCCGCGGCACCGGCAGCTGCGGTCGCCGCGCCCGCGGACCCCCAATGCAGACCGGCGGCGGCGGCGACCAGGACGCCGAGCAGGCTGCGTCCGGCCGCGCCGAGATCGGGCATGGTGCGCCGCCGCGGCAGTATCTTCGTCACGCGCGCATCACCCCCAACCGCTTGGCGTCACTCACCAGACAACCATTGTGAATCCCCGGCCCGGCGGGGGCGGTACGTTCTTTCGGTGGAGAAGGTCATCATCACCCTGCGGTCGAAGGCCACCGACGAGGCATGGTGCGTGCGATTGCGCACTCGGATCGCCGACGATCTACTGGCGTTGGGCGCGCCCGGTCTCGCGGTCAACGTCAGGGACGACGCGGTGAGGGATTCACTCATGACCCTGACGACACTGGACCCGCCCGTCATGGCGCTGATCAGCATCTGGACGCAGCAGTCCTACGGACCACACGTCGTGGGCGCGCTTGCGCGACTGCAGGGCGAATGCGACCACGTCGACGCCTATCTCGTCACCGAGTCCGTTCCGCTGGCGCCACCCGAGACTGGACCTGGCACCCGCACGGACGGGTTCGCGAACGTGGCCTTGCTGCGGCGGCCGGACGAACTGGACGCGGAAACCTGGTTCACGCGTTGGCATGTCGACCACACGCCAGTGGCGATCGCGACCCAGTCGACGTTCGGTTACGCCCAGAACGCGGTCGTGCGCGCACTGACCTCCGGGGCGCCGACGGTCGACGCTATCGTCGAGGAATTGTTCCCCATCGAGGCGACCAGGGATCTGCACGCGTTCTTCGGCGCCGCCGACGACGCCGAACTCAGTGATCGGATGAACCGCATGGTGGCAAGCACGTCGGCGTTCGGCGCGAACCAGAACGTCGACACCATACCGACCAGTCGTTACGTTCTGCGGTCTCCGTTCACGACCGAGGTGACGCGATGACCACTCTCGACGAGGCGGTCGGTCTGGCCGTGGCCGAGAGCGGTCTGGCGGTGGTCTCGACGGTCCGAGGTGACGGCACCGTTCAGGCGTCGCTCGTCAACGTCGGCGCCCTCGCCCATCCCGTGTCCGGCGAGCAGGTGCTGGCGTTCGTCACCTACGGCAAAGTGAAGCTGGCCAACCTGCGGGCACGAGCTGCGACCGCGATCACGTTCCGCGACGGATGGCGATGGGCGACGGTCGAGGGAGCCGCCGAGCTCGCCGGCCCGGACGACCCTCAGCCCTGGCTGGACGGCGACGGACTGCGCCTCTTGCTGCGCGACGTCTTCACTGCCGCGGGTGGAAAGCACGACGACTGGGCCGAATACGACCGGGTGATGGCCGAACAGCGGCGAACGGTCGTATTCGTCGCACCCAGTCGCGTCTACTCGAACGGCTAACGCATACGCTGCTGCCGTGCTGGTGCAGATCGACGATGCGAACGGGGTGCGCACCCTGACCCTCAACCGTCCGGAAGCGCTGAACGCGTTCAACGAGGCCTTGTACGACGCCGCGACGACCGCGCTGCGCGATGCCGATGAGGACCCGGGTGTCGCCGTCGTCCTGCTGACCGGCACGGGACGCGCGTTCAGTGCGGGCAACGATCTGGTCGAGATGCAGGCGCGCATAACCGATCCGGACTTCCAGTCGGGGGAGTACGGATTCCCCGGCATGATCGAGACGCTGGCGGCACTGCGGAAACCGTTGATCCTCGCGGTCAACGGCTTGGGTGTCGGCATCGGCGCGACGATCCTCGGCTACGCGGACCTGGTGTTCATGTCCACGTCGGCGCGGCTGAAGTGCCCGTTCACCAGCCTCGGGGTAGCCCCGGAGGCAGCGTCGTCCTACCTGTTGCCACAGCTCGTCGGCCGTCAGAACGCGGCGTGGATGCTGTTGTCCTCGGAATGGATCGATGCCGACGAGGCCCTGCGGATGGGGTTCGCGTGGAAGGTCTGCGAGCCCGACGCTCTGCTGGCTGAGGCGCGACGCCACGCGGAAATCCTTGCCTCACGGTCGATTCCGAGCCTGATCGCCGTCAAGCAGACGATGGTGGAGCCGACTCGGGCAGAGATCACCGCAGCCGCGGCGCGGGAGTATGCGCAGTTCGAGGAGTTGCTCGGAGGAGCTGCCAATGCCGACGCGTTGGCTGCCTTCGCCGATCGGCGCGATTCGCCTGCCTGATCGACGAGGCGCTAGCGCGCTGCGTGCACCGGGCAGCCGTTGACGTCGGCGGCTTCGATGATCGCCCGCACCGTGCGACGGCAGCGTCCACAGTCGGTGCCTGCCCCGCATGCGTCGGCGATCTGCTTGGACGTGGACGCACCCGATGCGACCAGGTCGGTGACTGCCTGGCTCGTCACTCCGGTACAAAGGCAGACGAACATCAGGCCGTCGCAGCCGAATGGTCGGTCTTCTCGTCGCGGACGTCGAACAATTCGAGTACCGCCGTCGAACGCAATTCCTTACGAGCCGGAAGAGTATTTCGAACACCGATGTCCACCAATGGCCGACCCGGCTTTCGGACCCCCTCGCGAACCACTGTGCGAGGGTCGGCGACATTCATCGGAAGGAATACCGGCGGCTGACGTACTGACGACTTTTCGCCAGCGTCGTCGATTCGTCGACAAGCGGCAAGAATGACCGGGTTCACACCGTGCTCGCCCATTGATTCCGCCTTGAACTCCGATGCGCCACGGGGATCCCGAGCAGCGCCGCCGACAGGTTAGTGCAGTCTAACCTTAGTTAGGCCAGCCAGTCCATTGTCAGCGGGTTGTAGCGTGGTTTGCCTACCCTCAACTGGGCCGCAGCACGGACGTCGGCAACCGCAACACGCCGGGAATCTGACGCACTCGGTGTCTCCCATGCCCGGACTGGACTAGATTGGGGGAGCAATCGAGCCTCGGGCGAGGCACAGTCGGACACTGACACCTGACCAGCCCTCACGGTGTCACAGGAGCAATGAAATGCAAGGCGATCCCGACGTTCTCAAGCTTCTCAACGAGCAATTGACGAGTGAACTGACCGCAATCAACCAATACTTCCTGCATTCCAAGATGCAGGAGAATTGGGGATTCACCGAACTCGCGACGCATACGCGTAAAGAAGCGTTCGAGGAAATGAATCATGCGGAGGCGATTACCGACAGAATCCTATTGCTCGACGGCCTTCCCAATTATCAGCGGCTGTTCTCGCTGCGCGTCGGGCAGACTCTCCGCGAGCAGTTCGAGGCTGACCTCACGATCGAGTACGACGTGCTGGCGCGGCTCAAGCCCGGCGTCATCATGTGTCGTGCGAAGGAAGATGCCACCAGTGCGGGCCTGCTGGAAGGCATCCTCGCCGACGAGGAGGACCACATCGACTACCTGGAGACGCAGCTCGAGCTGATGGACAAGCTCGGCGAGCAGCTCTACTCCGCGCAGTGCGTGTCGCGTCCGCCACAGTAGGGCTCGCGCACGTAACTCATCTAGCCGGTCTAAACGATACGGTCTTGGGCGGCACCACGCGCCCGAGGACGTCGGGAGGCGGGCATGACCAGTTCGGCAGGGACGACCACGGCGGATCCTGAGCCGGCCAACGCGCTGATCAGCCCGCGGCGACGCAACTTCATCTTCGTGGGCGTGCTTCTCGGCATGTTGCTCGCCGCCCTCGACCAGACGATCGTCGCTACGGCGCTGCCCACCGTGGTCGCCGACCTCGGTGGCGCGGGTCACCAGTCGTGGGTGGTGACGAGCTACCTGCTGGCATCCACGATCGTCACCGCGATCGTCGGCAAGCTCGGCGATGTGTTCGGGCGCAAGACCGTATCCCAGGCCGCGGTGGTGTTCTTCCTGATCGGATCGGTGCTGTGCGGGCTGGCCGGCTCGATGACCATGCTGGTTGCGTCGCGCGCACTTCAGGGCATCGGCGGCGGCGCGATCATGGTGACCTCGATGGCCGTCATCGGTGAGGTCATCCCGCTGCGGGACCGGGGCCGCTACCAAGGCGCGCTCGGGGCGGTCTTCGGCGTGACGACCGTGATCGGACCGCTGCTCGGCGGCTTCTTTACGGACAACCTGACGTGGCGCTGGGCGTTCTGGATCAACGTCCCCGTGGCGGTCGTCGTCCTGTTGGTGGGCGCCGCCGCGATCCCGTCCATGGCAAGAGCCGCCAAACCCGTGATCGACTTCGCGGGGATCCTGTTCGTGGGCCTCGGCGCATCCGGTCTGACCCTGGCGACGAGCTGGGGCGGCGGCGAGTACGCATGGGCCTCACCGATGATCATCGGCCTGTTCGTCGGATCGGCGGCCGCCATCGCCGTCTTCGTCTGGGTGGAGACGCGCGCCGTCGAACCGATTCTGCCGATGCGGCTCTTTCGCGACCCGGTCTTCACCGTGTGCTGCGTTCTCGGTTTCATCGTCGGCTTCGCCATGCTGGGCGCGTTGACCTTCATGCCCACGTTCATGCAGTTCGTCGACGGGGTGTCGGCCACCGAGTCGGGGCTGCGCACGCTGCCGATGGTGGCCGGGCTGTTGATCACGTCGATCAGCAGCGGTGCGATCGTCGGGCGCACGGGCCACTACAAGTTCTTTCCCGTCGCGGGCACGGCCGTCATGGGCATCGGGTTCTTCCTGCTGTCCGGCATGGACCAGTCGACCGCGACCTGGCACCAGTCGGTGTACCTGTTCATCCTCGGCACGGGCATCGGACTCTGCATGCAGGTGCTCGTCCTCGTCGTGCAGAACACCGCCAGCTTCTCGGACCTCGGCGTGGCGACGTCTGGCGTCACGTTCTTCCGAACGATCGGAAGCTCCTTCGGCGCAGCCATCTTCGGCTCGCTGTTCGCGAACTTCCTCGCCGACCGCATCGGCCCCGCGCTGATCGCAGGCGGCGCTCCACCGGAGGCCGCCCAGTCTCCGCAGGCACTACACCGTCTCGCCCCCGAGATGGCCGCACCGATCATCGACGCCTATGCCGATGCGCTGGGCACCGTCTTCCTCTGCGCGGTCCCGGTGGCAGTGATCGGCTTCGTCGTCGCACTGTTCCTCAAGGAAGTGCCGCTGCGGGAGATGGACGCCGTCTCCGCCACCGACCTCGGCGAGGGCTTCGGCATGCCGAGCACCGAATCGCCGGAGAAGATCCTCGAGGTCGCGGTCGGTCGGATGTTCAGGGACTCCCCGGAGATCCGGCTCCGGAGTCTGGCGGGCGGCCGTGGCTGCGAGCTGCCCGTCCCACAGCTGTGGGCGCTGCTGCAGATCCACCGGCAGAACCAGGTGTTCGGATCGGCGACGCTGCCGGAGATCGGGGAGCGGCTCCGCGTTCCGTTCGAGGTGCTCCAACCGACCTTCGACGAAGTGGTGCGCGATGGGTATGCGCTCACCGCCGGAGGGCAGGAGCGCAGCGACTCGGGAAATGGTGCCGGAGGGCAGGAGCGCAGCGACTCGGGAAATGGTGCCGGAGGGCAGGAGCGCAGCGACTCGGGAAATGGTGCCGGAGGGCAGGAGCGCAGCGACTCGGGAAATGGTGCCGGAGGGCAGGAG
>NZ_JAVROT010000290.1:0-6192 GCF_032162605.1 Mycobacterium sp. | reverse complement strand
TTTCCCACCCCGGCGATGACGGCCTGATCCATCAGCAGCGCACCGATCGGCCTGCGGGACTTGGTAATTCGCGCCCACGCGCGCGAAGGATCGGGAGCCCGACGCAGCGGGTCCGGTCCTAGTCTGGCGAGGATCTCGTCGACCTCGCCCTGGTGAATCACCTCGCAGGCGGTCGGGCCGCGCAGGTCGGTGCCGTACTCGGCCCCAACCATCCGCATCCGTACCTGACCGACCGGACCGGGCATGGGCACGGCACGCTCGGTGAACGTGCCGTAGAGCCCGAGGTGCACGTGGACGACCTGTCCGCCGACGTAGTGATGGAACAGGTGCTTGCCGTAGGCTTCGGCCCTGCGCAGCACCCGGCCACTGACCGCGGAGGCGGCCTCTTCGAAGCGCCCCTGGGGGCTGGACACGATGACCGGCGCGTGGGCGAACCGCTTCTGGTGCAGTCGGGCCAGCCGGTGGAGGGTGTGCCCTTCGGGCATCCCTCAGGCGCCTGGCACCGGCGGTGCGACGTGCGTCGCCTCGTACTCGGCGAGGATGTCGATGCGGCGCTGGTGGCGCGGCGCCTCGGACCATGCGGTGGTGAGGAACGCGTCGACGAAGGTGAGTGCGTCCGCGACGGTGTGCATCCGCGCACCGATGCCGATCAGTTGTGCGTTGTTGTGTTGGCGGGCCAACGACGCAGTCTCCACGCTCCAGGCCAGGGCACAACGGGCACCCGGCGCCTTGTTGGCGGCGATCTGCTCGCCGTTGCCGGAGCCGCCGATGACGATGCCGAGGCTGTCCGGATCGGCGACCGTCCTCTCCGCCGTGGCGATGCAGAACGCCGGGTAGTCGTCCTCCGCGTCGTAGGTGAAGGCACCGCAGTCGATCGGCTCGTGACCGCCGGATTCGAGGTGGGAGATGACGGCCTGCTTGAGTTCGTATCCGGCGTGGTCAGAGCCGAGGTAGACGCGCATGGCGGTCACACTACTGTCTCGCACTCATCCCGTCCCATGCCTCACCGCGTCGCCACCAGACCGTCGAGAAGGAGGTCGAGCATCCGGTGCGCCTGCGCGGCGGAGTGGCTGGCCAGGAAGATCCCGATGAGGCTCGAGACGACGTCCTCGGCGCGGACGTCGGACCGCAGGCTGCCATCCGAACTGCCTGCGCGCAGCAGAGCCTCGACGGCGCCGACCACGCTGTCCCTGGTGTCACTGGGTTTGACGGTGCCTGCGGCGAACATCGCTCGCAGCGACTCGGCCATCCCGCGCTTCGCCGCGACGAACGCCGCGTAGCGGTCCATCCAGCGGCGCAGCGCGACGAGCGGCGGGTGGCGCTCCAGCAGTTCGCCCGCCGATGCCGCCACCTCGGCGAGCTCGGTGCAGTAGACGGCCTCGATGAGTGCCTCACGGGTGGAGAAGTGCCGGTACAGCGTGCCGATCCCGACGCCCGCGTCGCGGGCGATGGCCTCGAGCGACACCGCGGTGCCGTCCGCGGCGGTGAACGCGACCGTCGCCGCGGCCAGCAGTCGCTCCCGGTTGCGGTGCGCATCAGCCCGAACTCTCGCCATAGCGGAGGCACCTCCGCTTCTGCTATCGTCGGACTAAGCGGAGGTTCCTCCGTCTTTGTCGAGTATCTCACTGAGGAGCGCCATGACGGAAACACCACACCCAGGGGGTCGGGCATGGATCGGAGAGTTCGAGGTCGCCCGCATCGGTTACGGCGCCATGCAACTAGAACCCGAGTCGACGTCGACCGAAGACGCGGTGGCCCTCCTGCGTCGCACCGTCGAGCTCGGCGTCAACCACATCGACACCGCATCGTTCTACTCGGACGGCGAGGTGAACCGTCGCATCCGGGCCGCACTGGCGCCCTACCGAGACGACTTCGTCATCGTCAGCAAGGTCGGTGCGCGCAGCGTCAGCGGAGGCCTCATTCCGCTCGCCTCTGCGCAGAAGCCGGCCGAACTGCGGGCCGCCGTCGAAGCCGATCTCGAGCAACTGGGACTCGACCGGATCCCCGTGGTGAACCTGCGACGCCTCGACCTCGGGCCGGGACTGCAGGCCGAAGGCGACCAGATCGTCGACCTCGACGACCAGCTGGCCGAGATGCTCGCACTACGCGAGGAAGGCAAGATCGGCGCGATCGGCATCAGCAGCGTGCCGCTCGAGATCGTTCGACGAGCACTCCCTGCGGGCATCGTCTGCGTGCAGAACGCCTACAGCCTGCTCAACCGGTCACAGGAAGTCCTGCTGAATCTCTGTGTGGCCGAGAACATCGCGTGGGTGCCGTACTTCCCGCTCGGGTCGTCGTTCCCCGGCTTCCCGAAGGTCGCCGCCGATCCGGTGGTGCTCGGCATCGCCGACGAACTGGGCGCCACTCCGTCGCAGATCGGACTCGCCTGGCTGCTGGCGCACACGTCCAGCACGCTGCTGATCGCTGGCACCCGCTCGATCGGTCACCTCGAGGAGAATCTCGGCGCGGGAGACATCGTGTTGGATTCGGACGCGCTGGCCCGGCTCGACGCCGTTTACGACCCCGCGACGGACCCGCTGGTCGACTCCCTTCCACATCCCTCTGATCCGCTCTGCATAGGCGGCCGCGAACCCAGCTGCGCGATCCGTCAGACCGTTGGCGACGTACCGGCCGCAGCCTCCGTTGTCGCCGCGGTCGGTGAGCAGCTAGCCAATGGTGATGGCGTCGAGGCGTTCCTTGATGAAGGACGATGACGTCACGGGTTCCGGGCCGGACACCCTTCCGATCGGGGGCGCCAGAGGCGTGACGAGCGCGTCGTGGTCGGCCTCGTAGAAGTAGATCAGCGAGACCAGATCCTCCTCGGGCGCCTCCGGCTGCGGCGGCAGTACCCGGTGCCGGCCGGACGGCCAGCGTCGACCACTCCAGTACTCCAGCAGATCGCCGATGTTCACGGTCAGCGCGTCGGGGTCATACGGCGCGTCGGCCCACCCCTCGGCCTCGGAGTACACCTGCAGCCCACCGGCTCCCGGCTCCCGATCGAGGACCGTGACGGTGCCGAAATCGGTGTGCGGCCCGATGCGGAACTGGCCCGGCTCCGGTTCCCCCACCACGCTGACGGGCGGGTAGTGGTTGATGTTCATCGTCCACGTCGGGTGGGCCGCCAGCTCGGCCCAGGGATTGGCGGGAAGCCCGAGGGCATGCGCGAAGAGCGCGAGCAGATCATCCGAGAGGCGACGCACAGCGGCGGTGTAGGCATTCGCCAACGCGTGCAGTTCCGGTACCTCGGCGGGCCAGACGTTGGGGGCGAACCAAATCCGGTCGACCTCGAGGTCGCCCGTCGCCGTCTCGGCTCCGAGGCTGTAGCTCTCCTTGAGATCCGGGGGCGTCTCGGTGCCCTCGGCATAGCCGTTGGCCTCCGCGCCTGGCCCGATCCACCCGTGACCGCCCACCGGCACGCTGTAGTGCTGCTTGACGGTGTCGGGCTGGCCGAAGAACTCGCGACTGGCGGCGCGCACCGCCGCGGCGAGACTTTGGTCGACGCCGTGGCCCGCGACCAGGATGAATCCGGCCTGTTGAAGACTCTCGTCCACCTCGGCGGCCACCGCGTCGGCTCCCGCTCCCCCTGCCCGCCAACGCGAGATGTCAATCGTCGCAATCACTTGTCTCTCCCGCCCAGCTGCGCCCACCCAATCATTCGCCGATGTCCTCCAACCAGAGCTCCGGATGCGCCGCGATGAAGTCCGTCATCATCTGCACGCACCGCTCGTCATCGAGAATCGTTATCGCCACGCCGTTTTCAGCCAGCCAGTCGTGACCACCGCTGAACGTCCGAGCCTCGCCGATCACGACGGCACCGATGTTGAACTGGCGCACCAATCCGCTGCAATACCAACAGGGCGACAGCGTGGTGACCATGATGGTCGAGCGGTAGTCGCGTTGGCGGCCCGCTGCCCTGAACGCGTCGGTCTCACCGTGCACCGACGGGTCGTTGTCCTGCACCCGGCGGTTGTGTCCGCTGCCCAGCAGCACCCCGTCCGCGCTGAACAGGGCCGCACCGATTGGTATCCCGCCCTCCGACAGACCCTTTCGGGCCTCGTCGACGGAGACGTCGAGCATCTGATCTGGTGTCATACCGTCGTGCGCTCGGTCGCGATCTTGGACTTGCACGCCAGCAGGTACAGGCCGCCCGCCAGGAGGAAGCCGACGAAGAAGGTGATGTCACCCAGTTGGGGCACGCCCCTGGCGATGTAGCCGGTGAACTTCTCCTGATTGGAGAACAGCAGCACCGACACGACGAGGCCGATCGCGAACGACGCCAGACCGCCCCAGTTGGCGTAGGACCGGTCGTACAGGAAGCCTGCGATCCTCCGGCCGCGCCGCAGGTACTGGTCGGCGAACACGACGCCGAGCCACGGCCCGATCCAGTACGCGATGATGAGCAGGAACGCCTCGTAGCTGGCCGCGGCGTCCGGAAGTGCCCACCAGGCCACCAGGAAACCCGCGACCCCGAAGAACACCGTGACCAGCGCCCGGGCGATGTGTGCGGGTAGCTTGACTCCGATCGTGACGAATGCCATTGCACCGGAATAGATATTGATCGAGTTGGCGGCGATCGCACCGATCGCGATGGCCAGCAGCGTCGCCTTCGCGATCGGTGACGCCAGCTCGCCGGTGAAGGCCTCGGTGGGGTTCTCAGACAGCGCGGGCCCGATCGTGACCGAGGCTGCGCCCACGGTCTCCAGCACCACGCAGGACAAGAACAGACCGGCCGAGGCGAACAGTCCGGTGCGCGCGGTGGATACGGTCGACGGGAGATAGCGGGTGTAGTCCGCGGCGTAGGGCGTCCAGCCCGCGGCGTAGCCGAATGCGGTGCCGACGGTGAGCAGGAAGCCACCCATGGAGCCGTCGCCGACGAACGGTTCCAGCGCGGGCGCGCCGAAGTGCGACTTGGTGAGGATCGCGACCGAGGCGATCACAAAGATCACGGCCAGCACCGCAAACGACCACCGCTCGAATGCTTGGACGAGGTTGTGGCCGAAGAACGCGAACGCCGTCTGCACCAGCACGATGATGATCAAGCCGACCAACGGACCGATGCCGAACAACGCCGCCAGTGCGTATGCGCCGCTGACGCTGTTGGTCGCGAACCAGCCCACTCCTGCCGTCACCGACATCAGGACCGCGGGCACGGCATTGCCCTTGAACCCGAACGCCAACCGGCCCAGCACCATCTGCGGCACGCCGTGCAGCGGGCCGCGAGCCGACAACAAGTAGTGGGCGGCAGCACCGAGCCCGGTGCCGATGACGATGCCCGCCACCGCCTGCCAGAAACTCATGCCGTACACGGCGACGGCGAGCACGCCGACGAAGATCGTCGCGAACTCGAGGTTCGGCGACGTCCAGGTCCAGAACAGCTGACTCGGTTTCCCGTGCCGGTCTTCTTCTGCGATGAACTCGTTCCCACCGGGTTCGACCGCGACGATTCTGTTGCGGTAGGAGCCGTCGGTGGTGGGCTCGGTCGCTGTCATGGGTACACCGTGGTGGTTGCGCCGACGGCCCGCAACCGGAATCGCTGATTAACCGTTTCGCGAAGGCCAGCCGAACGTGTGGAAGACGCTGCAGCCGGCGAGCGGCGCCCGGCACAGAGCCAGAACCGTCAGTCGAATTCGGGCGACTCGTGGCGGGTGCGCTTGAGCTCGAAGAAGTGGGGATACGCCGCGAAGATCACCGACGCGTCCCACAGCTTCCCGGCTTCTTCGCCGCGCGGGATCCGCGACAGCACCGGGCCGAAGAACGCCACGCCGTTGACGTGGATGGTGGGGGTGCCGACGTCGTCGCCGACCGCGTCCATCCCCGCGTGGTGGCTCTTGCGCAGCGCGTCGTCGAATTTGTCGCTGGTGGCGGCCTCGGCCAGTTCGGCGGGCAGCCCGACCTCTTCGAGTGACTCGGCGATGACTCGTTCGAAGCTGGGGTCGGTTTCTCGATACCCCTCGTTGTGGATCCTGGTACCCATCGCGGTGTACAGCGGGCTGAGGATCTCGTTGCCCTTGGCCTGCTCGGCCGCGATCGCGACGCGGACGGGTCCCCACGCCTTCGTCATCATCTCCTCGTACTGCTCGGGGAGATCGCGGCCCTCGTTGAGCACCGCGAGGCTCATGACGTGGAAGTTCACGTCGATGTCGCGGACCTTCTCGACCTCGAGAATCCAGCGTGACGTGATCCAGCACCACG
>NZ_JAVROT010000289.1:0-3422 GCF_032162605.1 Mycobacterium sp. | reverse complement strand
CGAAGGCGACGGCCGACTTGATGGTGCCCTGGAACGCCGGACCGGCCTCGGTGACGCCGAGGTGCAGGGGGTAGTCGCAGACCGCGGCGAGCTGCTCGTAGGCGGCGACCATGATCACGGGATCGTTGTGCTTGACGCTGATCTTGATGTCACCGAAGCCGTGCTCCTCGAACAGCGAGGCCTCCCACAACGCGGACTCGACGAGGGCCTCGGGTGTGGCCTTGCCGTACTTCTGCATCATGCGCGCGTCGAGCGATCCCGCGTTGACGCCGATGCGGATCGGGATGCCCGCAGCGCCGGCCGCCTTCGCAACCTCTTTGACGCGACCGTCGAACTCCTTGATGTTGCCTGGGTTGACGCGCACGGCCGCACAGCCGGCGTCGATGGCGGCGAAGATGTACTTGGGCTGAAAGTGAATGTCGGCAATGACCGGGATCTGGCTCTTCTTGGCGATCACGGACAGCGCATCGGCGTCCTCCTGGCGGGGGCAGGCCACCCGGACAATGTCGCAGCCGGATGCGGTCAGCTCGGCGATCTGCTGCAGCGTCGCGTTGATGTCGTGTGTCTTGGTCGTGCACATCGACTGCACGGCGATCGGATAGTCACTCCCTACGCCGACGTCGCGCACCATCAGCTGGCGCGTCTTGCGGCGCTTGGCCAGCGTCGGCGGGGGTGGAGCCGGCAATCCCAAACCGACGGTCATCGTGACTTCTTTCCTTGATCTGTTTTGAAGGCCTACTGGAACAGCCTGATCGGATTGACCAGGTCAGCGGTGACGGTCAACAGCATGTAGCCGCCCACCACGACGAGCACGACGTAGGTGGCGGGCATCAGCTTCAGGTAGTTCACGGGCGCCCCGGCGACCTTGCCGCGCGCCGAGCGAATCATATTGCGGATCTTCTCGTACACCGCAATCGCGATGTGGCCACCGTCGAAGGGCAGCAGCGGCACGAGGTTCACCGCGCCCAGAACGAAGTTCAGCTGAGCGAGGAAGAACCAGAACGCCACCCACAGCCCGGCGTCGACGGTGTCGCCGCCGATGATGCTGGCGCCGACGACGCTTATCGGCGTGTTGGGGTCACGTTCGCCCCCACCGATGGAGTGCCACAGCGCGCCGACCTTGGTCGGAATCTTCGCCAGTGACTTGCCCAGCTCGACCATGAGGTCACCGGTGAAGGCGACCGTTGCCGGCGCAGCGGACAGCGGGTTGTACTGGGTGGGCCCGAACTGAGCGGCGGCGATGCCGACGGCGCCTACATCGGTGGGGGTCCCGTTGCCCTCCTTGGTCCACCGCTGGGTCTTGGTGACGTCGACGGTGGTGGTGAACTCCCTGGCCTGGCCGTTCTCGGTGCGCTGCACGACGAAGGGGGTAGGCGCGTCGAGCTTGCGGACCGCGGCGACCATCTCCTCGAAGGTGGAGATGTCGGTGCCGCCGACCTTCACGACGGTGTCACCCGGCTTGATGCCCGCGAGCGCGGCTGGCCCTGGACCATTGCAGTCCCCCAGCTTTCCCTTGGTGACTTCTGGTGACACACAAGCTGTTTCGCCAACGATGGCGGTGGTCGGCGGATGCAGGTTGGGCAGACCCCATACGACCGCGATGCCGTAGAGCAGGACCAGACCGATCACGAAGTTGGTGCCGGGGCCCGCGAAGAGCACCGCAACGCGCTTCCATACCTTCTGTCGGTACATCGCGTACTGGCGATCCTCGGGTGCGAGTTCCTCGACCGAGGTCATGCCCGCGATGTCGCAGAAGCCGCCGAGCGGAACGGCCTTCAGGCCGTATTCGGTGTAGCCGAGCCGGTTCGGACGCATCGTGGACCACAGCGTGGGTCCGAACCCGACGAAGTAACGGCGCACCTTCATTCCGGTGGCGCGCGCCACCCACATGTGCCCGCATTCGTGCAGCGCCACCGAGACGAGAATCGCAAGCGCGAACAGCACAATGCCCAGTACGAACATCATCTGATTGGTACAACCTCCTGTGCTGCCCTCTTCACGGCGATTCCGGCCCTGGCCCTCGCCCAGTCCTGCGCGTCGAGTACGTCATCCACGGTAGCCGGTTCTTCCGACCACTGGTCGGCAGCGCGCAGCACCTCGGCGACGATTCGCACGATCGCGGGGAAACGGATCCGCCCGTCGAGGAACGCCTCGGCCGCCTCTTCATTGGCGGCGTTGTACACCGCGGTCAGGCAGCCGCCGCGGCTTCCCGCGTGTCGAGCCAGCGCGACGGCAGGGAAGACGTCGTCGTCCAAGGGTTCGAATTCCCAGGTGGAGGCCTTCGTGAAGTCGCACGCCGACGCCGCTCCTGGCACGCGCGCCGGCCACCCGAGAGCCAACGCGATGGGCAGTTTCATGTCGGGTGGACTGGCCTGGGCGATCGTGGACCCGTCGACGAAGGTCACCATCGAGTGCACGACCGACTGCGGGTGCACCACGACGTCGATCCGCTCGTACGGAATGCCGAACAGGAGATGTGTCTCGATCAGCTCGAGCCCCTTGTTGACCAGCGAGGCCGAATTCAGTGTGTTCATGGGGCCCATCGACCACGTGGGGTGGGCGCCTGCCTGGGCGGGGGTGACGTCCTCGAGGTCGGCGGCCGCCCACCCGCGGAACGGGCCACCCGACGCGGTCAGCACCAACTTCGCGACCTCGTCGGCGCCCCCGGCGCGCAGGCATTGGGCCAAGGCGGAGTGCTCGGAGTCCACCGGCACGATCTGACCCGGCTGGGCCGCCTTCAGCACCAGCGGACCACCCGCGATCAACGATTCCTTGTTCGCCAGGGCAAGTCGGGCGCCGGAGTCCAGCGCGGCGAGGGTCGGATGCAGCCCCAGCGCCCCGACGAGGGCGTTGAGCACGACGTCCGCCTCTGTGTTCTCCACCAGGCGCGTGGCGGCGTCGGGTCCGGTGTAGGTGACGCCGCCGATCCGTTCGGCGGCGTCCCTCGAGGCGACGGCCACGTTGGTGACGCCGGTCTGCGCACGTTGACGGGCCAGCAGGTCGGGGTTCCCCCCACCGGCGGCCAGACCGACGACCTCGAACCTCTCCGGGTTTGCAGCGATGACCTCGAGCGCCTGGGTGCCGATGGAGCCGGTACTGCCCAGCACCACCACGCGCAGACGATCAGTACTTCCCGGGTCGCTCCGCTCCTGCCCTCCGCCGATACTTCCCGGGTCGCTCCGCTCCTGCCCTCCGGAAGATGTCACCAAACCATTGTGCCCGTGCATCAGGCGACAACCCAGACACAGCACATTCCCACAGAATCGTGACGTGAATGTGACGACCCGCGACGCGCCCCATCCGTGATCCCAGTCGGCCCGAATGCCCGGTGAGGACGGCGGAACGCGTCGTTCCAGACACATTGGAGTGATCACGTCATGAACTCAGCTCACCGCAGGGCATTTGCGGCCGCAGGCCTGACC
>NZ_JAVROT010000288.1:0-4803 GCF_032162605.1 Mycobacterium sp. | reverse complement strand
TGTTCTCCTCGTGGTCACGCACCACGTGGCAGGTGTTCTGGCACAGGAAGCACTCGATGCACTTGCGGAACTCCTGGCTCCGCTCGACGTCGATCTGCTGCATGCGGTAGTCACCCGGCTGCAGGTCCTTCGGAGGGGTGAACGACGGGATCTCGCGGGCCTTGGTGTAGTTGAACGACACGTCGGTGACGAGGTCGCGCATCACGGGGAACGTTCGCATCGGCGTCACCGTGACGACGTCGCCCTCGCCGAATGTCGACATCCTGGTCATGCAGAGCAGGCGCGGACGGCCGTTGATCTCCGCCGAGCAGGATCCGCACTTGCCCGCCTTGCAGTTCCACCGGACCGCCAGGTCGCCCGCCTGCGTCTGCTGGATCCGGTGGATGATGTCGAGGACGACCTCACCCTCGTTCACCTCGACGGTGTAGTCCTTCAGCTCGCCACCGGTGTCGTCACCGCGCCAGACCCGCATGCTCGCTTGGTAGGTGGTCATTTACTGCTCCGTTCCGGGTGTTCTGCCAGTTCACCGTCGGTGTAATACTTCTCGAGCTCGGAAAGTTCGAAGCATCCCAGTAGGTCTGAGCGCATCGGCGTCTGCGGCTCGGGGGTGACGGTCACATCCGGGACGGTGGGATTGCCAATCCCGTCGCTGGGGACTGCGCGGCACACCAGCAGGGTGTTGCGCCATTCCGCATCCATCTTCGGGTAGTCGTCGCGGGTGTGCCCGCCACGGCTCTCGGTGCGCGCCAGCGCGGCCTTGGCCACGCACTCGCTGACGAGCAACATGTTTCTCATGTCGACGGCGAGATGCCAGCCGGGGTTGAACAGCCGGTTGCCCTCGACGGAGACGTTGTGCAGCCGCTCCTTGAGCTCGCCGAGCTTGTCCAGCGCGGCCTCGATCTCGCCTTCCTTGCGGATGATCCCGACCAGGTCGTTCATCGACTGCTGCAGTTCGGCGTGCAGGGTGTACGGGTTCTCCGGGTTGAGGTGCTCGTCGAACGGCAGGAGGGCCTGCTTGGTCGCGGCCTCCACTTCGGACTCCAGGACCTTCGGCCGGTCGGAGAGCGATCGCACGTAATCGGCGGCGCCCAGTCCGGCGCGGCGCCCGAAGACCAGCAGGTCCGACAGCGAGTTGCCGCCGAGCCGGTTGGAGCCGTGCATGCCGCCGGAGCATTCACCTGCGGCGAACAACCCTGGCGTCGTCGCCGCGCCGCTGTCGGGGTCCACCTCGATGCCACCCATGACGTAGTGGCAGGTCGGACCGACCTCCATCTCGTCCTTGGTGATGTCGACCTCGGCGAGCTCCATGAACTGGTGATACATCGACGGCAGCCTGCGCTTGATCTCCTCGACCGGGATGCGCGACGCGATGTCGAGGTACACGCCGCCGTGGGGGGTGCCGCGGCCCGCCTTCACCTCGGAGTTGATGGCGCGGGCCACCTCATCGCGGGGCAGCAGGTCAGGCGTGCGGCGCGCGGAGTCGTTGTCCTTGAGCCACTGGTCGGCCTCATCCTCGGTCTCGGCGTACTGCCCCTTGAAGACCTCGGGGATGTAGTCGAACATGAACCGCTTGCCATCGGAGTTCTTCAGCACCCCGCCGTCGCCGCGCACGCCCTCGGTGACGAGGATGCCCTTCACGCTCAGTGGCCACACCATTCCCGTCGGGTGGAACTGGATGAACTCCATGTTGATCAGCGACGCACCCGCACGCAGGGCAAGGGCATGGCCGTCGCCGGTGTACTCCCACGAGTTCGACGACACCTTGAACGACTTGCCGATGCCGCCGGTGGCCAACACCACCGCGGGCGCGTCGAACAGGATGAAGTTTCCCGTCTCGCGCCAGTAGCCCAGTGCGCCGGCGATCTTGGCCTGCCCTTCCCCCGTCGCTCCGCTCGCCCTCTTGTCCAAGATCAGCTCGGTGATGCTGCATTCGTGGAAGACCTTGATCCGGGCCTCGTAGTCACCGAGTTCGGCCTTGTCTTCCTGTTGCAGCGAAACGATCTTCTGCTGCATGGTGCGGATGATCTCCAGGCCGGTGCGGTCGCCGACGTGCGCGAGCCGCGGATAGGTGTGGCCGCCGAAGTTGCGCTGGCTGATCCGGCCGTCCTTGGTGCGGTCGAACAGGGCGCCGTAGGTCTCGAGTTCCCACACCCTGTCGGGGGCTTCCCTGGCGTGCAGCTCGGCCATCCGCCAGTTGTTGAGGAACTTGCCGCCACGCATGGTGTCGGCGAAGTGGATCTGCCAGGTGTCCTTCGAGTTGGCGTTCTTCATGGCAGCTGCACAGCCGCCCTCGGCCATCACGGTGTGCGCCTTGCCGAAGAGTGATTTGGTGACCACTGCGACGCGCAGGCCCCGCTCGCGGGCCTCGATCACGGCTCGGAGTCCGGCACCGCCGGCACCGATCACGACGACGTCGTATTCGTGCCGCTCCAGCTCAGTCATTCAATTTCACTCGCTATCTGCTGTTGGAAGATGAATGGTGCTGTCAGCCAACGAATCTCAGGTCGCTGATGGCACCACTGGAGACCAGCATGATGTAGAAATCGGTCAACATCAGGGTGCCTAGGGTGATCCACGCGTACATCTTGTGGCGGGTGTTGAGCCTGCTCACCTGGCCCCAGATCCAGTAGCGGACGGGATGTTTGGAGAAGTGCTTGAGCCTGCCGCCGACGACGTGGCGGCAGGAGTGGCAGGACACCGTGTAGACCCACAGCATCACGACGTTGCCGACGAGAATGACGTTGCCCAGACCGAAGCCGAATCCGCTGGGCGATTGGAACGCCACGATCGCGTCATAGGTGTTTATCACCGAGATGATTCCGGCGATGTAGAAGAAGTACCGGTGCGTGTTCTGGATGATCAGCGGAAGCCGGGTCTCGCCGGTGTACTTCGCGTGCGGTTCGGCCACCCCGCAGGCAGTCGGCGCCTGCCACACCGTCCGGTAGTAGGCCCCGCGGTAGTAGTAGCAGGTCAACCGGAACAGCAGCAGGAACGGCAGTGTCAACGCCGCGTAGGGCAGCCACCACACGTCGGGCAGGAACTGGCCGAAGTGGCTGGCCTCCGGAGTACACCCGGTGCTGACGCACGGCGAGTAGAACGGCGTCAGGTAGTGGTACTCGGCGACATAGTAATTGTTCTGCAGAAACGCCCGCACCGTCGCGTAGATCACGAACGCCGCGAAGCCAAGGTCGATGATCAGCGGCGACTGCCACCACCGGTCGGTGCGTAGCGTGCGTTGCGAGATCTGTGCTCGCGTCGGCGAGAAGACACCGGTGCCGGGGCGGTCGGCGGTGGGCGCGCTCAAGGAGTTTCCCTCACTTCGGTCGTAATGTGTCCGAGCGGACGCTAGCGGACTGCAGGGCCGCGCTCGAAGTCAGCGGGCCCTAACTTTGCCGGAGACGCTCACCGCTGGCTGTTCTTCGCGCAAGCCCTCCACCGCGTCCTGTTCTTCGCGCAAGCGCTCATCACCGCGTCCTGTTCTTCGCGCAAGCGCTCATCACCGCGTCCTGTTCTTCGCGCAAGCGCTCATCACCGCGTCCCCCCGAGGCCTTCGTCGTCCACGTCCTGCCAGAAGTCGCTGGCGTACTGGGTGTCGGGGATGCCGATCTTCTCGACGGTGTGGTTGTGATGGCTTACGCCACGCGCGAGATTCAAGTCCTCGGCGTCGATGTCGAGTCGGTCGATGTCATTGAGGATGCGCTCGGCGTCGTTGACGATTCGTCGCATCGCCGGGCTGTCGCCGTAGCGTGAGGCGAGTGATGTCACGCAGCGGCGAAGGCCGCCGATCAACTCGTGTAGCTGGTCGATTTCGGTGGTAGTGGACAACGGAGTTGACCTCCTTGGGCTGAAGGGTGTCACGGATCACAGTACGACAATTGATGCTAGTCAAAGAACGGGTTCTCACGTGACAAGGGTCACGTCGAAGATGGAGGTTGAAGAGTGTCCAACGAGGTTCTGCAGGAGCGGGCGGCGACGCTGAAGGCGCTGCACGTACCGGGTGATCCGGTGATCCTTCCGACGGTCTGGGACGCCTGGTCGGCGAAGTTGGCGGTCGATGCGGGGTTTGCCGCGCTGACCGTCGGCAGCCATCCGGTCGCCGATTCGGTCGGCAAGGTGGACGGGGAGGGGATGTCGTTCGACGATCTGCTCACCCGCGTGGCGCAGATCACCGGAGCGGTGGACGTGCCGCTGTCGGTCGACATCGAGTCGGGCTACGGCGAGACGCCGCAGCGGCTGATCGAGGGCCTGCTCTCGGTGAGTGCGGTGGGACTGAACATCGAGGACACCGTGCACAAGGAGGGCAAGCGGCTGCGTTCGCCCGAGGAGCACGCGGCGCTCGTCGGCGAGCTGCGCAAGGCCTCCGACGCGGCGGGCGTGCACGTGGTGATCAACGCACGCACCGATCTGTTCGTGCGCAACGACGGTGACGACACCGATCGCCTGGACCGTGCCATCGCCCGCCTGAAGCTCGCGGCCGACGCGGGTGCCGACAGCCTGTACCCGGTCGGCAGGCACGACGCCGAGACGACGCGACGGCTGACGTCGGAGTTGCCGTTGCCGGTCAATGCCATCGGGCTTCCCGACCAGGACGATCCGGCGTCGTTCGGGCCGCTCGGAGTCGCACGCGTCAGCTTCGGGCCGTTCTTCCAGCGGGCGCTGTCGAGCCGGGCGGAGGAGTTGCTGGCCCGCTGGAGCTGACGCGTTCGCCTGCCGTTCGGGCCGCCGACTTGCCATCCCGCCCGTGAGCGACGATGACGAACGGTGGCATTGGCACGATCAGCGCGGCGTCACGTGGGCCGCGGG
>NZ_JAVROT010000287.1:0-3716 GCF_032162605.1 Mycobacterium sp. | reverse complement strand
GGCGGAACCCGGTGGCCCAGAGGATCGTACGGATGGCGCCGGAGCGCAGGTCCATCGTCAAGGGCACGGTGGCGGGAACTGCCGTCGCTTCGAAACGCCGCGGCGGATCACCACCGTCCCAACCGGTTTCGATCGCCCATGCGTCGATGGTGTCGAGCAGCCGCCCGAGCTTCAGGTCGGCCAAAGCGAACATGTTTGGCAACGAGCCGGAGAATTGAGCGATGCCGTCGCGGATTCCGGCCAACCGCCCTACCAGTTGGACCCCAAGTCCGCTCAGCGAATTGAGGTCGATGGTGACCCGATTGGTTGATCCGACCAGCTGCATCGACGGAAGTTTGCGCGCCCGGGCGAGGTCCGGTATCTGGTCGTAGCGCTCGTCCATCAGTCCGGCCGCATCCATCCACCACAGGATGTCCTTGCCGCGATAGGTGCGCGGCATGCGGACATGCTCCCCGACCGCCAGCGTGACCGGACGGCCCGAGCGGTGCAATTCGCCCGCGATCTGGATCCCGCTCGCCGAGGCGCCGACAACGAGGACCCCACCGTCGGGCAGCTCGCTCGGGTTGCGGTAGTCCGCCGGGGTGAGGGTGATGATCCCGGCGGGCACGCCCGCTTGCAGCGCTGGGATCTTGGCGACGGCGTTGGCGCCAGAGGCCAGCACGACTGACCGCGCGTGCCACGAGCCCTGGTCGGTGCGCACCACGTATCCGCTTTCGGTGTGCCGCACCGACATCACCGTCGTGTTTGCCAGCACGGGTGCCGCGGTCTCCTTGGCGTAGCGCTCGATGAGCTGCACCACTTCGGATGCCGGGAGATAGCCGTCGGGGTCGTCCCCGCGGTAGGCGTACCCCGGTAGCCGGGTCATCCAGTTGGGAGTCAGTAACCGCATCGAGTCCCACCGCTGGGTGCGCCAGGAGTCCGCTACCTCACCCCGTTCCACGACCACGTGGTCAATCGAACGGTCGGCGAGGCAGCGGCTCATGGCCAGGCCGCTATGTCCGGCGCCCACCACGAGAGTGGTTGTCTTCAGCATGATCGGCCTTCCGTCGCATCGTCTGATCAGGCCACTTCGACGGTGACGTCGGTGGGGTTAGTGAGGATGTCGTAGACCGCCGAGCGCTTCTGCGATTGCGCGACAAGGGCTTTGATCTCCTCCGGGGTGGCGTCAGCGTCAATCTGGTAGCACACCCGGACGCCGGTGAACCCATTGCGGATGTCGGGATCGGCGCCCAAGATTCCACGGATGTCTTCGTCGGCCTCGACGGTCGCCTGCACCGAGTGCAGCTGAATCTTGCGATTCTGGGCGATCGATGCAATACCGGCGGTCAGGCACCCGCCCAGGGCCACCAGCACATACTCGACAGGGCTGATGCCGTTGTCCTGCCCGGCGAACGCGAGCGGATGGTCGACGTCGTAGGTGAATGTCGTCTTGTGGTGCTGATGGTTGCCGAATCCGTAAAAGGTGTCCACGGTCGAGCGGCTGTGGGTTCCGTTGGCCCAGGAAACTGTTGCCCGCCAATGGAACTCGGCCATCTTGGGTGTCTCGGCCAACGACTCGCGGACGTCAAGGAGGGCCTCGACGTTGACGCCATTGTCGACCGGGGTATGCGTTGTTGTCATGAACTTCTCCATTTCTTTGGTGACCGGTTTCCCTATGGAACCGTTCAGTTCTTCTGTTGTGGAACAACGGAATTCATCTGTGACCCGTGCTGTACCGCATGGTGCCTGGCCGGATCGAAGTTCTCGAATGCCACGTTCGCCAGCGCAAACAGCCCACGTTGGGGAAGCCAAAAGTCGCCGAGGTGCGCTTGCTGATGCAGGGGAAGGGGGGAGCCGAGATCGACGCCGCGCAGAGTCGCGCTGCTGCTCGAAACCGTCCAGATCATCCAGGGCGCCGCGGCGAATCGCTGACCATTGGGAGTCGTCCCGGCCATTCCCATGCGTCCGGCCCGGAGCATCGGCCCGGCAACCCGGGCCATCATCCGCCGAAAAGACTCGCCGCGCCCGGCGGCCGCCGGCAGTCGGCGACCCAACGCCGACATCAACAACGTGGCGGGTGTGCTTGCCAGTTCGAGTCGCCATTCCAGCAGGTCCGGCACGCCGATCCGCAACGAGTATGGTCCGTCCCAATGGATTTCGATTTTGGTGTGCAGAGTCTGAGCGGAATCGGATGCGAAGTACCGTGCACAACTTTGTTCCGGTGCCGCATCGGCGAGGAAGGTCCACTGGCCGTTCGGCGCGCGATGCCAGACACTTCGATAACTGGGGCCGATTGACGTCGCGGCCATGTCCCGCAGCGCCAGGTAGTGCCCGCTGGCGAACGGGAGGCCCATCACGCCGTAGCCGGTGGACCGCTCGTCGCTACCGGGCCAAAGGATCGGGTTCCGCTGTAGTTCGAGCGTCGCATCGCGTGGGCTCTTGAAAATGGTCATGCCGAAAGCATCGACCTGGCGGCCCGGTCAACGCATGAGGCATCCACCCCATCTTTCGCAATCGCTGCGGCAGATGCGGCCCCCTGAGGTCTTCTCGGTCAGTCCAGTGCGCCCGCCACCACCCTGTGTACGACCCGTTGAACGGGGCCGCGATTAAGGCGCGCCAACGGCCGTTGACCCGGAAGCGACTTAACCACTCCTACGGTGGTTCCATTCCGCTGACTAGGGCCATGTCGGAGAATGCTGCTGGCGTGGCAGATGAACGGTCAACCGCTCCGACGGATCCATGGTGGCCCGGTGCGGGTCACCATGGATCCGGCTATATCGGGGCCCGTAGCGTCAAATGGCTCACCGCCATAACGGTGCAACCGTTCCCGTCGGAGAACTACTTTTCAGGCCTTAAGGAGCAAGCGGTGGGTCCAAGACGAAGGAAGGCGCAACATGATGAGCCTATGCCTGCAATTGCACGCATAGGGGACGTCTTCGCTGAGCGGCGGATCACGCTGCGACTCACACAACAAACCCTGGCCGACTTGGCGGGTGTGTCCCGCTCCAGCATCCAGTCACTCGAGCGAGGGAGTGGTTCGATCAAGTTCGGCTCCGTCATCGAGATAGCCGACATTTTGGGCCTGCACATCGACGTGAGTGCGGCGATTGAATGACGGATCCGGACAGGCTCGACTTGAGGGACATCGGTGAAGCCGACGTCTATATCGGCGATGAGCTCGCTGCCCACCTGGTACGACAACGCGGCGACAGCGTTAGCTTCGAGTATGTCGGCGAAGCACATCCGACAGATCGTCGCGTGCGTGACCGGTCCGTCTCGTGGTCACTGTTGCGCTCCGGCGAATATCCAGTGACCACGACGGGTGGCGCCGTTCCTTCCTACTTCGCGGGGCTGCTTGCGGAGGGGGTCAGGCTTGGAGTGGTCACATCGTCGACGAAAACTTCTGCCGGCGATCACCTCACTCTGCTGCTTGCAATCGGCGCCGACACAGTTGGCAACGTCCGGGTGTTCCCGGCCGGAGTCGATCCGGTTCAGCCGCTGCGGCTTTTCCAGCCCGAATCCGACACTGACTTTCGTGCGGTCTTTGCGAAGTTGACTGGCTCCGTCCGCGCCGACCCAGTCGGCCTGGCGGGCGCCGGGCCGCGCCAATCCGCGGGGTCTGGAACCACCCGTACACCTTCGATCCGGAACGGTTTAGCCCACCACCAATGCCTTGTCGCGTTCCATCACCTCGGTAGCGGCTCGCTCACCAGAGCGGACCGCTCCGTCGATGAACC
>NZ_JAVROT010000286.1:0-4637 GCF_032162605.1 Mycobacterium sp. | reverse complement strand
CAACCACTCCCCGAAGTCAGCGATGCGTTGGATCGGGTAGCCGGCCTCGATCAGCCAATCGACGTAGTCATCGGGTCCGATGCCGTCGTCGTGCGGGTTCATCACGTGGTAGGTCTGAAATCCGTCGACCGTCTGGGCACCCAGTGTGGTGATCGCCTCCGCGTCGAAACCGACGGGCAGCCCGTCGAAGTGCGCGCGTTGCCGATTGCCATCGGCGTCGAGCTGATAGAGCGAGCCGGGCGCGAGGCCGGTAGCCATCAGACTCAGCACCATCCGGGTGACCATGTCCGACACGTTGAGCTGGCCCGCGTATTTGGGGTCGGCCAGGACCATGTCGCAACGGAATACCGCTACCGGCAGGTCGCACAGGTCGTTGGCCTCGCGCAGCAACACCTCGCCGGCCCACTTGCTGTTGCCGTAGCCATTGGCCAGACTTCCGTCAATTACCCGGGTGGGGCTGATGACCCGGATGTCGGCATCTTCGGTGAACGCCGACCGCTCGATCTGGCGGCCGACGTCGGAAGTCGACACGTAGGTGTAGGGCTTGAGCTTCGTGGTGAGCGCGATCCGGATCAGCTCGGCGGTGCCCACGACGTTGGGCCCGAACAGCTCGCGGTAGGACAGGACGGCGTTGACCAGGGCTGCGGAGTCGACGATCAGGTCGACGGTGTCGGCCAGCCGCTGCCAGGTCTGCTGGTCCAGGCCGAGGTTGGCTTCGCCCTTGTCGCCGGTGACGACCTCCAGATGATCGGCGGCGAGTTTCTGGAAGTGGCGCAACAGATCTGGGTCGCCGCTGTCGAACGTCTTGTCGAGACGGCGCCACGCGTCCTCGTCGGAATCGGCTCGCACCAGGCAGATCAGCGTGCCATCGACCCGCTCCATCCGCTCGAGCCATTCCAGAACCAGGTAGCGACCGATGAAACCCGTCGCCCCGGTCAGCAGGACCGTCCGCACCTCGGCGCCCGGCCCTGGCAGCGTCGGGGCTCCGGCCAGCGTCGTGGCGTCGATGAACTTGTCCAGCGTGAGGTCGCCGGCGTGCACCTGGGTGGCGTTGCCGCCGTGCACGGACGCGAAGAGCATATCGCTGGCTGGGCTCACGGCGGGATTTGCTCCCACCGCCCTGGCATCTCTACCCAACTGCCGGCTCAAGCTTCTGACCGACGGCGCGTCGAACAGGGCGCGTACCGCAAGGTCGGCATCCAGGGTGGTGTTGACGTTGGCGACCAGGCGCATCGCGGACAGCGAGTCTCCGCCGAGGTCGAAGAACGAGTCGTCGACGCCGACCTTCTCGAGCCCGAGGACGCGGGCGTAGATGCCGGCCAGGACCTCCTCGATCGCGCCGGTCGGGGCGCGGTAACGATCGACATCGGTGTATTCCGGTGCCGGTAGGGCGCGGGCGTCGAGTTTGCCGTTGGGTGTCAGCGGCAGGGCGTCGAGCACCACGATCGCAGAAGGCACCATGTAGGCAGGCAACCGGTCGATGAGCGAGGCGCGTAGTTCGTCGGGATCGGCTGTGCCGGTACCCGTTTCGGTGACGTAGCCGACGAGGCGTTTGGTGCCGGGGTGGTCTTCGCGGGCGATGACGACGGCGTGCTCGACGCCGTCCAATCCGGCTAGTGCGGTTTGTACTTCGCCGAGTTCGATGCGGTAGCCGCGGATCTTGACCTGCTCATCGGCACGACCCAGGTATTGCAACTGCCCGTCGGTGCCCCAGCGCACCAGGTCCCCGGTGCGGTACATCCGCGCCCCGGGCTCCCCGAACGGGCAGGCCAGGAACCGCGACGCGGTCAACCCGGACCGGCCGAGGTAGCCGACCCCGACGCCGCGCCCGGCCACATACAGCTCCCCGAGCACCCCGGGCGGCACCGGCCGCAACCATCCGTCCAACACGAACGACGCCGCCCCTGGGACCGGCGTGCCGATCGGCACCGCACTCCGACCCGGTGTCAGCGGCGCGCTGACTGTGGCATAAACCGTGGTTTCGGTGGGGCCGTAGGCGTTGACCATGATCCTTCCGGGCGCCCACTGATCCACCAGCTCGGCCGGGCAGGCTTCACCGGCCACGGCCACCGCCATCGATCCCAGGCCGTGCGGTGAGAGCATCCCCGCCGCCGAGGGAGTGAGACTCAAAACGCTGACGTGCTCGCCGATCAACAGGGCGTGGAGCTCCAATGGAGACCGGGCCACCGACTCGGGTATCACTACCAGCCGTCCACCGTGCAGCAGAGCGCCGAAGATCTCCCACGCGGAGACGTCGAACGCCAATGAATGCCATTGCGCCCAAACCTGTTCCGGCGACATCTCGACACCAACGTCTAGCGCGTCGAAGAGCTGGGTGACGTTGTGGTGGGTGATGGCCACGCCCTTGGGAACACCGGTGGTACCCGAGGTGTAGAGGATGTAGGCGATGTCGTCGGCGGCAGGTGGCGGCAAGCCCGTGGATGGCTCGGTGAGGATGCGTGGGTCGTCGATGTCGACGACGGTCAGTTCGCACCCCTTGAGTCGGCCTGCCATTTCGCGGGTCGTGATCGCGGCGGCCGGTGCGGCGTCCGCGATCATGAACTCGATCCGGGCAGGCGGGTGCGCTGTGTCGATCGGCAGGTATGCCGCCCCGGTCTTGAGCACCGCCAGGATCGCGACGATGGCGTCAGCGGAGCGCTCCAAGAGCAGTGCCACACACCGTCCGGGGCCCACACCGTGTTCGGCGAGCAAGTGCGCCAGGCGATTAGCGGCGTCCTCGAGTTGGCGGTAGGTCATCGAACTGCCGTCGAAGGTGACCGCTGCCGCTTCGGGAGAGCGCGCCACCCGTTCGGCGAACAACGCCGGAATCGACACTGGCGTCGCGGGCCGGCTCAACACCGCGCGGTTGCCCCACTCACCCAGCCGGGCGTGTTCACCGGCATCGAGCAGATCCATCGACGACAACCGCTCTGAGGGGTCGGCGGCCATGGACACCAATATCCTCTGCAGCCGCTCGATCAACGAGTCGATGGTGTCAGCGTCGAATACGTCGGTGTCGTACTCGATTCGCAGGCCCAGCTCCGGTCCCGGGGTCGCTTGCAGTGTCAGCGGGTAGTGGTTGGATTCGCGGCCGGTGAACTCGGTGATGGTCAACCCGTTGGCGCCTGCGAGTGCAGCGGTGTCGAGCGGGTAGTTCTCGTACACGAAGAGGGTGTCGAACAGCTGGTCGTGGCCGGCGGCGCGGTGGACCTCGCTGAGCCCAAGGTGCTGATGGTCCAGTGTGTGGTTGTGCGCGTGGTGCAGTTGGCTGAGCAGGTCGGCAGGCGTACTGGCCGCAGTGACGCGCGCGCGCACTGGAACCGTATTGATCAGCAGGCCCACCATGGATTCCGCACCGGGGATGTCGGTTGGCCGTCCCGAGACTGCCGTACCGAAGGCGACGTCATGCTGGCCGGTCAGCCACATCAACGTCTGAGCCCAGGCCGCCTGCAGCACGGTGTTGACAGTCGTGTGGCAGGTGCGCGCCAGTTCGCCGAGGGTCCGCGAAGTATCTTCGGACACCCGTAGCGAGGTATAGCCGCGCGGCCCAGGTGTCACCCGATTCGGCGGGCTGACGAGGGTGGGGGTGTCGAAGTCGGCGAGCACGTCACGCCAGGCCTCGCGGGCGGCCTCGAGGTCGCGGTCGGCGAGCCAGGTGACGAAGCGGCGGTACGGCACGGCCGCCGGCAGTCGTTGACCGTAGTAGCAGGCGAACACTTCCCCCAGCAGTATCGGCAGCGACCACCCGTCGAGCACTAGGTGATGGTTGGTCAGCACGATCCGGTGTCGGTGTTCGGCGGTGCGGATGAGTGCCACCCTGAACGCCGAGGCCTCGGCGAGGTCGCAGACCGCGGCGCGCTCTGCGACACAGAGCTTTTCGATCCGATCGCCGGGGTCGGGCTCATCCCCACTGAAGTCGACGTGCTGCCACGCCACCTCGGGGTTGGCCGGGATGATCTGCACTGGTTGGTCGAACTGTTGGCAGAATCGGGCGGCCAGGTTGGGGTGGCGGGTGATGACGGTGTGCACCGCGTCGCGTAGGCGGTGCGGGTCGAGCGGGCCGGTGACGGTGACGTCGAGCTGCATCGCGTACAGATCACCCAATTCCCCTGCGGTGCTGCCGTGGTATAGGAGTCCCTGCTGAAGCGGGGTTAGGGGCAGGACGTCGGCGATGCGATAGTGCTGTTGCAGGTCGTCGAGCTGTTGTTGGCTGAGTTGGGCGGGGGTGATGTCAGACGGAGTCAGCCCGCCACCGCCCTGGGCGACGTGGGCGCAGATCCCGGCCAAGGCGTCGAACCACAACTGGCTGAGCCGGCTGACTTGGGTGTCATCCAAGATCGAGGTAGCCCAGGTCCAGTTGGCGTGCAGTCGAGGGCCGGTGCCGGTGTCGACGGTGCCAGCGTTGAGATCCACCGAGTGTGCCAAGGGCATGGGTATCGCGGTGGCAGCCTCGGTGGCGGAGAGTGTTTCTTGGCTCGGTCTCCAAAGGTCTTCGGACAGTTCAGTGTTGGCGCCGAGTCGGCCGAGGTAGTTGAAGCCGATGGTGGGGTCCGGTCCGGCGATGTCGGTGTCGGGGTTGAGATAGCGAAGCAGTCCGTAGGTGAGGCCGTCGGGGAGGGCGCGCAGTTGTTCCTTGG
>NZ_JAVROT010000285.1:0-12053 GCF_032162605.1 Mycobacterium sp. | reverse complement strand
GGGCTGGGCGTCAGCCACGCGCCACTCGTCGAGCACGGGTTCGGCGGGGTCTACGACAAGCCGTTGACCACCATGCGCACGTATCTCGACAAGATGGCCGCCGTCCCCGAGGCGGTCGAACCGGGCGCGGGCCGGCCGGTCCGGCTGCTGGCGGCACTGGGCCCCAAGATGATCGAGCTGTCCGGCACGCACGCCGACGGCGCCCACCCGTATCTGGTGCTGCCCGAGCAGTCGCGCAAGACCCGCGAGTTCCTCGGCCAGGACAAGT
The DNA here is from genome assembly GCF_032162605.1 of Mycobacterium sp. Classification (GTDB taxonomy): domain Bacteria; phylum Actinomycetota; class Actinomycetes; order Mycobacteriales; family Mycobacteriaceae; genus Mycobacterium. The sequence goes on along the minus strand of NZ_JAVROT010000285.1, from coordinate 11,785 downwards.
GGATCGTTTCCGAGCAAGCGGTGGTCGTCGGCGGGGACGCCGACCAGCAGCTCCAGTACGCCCACGGCCATCTCGACGTCTACAGCGGGCTGCCGAACTACCGCAACTCCTGGCTGCGGCAGGGATTCGACGATTCCGACCTGGTGCGCGGCGGGTCGGACCGGCTGGCACGGGGGCTGGTCGGCATGGGGTCGGTGGACGACGTGGCCGCCCTGCTGCGGGCCCACCTCGACGCGGGCGCGGATCACGTCGTCGTTCAGGTGCTCAGCGACAGCCCGGTCGCCGACCCTCGCCCCGCCTTGCGAACGCTCGCCGAGGCGCTTGACTTCGGCTAGGTCTGCTCGGCGGCGGGCTCGTCCGCGACCCCGTCGGCACGCTTGGCCCTGCGGCGCCGCTTGTACCACTCGATGAAGATCGGGGTGAGCGACGCCAGCGCGATGAGGACGAAGATCGGTTCGAGGAGCTTCTGGATGACCTCGAACTGCCCGAGCCAGTACCCGAGCAGGATCAGGCCGAGGCTCCACACCAGGGCGCCGATGACGTTGAACAGGGTGAAGACGCCGTAGTTCATGCGGGCGGCGCCCGCGGTGATGGGGGCCAGGGTGCGCACGATCGGCACGAACCGGGCCAGCACGATGGCGAACGGGCCGCGAGCCTCGAAGAAGGCGTGGGCCTCGTCGAGGTAGCGCTGCTTGAGGAACCGCGCCTTGGGCTTGAACATCGAGGTGCCGATGCTGCGGCCGATCCAGTACCCGACCTGGCCGCCGAGGATCGCGACGATGGGGACGAAGACCAGCAGCTGCCAGAGGGGGAAGTTGGCGTCGACCTCGCGGGCCTGGGCGGCCGTCCCGGCAGCCAGCATGCCCGCGACGAAGAGCAGGGTGTCGCCGGGCAGCACCGGGAACAGCACGCCGGACTCGATGAAGACGACGACCAGCAGCCCCACCATCGCCCAAGCGCCGAAATAGCCGATCAGCGTCACCGGATCCAGGAAGTCCGGCATCAGCGCGAGGGTGGTCGTGGTCATGGCTCACAAAGATACCGGTGGCTACCTGACGTCTTGCTGAGGCGAGCAGGGGCGGGTCCGGATTCGCCGTGGGGCTGCCGGACGCGAGGTCACGTGGATAGGCTCGAACGATGGCCACCCACCAAGCCGTCCACGTCGCGTCCGCCGGTGAAGCCCTCGTCCTGGCCGACGTCGAAACCACCTCACCGCCGCGGGACCACGTCCGGATCGCCGTCGCCGCGGCCGGGGTGTGCGGCACCGATCACGCCTTCGTCAACGGCGGATTTCCTGGGCTCTCTTGGCCCATCACCCCCGGACACGAGATCGCGGGCACCGTCGCGGAGATCGGAGACGGCGTCGAGGACTTCGCCATCGGTGACCGGGTGGAAGTCGGCTGGTTCGGCGGAAACTGCAATCGCTGCGTGCCCTGTCGCAAGGGCTACTTCATGCAGTGCGAGCGACTGCAGGTGCCGAGTTGGCACTACCCGGGCGGCTACGCGGAATCGGTCATCGTGCCGGCGACAGCCCTGGCCCGCATTCCCGAAGGGCTGTCGTTCGTCGAGGCAGCACCCCTTGGCTGCGCGGGCGTGACGACGTTCAACGGGTTGCGCAGCACCAAGGCCAAGGCCGGCGACCTGGTAGCGGTGCTCGGTGTGGGCGGCCTCGGCCACCTCGGTGTGCAGTTCGCCAGGGCCATGGGCTTCGAGACCGTCGCGATCGCGCGCGGCGCCGGCAAGGCCGACGACGCGAAGAAGCTCGGCGCGCACCACTACGTCGATTCCAACGCGTCGGACGTCGCGGCCGCGCTGAAGGACCTGGGCGGCGCGGCGGTCGTTCTGGCCACGGCGGCGAACTCCGAAGCGATGGCCGCAACGGTCGGCGGACTCGGGCCGCAGGGTGAGCTGGTCACCATCGGCGTCACGCCGGACAACCTTCCGATCAGTCCGCTCGCGCTGATCAACGCGGGGCTGTCGGTGACCGGACATCCGTCGGGCACTTCGCGTGATGTCGAGGAGACCATGCACTTCGCGGTGCTGACGGGGGTCCGCGCCGTGGTCGAGGAGCGGCCGCTCGCGCAGGCCGCCGAGGCGTACGAAGCAATGGACACCGGCAAGGCGCGTTACCGGATGGTGCTGACCGTCTAGCCCTGAGGTGTCGCAGTCCCGCTGTTGTTGAGATACTGCCAAGACAAACGGTCGAAGCGCTGAATCCCAGGAGGAATCCCATGCCCATCGCCACGCCCGAGATCTATGGCGAGATGCTGGACCGCGCCAAGGAGCACTCCTTCGCGTTCCCGGCCATCAACTGCGTCGGCTCGGAGTCGGTGAACGCCGCGATCAAGGGGTTCGCCGATGCGGGCAGCGACGGCATCATCCAGTTCTCAACCGGCGGAGCCGAATTCGCGTCAGGGCTCGGTATCAAGGAGATGGTCACCGGCGCCGTCGCACTCGCCGAGTTCGCGCACGTGGTCGCCGCCAAGTACAACGTCACCGTCGCGCTGCACACCGATCACTGCCCGAAGGACAAGCTGGACACCTACGTCCGTCCGCTGCTGGCCATCTCGGCCGAGCGGGTGGCCAAGGGACAGAACCCGCTTTTTCAGTCGCACATGTGGGACGGCTCCGCGGTGCCGATCGACGAGAACCTCGAGATCGGCAAGGAGCTGCTGAAGCTCGCGGCGGAGGCCAAGATCATCCTCGAGGTGGAGATCGGCGTCGTCGGCGGCGTGGAGGACGGCGTCGAGGCCGAGATCAACGACAAGCTGTACACCACCGCCGAGGACTTCCAGAAGACCATCGACGCCCTTGGCGCGGGGGAGCACGGCAGGTACCTGCTCGCCGCGACGTTCGGCAACGTGCACGGCGTCTACAAGCCCGGCAACGTGAAGCTCAAGCCGGAGGTGCTCGCCGAGGGCCAGAAGGTAGCGGCGGCCAAGCTCGGGCTGGCCGAGGGATCCAAGCCGTTCGACTTCGTGTTCCACGGCGGATCGGGCTCGCTGAAGTCGGAGATCGAGGACTCGCTGAAGTACGGCGTGGTGAAGATGAACGTCGACACCGACACGCAGTACGCGTTCACCCGGCCGCTCGCCGGACACATGTTGGCCAACTACGACGGCGTGCTGAAGATCGACGGCGAGGTCGGCAACAAGAAGGTCTACGACCCGCGCAGCTATCTGAAGAAGGCGGAGGCAGGCATGACCGAGCGCGTCGTCGAGGCCTGCAACGACCTGCACAGCAGCGGCCGCTCGGTGACCGCCGGCTAGCGATTTCGGCGCGCCCATCCGCGCTCACCGCGGTCGAGCGCGCCGAAATCGCAGGCTATTGGGGGGCTTGGCAGATCTTCCACTGCTGGTCTCGGAACTCCAGATCGAAGCTCCGCGTCGAGCGGGTCGACGGGTCGAAGGCCATGAACGACGTCACGTTGGCCTCCGCGTGGTTGTCGTTGACGACGACCTGATCGATGCTCGCCACGACGGGGTACTGCCTGGCCGTGGCGACGCGCGAGTGGATGTCGTTCCACTGCCTGTCGTCGTACCTGACGTAGCCGTCGGCCGTCTCGCCACACGTGATGGTGCGCAGCGTCGAGAGATCGCCCTTCTGGATCGCGGTGTCGAAGTTCTGGATCGTCGTGCGCACCATGTCCTCCTGCGACACCGCGGGAGGGTCGTCACGGGTGAGCAGCACGGTGCCGAGGATGGCGACCGCGGCCAGCGCGGCGATGACGAGCACCACCGCGATGACCCAGCCCCAACTGCGGCGGCGGCCAGGCGGTTTCGGGGTATCGCCGCGGCCGGGAATCAGCTGGGGCGCAACGGATCCGGACTGTGCGATCGGCCCCGTGTTGGCGCCTGCCGCGGCGGCGCCTGCCGGGGCCTCCGAAACGGACAGGATCTCGGTGGCGGGCTCTGGCGCGGTTTCGATGATCTGCGTCTTGCCCGCGTCGAACCCCGATGGGGCGGTGAATCTGCGCTCGGGCTGCTCGGGCTGCTCGGTCTCTGCGTCCTTGGCCAGGCTGACCGAGTCGATCACCTCGGTCTCGGGCGCGGCCGCGTCGCTCCCGACCGGCTCGTCGTTCTCGTCCGTCCCCGATGGGTTCGACATCCGTGCCTCGGTCCTCCCTCGTGACTACTGCAGAGCTTATCCATCCGCGCTGGGCGATGCCTGCGACGAACGCACGAACATCCGCACGGCACAATAAGCGCATGACACACATGGGAGATCTGCTGGGGCCTGATCCGGTCCGACTTCCGGGCGACACCGAGGCCGAGGCCGAGCTGGCCGCCGGCGAGAACCCGGCGATCGTCGCCGCCGCACATCCATCGGCGTCGGTGGCCTGGGCGACGTTGGCCGAGCAAGCGCTCGACGACGACAAGGCGGTCACCGCCTACGCCTACTCGCGCACCGGTTACCACCGCGGTCTGGACCAGCTCCGCCGCAACGGGTGGAAGGGGTTCGGCCCGGTGCCCTACGCCCATCCGCCCAACCGCGGCTTCTTGCGCTGCGTGGCCGCGCTGGCCCATGCCGCGGACGCCATCGGTGAGACCGACGAGTACCAGCGGTGCCTGGACCTCCTCGACGACTGTGACCCCTCGGCGCGCGCGGAGCTCGGCCACGCTTAGCGGGAGTTCTGCCGCAACGCAGCGCACAGTGCGGTGACGTCAGCGGCGAGGAAGTCGGGGCACGCGTCCAGGTCCGGTGGCGGCACCGCGGTGCGCAGCGCCACCGCAAGCCCGTGCAGCTGCCTCCGGTAGGCCAGCGCGTCGGCGGGACCCAGCAGTGGGCCCGATTCGTGCTTCTCCATCTGCCAGCAGGCGGTGATGGTGCCGTAGGCGATGTGCTCGGTCACGAGGACGGCCGGTTCCAACCGCTGACCGGTGGCGCGCAGCGGCCCCGAAACGGCTTCGGCGGCGTCGGCCGCGTCGCGCAGGTCGATCGCCGCCAACTGCAGGTCCCGGCGCGCGGTCCTGGCGGCGAGGGTCGACGTGTCGACAGCGAGGTGGGCCGAGGTCGCCGCGGCCGCGTCCGGGGCGTCGGCGATGGAATCGACGAGCCTGGTGGATTCTTGGAACCGACTGGTCACCAGGAAGACGGTAACGCCGACGGCGCAGCCGACCAGGGTGTCGCTGCCTCGGGCCAGCAGCAGTTCGACGATGTCGACGTGACGGGTGCCGGTGGCGATCGTCAGGGCCGCCGCTGTGATGAACACGGATGCCAGCCCATAGTGGCGTACGACGAGCATCTCGATCACCAGCTGCGGTACCGCCAAGATCAGCGCGAGCCAGAGCCCCTGCGGGTGCAGCCAGAGGATGCTCGCCGCGAGCGCCAGCCCCACCCAGGTGCCCGACAACCGGTCGGCTCCCCGCCGCAGGGTGCGACTGCGGTCCGCGGACGATGCGGGGCCCAGCGGCACCCGACCGATGTCGCGCGTCGCGACCGTTTCCGGGGCCAGCTCGAGGGAGGCGATCCGGCGGGCGGTCGCAGCGGCGTCGGGCGGGGGCACGCCACCGACGGTGGCCGTCGACATCGAGTCGGTGAATACGACGTGCAAGGCGTGGTTGACGGCGCGCAGGCGCTGCAGCGTGCCGTCGGAATGCTCGACCAGCTGGAAGCTGATCAACGCATTCCACGCTTGGTGCAGTGCGGTCGCGGCGCGATGCCTGGCAGCGAGCTCGCTCGGCGATCCAACCGCCTCGACGTAGGAGGCCACGGCCGCGCCGGCCGCGGAGAGCGCCGCGCGTTCCGGGCGAAGCCTGCCGCGCAGGGCGCCCGCCATCTGCACCAGCCACGCCACCGCCCCGCCTGACAGCACCAGCGCGCCGGTCTGCCAGGGCGCCAGGTGCTGCGCGGACACCCCGACCCCGGCCGCACATGCCAACGCGAACACGTAGGCGCCAGGCGGCCCGACCGCCAGCGCGTTGCACAGCCACACCGCCGCGACCGCCACCGCGGAGACGACCGGCACTCCGAGCCAGGGCACTTCGGCCGCCCAGCAGCCCACCGCGACCGCGGCGGCCAGCGCCACCGAGACCACTGCGAGCTGCACCCCACGGTTCAGGTAGGGGCGGTCACCACCGAACCGTGAGGTGAAGGCGCCGATGGTTGCGATCAGCCCGGACCCGACGTTGCCCGCCCGGCGACGACGGGAACCGCGGTGCTGATGGTCGCGCGAACCGCAATGGGCCACCGCGGGTTCATCGCTTACCCGATCAGAACCAGGCCGACCAGAACCGCGTCAGCTGAGAACCGGACGGCACCAGCCATCCAGGGATGTTGGACAGATCAACGAACCACAACACGATCGAGAAGAACCACTGGTTGAGCACCGGGGCGAACAGCAGGACGAACAGGATCAGGAAACCCCACCGCTTGACGGGTTCCAGCTGGCGCTGCGTCTCGTGCTTGAGGTGCGGTTCGAGCGCGCCGTAGCCGTCGAGGCCCGGGATGGGCAGCAGGTTGAGCAGCACGGCCGTCACCTGAAGGAAGCCCAGGAAGGCGACGGCCGACCAGAAGACCGCGTGCGCGGCGTCGAAGAAGAGCCGGGTGAGCACCAGCAGCACGATTGCCAGCACGACGTTGGCGAACGGCCCAGCCAGGCTCACGGTCGTCCGCTGCCGCTTGGTCATCGACCAGGTACGGACGTAGACCGCGCCACCCGGCAGGCCGATCCCGCCGAGGGCGATGAACAGCACGGGCAGCCCCAGCGACAGCAGGGGATTGGAGTACTTCAGCGGGTTCAGCGTCAGGTAGCCACGGATCTCGACGTCGTGGTCACCGTAGCGCCACGCGGTGTAGGCGTGGCCGAATTCGTGCAGGCACAGCGACACCAGCCAGCCGAATACGACGAAGATGAAGACCCCGACATAGGCCAGCGGCGTGCGGTCGAATTGGGCCAGCCACGCGACCACTCCGCCGACGGCCGTGATCGCCACGATCGCCAGAAAGACCGGGCTTGGGCGCACCGACTGGCGCAGTGGACGGATGTTCACCACACGAAACTACTTGAACGGACCGATAACCAGCCCTGCGTGTTGCGGTAGAACGTCGACCGCCGCGCTGGGCGGCTCGCCCTCGTGCCGTCGCGCACCACCAGCGTGCCCGTCGTCCCGAGCTGCGCGGCGCGCCCGGTCACCCAGCGTCGCGGTCGCAACCAGCCGGTGAGAACGCGGGCGCGCAGACCGGGCAGATCGGACGTCGGCTCGATCCGCACGCCCGTCGCCTCGCCGTCGAACAGCACCGTGTCGTCGACGACCGCTTCACCCGTGACGGTGCGCGCGGTGTCCTCGGGTGGCAGCCAGAGGGCCGCACGGGTGAGCACGGCACCCGTCTCGTCGCGGATCAACGGGACGCGTCGAGCGGCCGCGGTGCGCGCCCGGCGCGCTGGCCGTCCTCGCCGGACGAACGCGACCTCGACGTCGAGGCGGTCGGCGCGCAGCAGCCGCGACAGCACCACCGCGAGGTCCCCGTGTGTTCCCAGTACGATCAGCCGCCGCACGTCGACCATGGCGTCCACGTCGGCCGGATTGGAGACGGACACGGCGGGTAAGTCGGCTAGGGCACGGGGCACGCGTCGCCCATCGAAGCTCAGCACGATGACGTCGGGGGAGACATCTGGGGTGGCCAACGCACTCCTTGCAAACAGCCGGGGATCAGGTCAGATAAGGTGTGTCACCGGCTGCCACAGTATCGAGGCAGATGAGCGGAAGAGAACGCCATGCCGGCAATCGTCCTCATCGGCGCCCAATGGGGCGACGAGGGCAAGGGAAAGGCCACCGACCTTCTCGGTGGTCGCGTCCAGTGGGTTGTTCGATACCAGGGGGGGAACAACGCCGGTCACACCGTCGTCCTGCCCAACGGCGAGAACTTCGCACTTCACCTCATACCATCGGGCATTCTGACGCCTGGTGTCACCAACGTGATCGGCAACGGCGTCGTCGTCGATCCGGGTGTGCTGCTCACCGAGCTCAAGGCTCTCGACGACCGCGGCGTCGACACCTCACGCCTGCTGATCTCGGCTGACGCGCACCTCTTGATGCCCTACCACGTGGCGATCGACAAGGTGACCGAGCGGTACATGGGCAACAAGAAGATCGGGACGACGGGCCGCGGTATCGGGCCCTGCTACCAGGACAAGATCGCGCGCATCGGCATTCGGGTCGCCGACGTGCTGGACCCCGACTCGCTGACCCAGAAGGTCGACGCCGCACTGGAATTCAAGAACCAGGTGCTCGTCAAGATCTACAACCGCAAGGCGCTCGACCCGCACGAGGTGCTCGACGCCCTGCTCGAGCAGGCTGAGGGCTTCAAGCACCGCATCGCCGATGCCAGGCTGCTCCTCAACGAGGCACTGGAGAACGGCGAGATAGTGCTGCTGGAGGGTTCTCAGGGCACCTTGCTCGACGTGGACCACGGCACGTATCCCTACGTCACGTCGTCGAATCCGACGGCGGGTGGCGCAGCCGTCGGCTCGGGGATCGGCCCGACCCGCATCACCGCGGTGCTGGGCATCCTGAAGGCGTACACCACGAGGGTCGGGTCGGGGCCATTCCCGACCGAACTGTTCGACGAGTACGGCGCCTACCTGTCCAAGACCGGCGGCGAGGTGGGCGTCACCACCGGGCGGGCCCGTCGCTGCGGCTGGTTCGACGCCGTGATCGCCCGTTACGCCACCCGCGTCAACGGCATCACCGACTACTTCCTGACCAAGCTCGACGTGTTGTCGAGCCTGGAGACCGTGCCGGTGTGCGTGGGCTACACCGTCAACGGCAAGCGCACCAACGAGATGCCGATGACCCAGAGCGACATCGCCCGCGCCGAACCCATCTACGAGGAACTGCCCGGTTGGTGGGAGGACATCTCCGACGCACGCGAGTTCGACGACCTGCCCGCCAAGGCGCGCGACTACGTACTGCGACTAGAAGAGCTTGCAGGCGCCCATGTTTCGTGCATCGGCGTCGGGCCCGGGCGCGACCAGACGATCGTGCGCCGCGACATCCTGGCTCCCAAGTGACGGGCGATGAGCGCTTGCGCGAAGAGAAGACGACCACGGCAGAAGATCCCGACTACGACCAGCACGGTGGGTTCCCCGTCTTCGAACCCGCTTCGCCCGGACCGGGATTCGGCCCGTTCCTGGCGTCGATGCGACGGCTGCAGGACCTCGCGGTGTCGGCCGACCCGGACAGCGACACGTGGGTCGACGCGGCCGCCCGCGTCGAGGAGCTCGTCAAGCTTCTCGACCCATTCGAGGCGCCCGAGGGCGTCGGTCCGGCCAACCGGGTGCCCACCCTTCCCGGTTCGGGCAGCCTGCTCATGCCGCCCTATCGGGTGACCAGATTCGAGTCCGACGGCGTCGAATTGACCGTGCAGTTCAGTCGTTTCCACGTCGGCGGCAACTCGGCCGTCCACGGTGGGGTGCTACCGCTGCTCTTCGACTCGACGTTCGGCATGGTGATTCACGCCGCGGGCCGACCGATCAGCCGCACCGGCTTTCTGCACGTCGACTACCGCAGCGTCACGCCGATCGACACCCAGCTGAAGGTGCGGGCGTGGATCCGCTCGGTCGAGGGCCGCAAGGCGTTCGTCAACGCCGAACTGCGTCGCCCCGACGGCAGGCTGTGCGCGGAGTCCAACGGATTGATGGTCCGGCTGCTTCCCGGCCAACCCTGACTTCGTCGCGACCTCACCGATCCACTCGCCGAAACTGCGGTGAGATCCTGATTTCGCCGCGAATTGCGATCTCACCGCGGTTTCGGAGGGATTGCGGGGTCGGCTCTGTCACCATGACGCGGTGAACGAACATCCCACGTCCAAACAGCTCCGCATACTTTCGACTCCTCGGGCGGCGGCGGTGGCGGGTGTTCTGTTCGCGCTGCTGTTCGGCACCGCTCTCGTCCTGATCCGGACCGCGCTCCCCGACCACCCCGAGATCGGGACCCCATGGGCGGACGGCGCCAAGGCGAAGGTCCGCATCGCGGCCATCCTGATGCCGTTCTCCGGCATTACGTTTCTGTGGTTCATCGGCGTGGTGCGTGACGGCTTCGGCCGCTTCGAGGACAAGTTCTTCGCGTCGGTGTTCATCGGGAGCGGACTGCTGTTCCTGGGGATGACGTTCGTCGCCAGCGCAGTCGGCGTGGCGCTGTCGTCGAGTCACGGACTCGGGACCGACGCCGACGTGGTCGCGTTCGGCCAGACGCTGATGACGACCCTGACGAAGACCTACGCGCTGCGCATGGCGGCGGTGTTCATGATGTCGCTGGCCACGATCTGGCTCAAGACCGGTCTGATGCCGCGGTGGCTGGTGTTCACGACCTACGCGGCGTCGGTGGCGCTGCTGATCTCAGCCGACGTGAGCATGTGGATCACGCTGGCCTTTCCGGCGTGGGTCCTGGTCGTCAGCCTGCTGGTGCTGAACCGCGCGGGCGTCATCGACCTCGACCGGCACCACGACGTCACTCCAGCCGCAGCGCCGAAGCTGGACAGATCTTGACGGCCTCGCGGGCGTGGTCCTCCTCGCCCTCGGGGACGTCGTCGGTGCGCAGGACCACGACGCCGTCGTCGTCGGCGTCGAAGAGCTCCTCCGAGACCATCATGCAGTTGCCCGACGCAATGCAGGCGTCGCGGTCGGCTATCAACTTCATCGGGGCATCACCACCTCACCAACAACGACCGTAGTCCGTAGATGAAGTGAAACGAACGGAACTGGACGTCTTCGAAGTCTTCGGCGAGCGCCAGCTCGGGGAAGCGGCGGAGCAGGGCCGGCCACGCGATCCGCATCTCCATCCGGGCCAGTGGAGCGCCGAGACAGTGGTGCACGCCGTGCCCGAACGCCAGGTGCCCGGGCGCGCCGCGGCGGATGTCGAGAACGTCTGGCGACGAAGTGAATTCGGGATCCCGGTTGCCCGCCGGCAGCGAGGCGAAAACCAACTGACCGGCGGGGATCGGCACCCCGGCGATCTCGACGTCGGCAGTGGTGATCCGCGGTATCGAAGTCTGCACGATGGAGAGCCACCGCAGTAGCTCCTCGACCGCCGGACCGACGGCATCGGGATCGTCGCGAACTGCGATCAGCTGGTCGGGGTGGCGTAGCAGCGCAAGGGTGCCAAGCCCCAGCATGTTCGACGTGGTCTCGTGTCCGGCGAGCAGAAGCAGGCCGGCGATGCCGACGAGTTCGTTGTCGGTGAGTTCGTGGCCGTGCTCGCGCACCAGCGTGCCGAGGATGTCGTCACCCGGATGGCTGCGGGCGCGGTCGACAAGCGAGTGCATGTACTCCCGACCTTGGCGCTGCAGTTCCATCCGCTCGGGGATCGGGAGCGACAGGTCGAGCTGACGCCCGGAGCGGGTCTGGAAGTCGGCACGGTCGGAGTAGGGCACGCCGAGCAGCTCGCAGATGACGAGTGAGGGGGTGGGTAGCGCGAAGTGCTGTACCAGATCGGCGGGTGCGCCCGCGGCCTCCATCGCGTCGAGGTGGTCCTCGACGATCTCGGTGATCCGTGGTTCCATCCGCTTGATCCGACGGAAGTTGAACTCCGGCGTGAGCATGCGGCGCAACCGCTGATGTTCGGGCGGGTCGAGGCCGAGCAGGTTGCCCGCTCGTGCGCTGGCCTGCTCCTCCTCGGGCATCACGGGCGCGCCGGGGATGACGAACCCGGGCGGGCGCGCGTTGGAGAAGTGTTCGTAGTCCGACAGCACCGCCTTGACGTCGTCGTGGCGGGTGACCAGGTGGACCTTCATGCCGAAGGCGCTGATCACTTCACGGACACCGGCGGTCTCGCGAATCTGTCCG
>NZ_JAVROT010000284.1:0-29345 GCF_032162605.1 Mycobacterium sp. | reverse complement strand
TGTCGTCGGCGTCGGTGAGCCAGCACCCCGAGGCCTTCGTGATGAACCGGGGCGTCCCACCGACGGCGCTGAAGGCACGGACCGGCGAGTTGACCCCGCCGGGGATCACCGCCGACGCGTCGGCGAACAGCCGTGCCGACGTTTCCGAACCGTCCACGGTCCCAGGGTCAGCACGCATGCCCACCAGTGTCCCAGCAGCGCCCGAGGCGTCAACTACAGGGTGTAGTGGGGGCAGGCCGGCCTGGTCGTCGCGCAGTGAGACGAGCCGGGATCGGGCCCTTGGCGACCGTGGTGAACGGCACCTCGACGGGAAAGTCGTCGGCGAGCGAAAGCACCTCGACCGACCTGATGATCGTCGCCAGCGCGAGCGTCGTCTCCAAGAGCGCGAAGTGCTCTCCGATGCACGACCGCGGCCCGCCGGCGAACGGGACGAACTGCCAGCGTTGGCGCTGTGCGACGGCGTCGGGGCTGAACCGCTCTGGATCGAAGACCAGCGGGTCCTCCCACAGGTCCGGATCCCGATGCACGGCTTGAATTCCCACGGCGACGATGCTGCCCTCCTCCACGCGGTAGCCATCTATCGCGATGTCCTGCAACGCCAGCCGACCGACCCCGGCCGCGGGTGGGCAAAGCCGCAACGACTCGTTGAGCACCTGACGGGTGTATCCGAGTGCCGACACGTCGTCGGGCGTCAGTTCACGATCGCCGAGTTCGGCGACTTCCGCGGCGATCCGGTTCGCAATGCCGGGATGGTGCCCAAGGGCCCACAGCGCGTAGGTGAGGGCCGTGGCGGTCGTGTCGTGTCCGGCAAGCATGAAGATCAGCAGGTCATTGCGGATGTCCTCGTCCGAGAGCGTATCTCCGGTGACCGGGTCGGCGGCCGCGATCAGCGCGTGCACCAGGGGGGCGTCGTGGGTCGGATCCCGGCGGCAACTCGCCAGGATGTCGTCGGCCACGCCAAGCATCGTCGCCACCGCCGCGCGGGCGCGACGACGCGCACGGGTGGGCAGCCAGCGCGGTGCTCGCAGCGGTCGGAGCGCGCGATCGGCGGTGTAGGACGACGCGACGTGCATGGTTTCCGCGATCACGTCCGCCCGCTCGTTGAGATCGAGTCCGAGGATCGAGCGGCCGAGCGATTGCATGGTCAGGCGGCGGCACGCCACGTCGAGGTCGACGTCGAGCCCGGCATCGAGACGGCCGCCCTCGCGCCAGTCGTCGACCACCGTCTGCGCCGCAAGGGACATGTGGCCGCCGAAGCGGCGGACGTTGTGGCTGGTGAACACCGGCTGCAGGGCCCGCTTGCGCGGTATCCATCGCTCGTTGGGGAGGACGAACAGGCTTTCGCCTGCCATGTGCCGAACCTCGTCGTGGACGAGGCAACGCTCACCCAGCTCGTGGTTTCGCGCCAGCAGGTCACCGATCCCGGTCGGCGAGGTGACCAGGACCAGCGGCGGGACGAGCCACTTCGGGCCCAGCTGGATACGGGTGACTGGACCACCGGCGTCGCGCAGCAGCTCTCCCCCGGTATTGAAGACCCTCACCGCCCTCAGCAACTGCCGATAGGACATGGGATTCTTCGGCACCGGGGGTAGAGCGCTGACGTCGTGCGGTTCTTTCGTCGCGACCATGACCCCCGAATGTTAGCGACGCCTGCAGCCTGCCGTCAGTTCGAACGGTGACCGGCAACCTCGGGCCTCATTGCAGCGTCAGCCAGTTGAGTCGCGCCTCTCGCGCGGCGGTTTCTGCGTCCCCTCGTTCGGCCAGATCGGCGATCTTCGCGTGTTGCGCGACCGAGGACCGCCCGGTGAGCGACGAGAAGCGGGCGCGTTCCATTCGCCGCAGCAGGGGGGTGTACTGATCGAGTACCGCGCGGATGGCTGCGTTGGCACAGAGATCGACCGCCACGGCGTGGAATTCGTCGTCGGCCACTATGGCACCTGCTACGTCCTCGGCGCCGAGAGCGGCGGCGAAGCGCTGGTTGGCGGTGCGCATGGCCGCGATGTGTTCGGGCCCCATCGCGGCGACGGCGTCACGAACCGCAAGCTCGTGCATCGCCGCCGTGACCGCCTGGGCATCCTTGCAGCTCCGCACGTCCAGGGGGCTCACGATGGTGTACTGCCCGGGACGGGTCCGGACCAGGCCTGCCGATTCGAGACGGGCCAGCGCCTCGCGGATCGGCGTCCTGCTCACCCCGAGCCACGCGGACAGCTCCACGTCCACCAACCGCTCCTCCGGTTCGAGCGTCCCGTCCACGATCGCGGCCCTGATCGCGGCGAACGCGTCTTCGCGAAGCAGCTGACGTTTGGGCGCGACCATCTTCCGTGGCACCGGCATGCAATATGGTGCGCCCGGCGGTGTGGTGCGTGTCAAGTCGGCTTCGCGTCGTCAGGGCGCTCCTGAGCTGGCCGGATCAATGCATTCGGCGTTCATTCGGGATTGCGATATATTGCGTATCGCAGCTGGTGTAGGTTGCCTCTCCTCGAAAGGGAACGCATGTCCATCCAGGATTTCGACCGCTACCCCTTGACCTTCGGACCCAGCCCGATACATCCGCTGGAACGACTGACTGCGCACCTAGGTGGTGCGCGGGTTTGGGCCAAGCGGGAGGACTGCAATTCGGGCCTGGCCTTCGGCGGCAACAAGACACGCAAGCTCGAATACCTCGTCCCCGACGCCCTGGCGAAGGGGGCCGACACATTGGTCTCGATCGGCGGCTATCAGAGCAACCACACCCGCCAGGTCGCCGCCGTGGCAGCGAGACTGGGGCTCAAGGCGCTCTTGGTGCAGGAGAAGTGGGTCGACTGGCCCGACCCGGTGAACGACAAGGTCGGAAACATCCTGCTGTCCCGCATCATGGGCGCCGACGTGCGCCTCGACCCGGCGGGCTTCGACATCGGTATTCGATCCTCTTGGGAGGCCGCGCTGGAGGAAGTGCGCCAGGCAGGAGGCACGCCCTACCCGATTCCGGCGGGCGCCTCCGAGCATCCGCTCGGCGGACTGGGCTTCGCGAACTGGGCGTATGAGGTCGAGGAGCAGGAAGCCCAGCTCGGCGTGTTCTTCGACACGATCATCGTCTGCACGGTCACCGGCTCGACGCATGCCGGCATGATCGCCGGCTTCGCCGGACAGGATCGACCGCGTCGCGTGCTGGGTGTCGACGCCTCGGCGACGATCGACAAGACGCGTGCGCAGGTCGAGCGGATCGCGCGAAACACCGCCGAGCTGATCGGCCTCGGCCGCGACCTACGCGACGACGAGATCACGGTCCTCGAAGGGTGGGCCGGGGACCTGTACGGGATTCCGGTGCAATCGACACTCGACGCGATCAGACTCTCCGGCCGGCTCGAGGCGATGATCATCGACCCGGTGTACGAAGGCAAGTCGATGGCCGCGCTGATCGACCTGATCCGGGACGGCACGATCCCGAAGGAGTCGAACGTCCTCTACGCCCATCTCGGAGGTCAGCCTGCGCTGAACGCCTATTCGGGTCTGTTCAGCTAGGCGTTGCTTCCCATCACGATCCGCGAGACGCCGGCCTCGGCGAGCGCTGAGGCGGGAAGGTCGAAAGACATCGGTACGGTGGCACCAGCGCTCACCGTCACCAGGGCGGGCATCGGCAGGCGCTTCGCTTTGTGACCCAACGGATCTCCCATCCCGCGCGCTCTCGGAGGAGTACGGACCTCGACGCGGCGCCGGACCCATCCCGTCCGCGATCTCGATCACGACGACCGTCGCGCGACCCCCCGAAAGCCTCATTGTTGCGCCGGGCAAGAGCGTGCTCGCTGATCCGACGGTGCTCACTGCAACGCCCGGGTCCGCCGGATCGTGGCTACCGACGCAGTTGCTCACCATTGCACCGAACGACACCACCGTCATCGCCTTATCGTGGCCGCCCGACACATCAGTGCTGCGCCAGGACGGGGCAACCCATCCAGGCTCGTATATCGGCGCATTCCACACCGACGACTGACAAGCCGGCGGTCCGAAGTTCTCCACTGTTTTCGCTAACGTGCGTGTGTTAGCGAGAGCCGTCCGTGTCGATACCCGGCAATCGAGGTCAGCGTCCGTGCCCGCATGGGCTGGCCTTTGAAGCGTTGGGTGAGCCAGGCCAGTACCAGCGGTGTGGACAACGGCAGCAGTGCATAGTGCTCGCTGAGGCGATCTCGCACATACGTCACCTGCGCGCCACCTTGACGGTAGCGCTCGACCTGTCCGTCGACGTCTTTGACGCTGATGATCTCGTCGTGCACGGCCTGCAGGACGAGAAGAGGCATTGTCGGGATGTGCATGCCCAGTTGGATGTCTGCCAACATCTCAACGACTTCCGGCAGCGCCAAAACGTCCGCCATGGGGATGTCGAGATGTCGATCGAGGTCGTGGTGGCTGAAGTGAGCGACGGCGATCGCCGTCGTCTGTTCCTCGATCGAACGCAGCAGGCGCTCACCGTCGGGAGTGGCGTGCTCTCGGATGACGCGGTCCAGGCCTGGGTAGACCCGGCGTAGTCCCGCTATCGCCATCAGGGGAAGCCCGGCGTGGAAACCGCCGTTGAGCCGCAGCAGCGCTGAGGCCATGTCACCAACGGGGGATCCGAGAACGGCTCCGACGATATTGAGTTCAGGTGCGTATGTCGGCGCCATTTCCGCGGCCCACGAGGTTGCCATCCCGCCACCGGAGTATCCCCACAGCCCGACCTGGTTGCCCGCCTCGAGTCCGAGCGGATCGAATGTCAACGCGGCCCGAATACCGTCTAGCGTTCGGTATCCGGGTTCACGCGGGGCGCCCCACGCGCCAGCCATCCCTTCGTGATCGGGAATCGACACCGCCCACCCCCGCGCGAGCGCCCGGCGTAGTACGAGGAACTCGAATTGTGCGATCGAGCCGGTGGCGCGCGCACCGAGGCGAAGTGCGTAGGAGGGGAAGCACCGCGAGGTCACCGCGTCGATCGCACTCTGAAACGACAGCAACGGCCGGGACTCCCCGCCAACAGCGCCGGCGGGTAGGACCACGGTGCTCGCCGAGATGCTCGGCTGTCCCCGCAAGTCGGTGGACCGGTACATCAGCTGCCATGCCGGCAACCGCTCCCGGGTCCGGCCGAAGAGAGCCAGCTCAACCTTCCGGCTGCGGACAACCTCGCCCGGCGTCAGCCTCTTCAGAGTCTCGGGCGGGCGATAGAAGGGATCCTCGACAGGCAACACCGGAGGCGCGCTGAGCTCGTATTCGCCGTCCGTACTCATCCCGGTGACGCTCATACAGTCCTTCCCGCGCAATAAGGCTCCGGATGCCGAACTCGCATCCACACTGGACTCCACCGAGCCCACTGCGCCGTGGCAGTACCGCTGTGATCACCGCCAACGCCAAACCGTCGTGACCTTCGCCGACGATGTTCCTTCACTATCAACACGTTACTTAGGGCAACTATGCCCACGTGATCACGACCGCCAGCGAGGCTCCGAGACCACATCCGGCGCGGAAATTCGTGACGCCACCTGGGGCCGTTCAACTTGATGAAACTCACGATGAAGATCGCAGGCGGCAGCGCATGAAGCGCTGCGGAATCTACGACGTGCTACCTACGCCCCATCCGCAACACCCGTACGGGTTGCGTCGGTCAAGCGCGTGGGAGGTTCACCTACCAAAGGTCCCCGACTCGCCAATCACAGATAAGCGCGGTTCCTGACTCCATGAGTTGGGTACCTGCCGGAGCAGGGAATACGAAGATGCGGTCTGCGCTGTCGTACGTGTCGACAATGCCGGCCGGGCTGTGCGCGGCAGTGGGGCCGGTCCAGTGATGCCAGCCGCGGGCCGCGTAGAAGGCGGCGGCAGTGTCGACGGCGTTGAGGGCGCCGATCTGGTGGCGCGTGCCGATGACGAATTCGGCGTGGTCCATGACCACGCGTCCCAGACCGCGGCCCTGCTGATCGGCCCGGACGGCAACGGCTTCGACGTAGCCGGTGTCGAACACCGTGGGGCCGTGTCGTAGAGCTCGAGGGGCGACGGATGCGTGCGCCACCAAGTCCTCGTCGTCGGTGATCATCACATGCACGCCGTCGATGCCGTGCAGCCAGTCGTGTGTTCGGAAGGTCGCTCCAAATGCCGACCGCACGAGCAACTCTGCATCTTTCAGCTCGGACGGCGTGAGTTCCCCGGGTTCAGTTATCGACACTTCGAGCACTCCTGCAGGCTGCCACGCAGTCATCCTTTGGGCTTAGCCGGCGCGCGGCTAATGCCACGTGGATTTCGCCATGGCCGCGGATCGTCAGCGACCCGGTGTACGAAGGCAAGTCGATGGCCGCGCTGATCGACCTGGGTCCGGGATGGCACGACCCCGAAGGAGTCCAACGTCCTGTTCGGCTAGGCGCGTTGCCCCACGTCACCGGGCGCAGGAGTGAGAGCGAAGACCGGATGGTCGGCGTCAGAGGGCAGCTTTTTCCAGTAGGCCGCGACGACCTTGCCCGCCAGCGGCCGGTAGACGGCGATGACAGGCGCCCGCTGCTGCACCGGGACCTCCAAGGCGACGAAGCCGACCCCACCGATCATCACGTTCGGGTCCGCACGCACGTTGCGCACCCACTCCGATTCCCCCCGCGTCGACACCAGGAACCGCACGCCATCGAGTACGGGCACCACCACGGGAATCTGCTGCGGTTGCTTGCTGCCCCGCTTGGTGACGGTGAGCGTCGCACTGCCACCGATGCCGAATCTCATCGCGAACCTGTTGAAGACCTTCGCGGTGAACCACGAAGGCTTGAGATAGGCCATGTTCTACGAGTTTGATGGTCTACGTGCAGATACCGCAATGGGTTGCCCGGTTCAATCGGCGCGTGACCAATCCCCTGCAACGGCTGTGGGCGGGCTGGGTGCCTGCGATGGGCATCCTCGAACACGTCGGACGCAAGTCGGGCAGGCCGTACCGCACCCCACTCAACGTGTTCACGACCGACGACGGTGTTGCGGTTCTGCTCACCTACGGACCCGACCGCGACTGGCTGAAGAACCTCACCGCGGCGCGCGGGGCGCAGATGCGTCGCCACGGCAAGACGATCGCCGTGACCGACCCGAGAATCGTCACCAGGGCCGAGGCGGCGCGCCACGTGAGGGGCCCTGCCAGGCCCGTGTTCGCGCTTCTGCCCTTCGACGAGGCTGTTCTGCTGCGCCAGAGCGGTTAGCTCGCCTTCCAGGTGAGCGCGTTGGCCTACACCCTTCGTCATCACGGTGCCCGCCATCACCCGCAGGCGATACGGGTCGAGCCGCCGCGCCGCGAACTGGGAGTCCAGTTCAGACATTCACGTCTGCCGGTCGATCTCGTTCTCCACCTCGCCGTACTTCGGCTTGCCGTCTTCGTCAAGCCAATCGTTCACCGCTTGCCCGGTCACCGTGTTTCCCGATCCCGGCAGGGCCACGGTAGGTCGATCGTCGTCGTAGGCCTTGGCCATCTCCTTGGCCTTCGCCTCGTGCTCCTCGGTCACTTCGGGCTTCTCGGTCCGCTGCTGCTCTTCGGTCGCCATGGAATCTGGCTGCCCGAAATTGTGACGTACGAAACAGTCGCCGGTAGCGCGGGGCGCTAGACGGGCACGGCCCGAAGCGCAACGGGCAGGCTCGGGAGGAAGTGTCTGGTCGCGAAGGCCCGCAGTTCGTCGGCGGTGCCCAACGGCTCCGCGCTGGGCAGCAGCAGCACCATCGCGGCGTAGCGCAGGATGGTGTCGGCGAGGTCGTTGACGGCGTCCGCCCCGATCCTGTCGGCGAAGCCGGCGGGGAAGATCACTCGCAGCGCCTCGGCCATCCGCTCGATCGCGGCGCCGTAGTGATGGCGGGCCAGGTCCAGCACCAGCGCGGGTTCGTCCCTCATTATCTGGTCGAGCACCCGGTGCCTGCGGAACATCAGGATCGACTGGGTGAACGCTTCGACGTAGTAGTTCGAGGGCGCTCCGGCGTTCTTCAGTTCCGCGGCGATGTCGGCGAACAGCACGACGTTCTCGCGTTCGATGACGGCGGCCACCAACTGGTCGCGGTTGGCGAATCTGCGGTAGATGGTGGTGCGACTGACCCCCGCACGGCGGGCGACGTCGTCGAGCGCGACGCGGTGGAAGCCGTGCCGCTCGAACTCGACGAGGGCGGCGTCCAGAATCTGCTGGGTCGCCGTGCTGATCCCCCGGTCGCTCCGCTCTCCCCCGCAAGCGGGGGAACCCCGAGCGCCGGAATCAGCCGCGGGCATAGCCGTCCTGAGCGAACTTGTTGTAGCGCACGCTCATTGGCAGACGATCCCATGCCCAGTTCACGGGCCGCGAACGCCACACCGCAGCGAATGCTTGATAGGCGTTCTCGCGGCGGTCGCCCCACGGCAGGCCGAGCAG
The DNA here is from genome assembly GCF_032162605.1 of Mycobacterium sp. GTDB lineage: Bacteria > Actinomycetota > Actinomycetes > Mycobacteriales > Mycobacteriaceae > Mycobacterium. Next base: position 20,994 of record NZ_JAVROT010000284.1, on the reverse strand, counting down.
GTCCCTGGCACGTGGCGGCATGCCGCCGGTGGTGATGAACGCAGCGACGGGATTGAACAGCGGAGCCGCCAGCCGCCACGCCAGCGGCGAGACGCCCTTCGGACGCGGGAAGCCCTTGGTGACGTAGCCGACGCCGTACTTGGCGGTGGGGTGGGCGACGACGATCTCGTCCATCATCCGGTCCCAATAGCGTTGAAAACCAGCGTAATCGGCGGGCATCGGCCGCTCGCTGACCCCGTAGCGGCGGTACCACGTCTTGGATTCGGAGTAGATCCGTTCCTTCTCGTCATCGGTCAGGCGCTTGACGAACGTGTCGGCGAAGTACAGCACCTGCTCGACGAACGTGGCGTGCGCCCAGAAGTACGTATCGGGGTCCAGGGCGTGGTAGCGGTTGCCGTCCGGCATGTCGCCCTTGATGTCGCGGTGGAAGTCCCGCACGCGCGTGCCCTCTCCTGAGTCGTCCGCGCCGTAGACGGTCATGAAGATCGGCGGCAGTGACCGTTTGACCCGCGCCGCGGTGTCGGAGAAGAACACCGAGTGGTCGAGCACGCCTTGCCCGAGTTCGGCGAGCATGTTCTGTAGCACCGCGGGCCGCGGGCCGATCAGGTACATGCGATTGTCGCCGAAGTAGCGCCACACCAGCGATCCCGGGCCGAGCGGGCGAGCGTCTGTGCGCTGGATGCCATCCGCGAGTTCCGTCACGTGAAACAGTGTTACAGATTCTGCACTTTGTACCAGCCGGCTGTGACCAGGCTCACCGACGGCGGAGCCGCGTCAGGCCGAGGACGGCCAGAACGCCCGCGATCGTGGCCAACGCCACCGCCAGGACGATCAGCGACGGGTCGTACGCCACCGTCGGCATCGAGGGCTCCCTGGCCGCGACGGGCGCAGCCATGTCGGCGGAACGGGCCGCCAGCCAGCTCACCACGCAACCGACGGCCGCCACCGCGGCCAGCACGAGTTCGACGGCGGCCCGCGACTTCACGAGGCCGGCTCGTTCACGACCGAGCCAAGTGCGATTCGCAGCTGGCGATGTCTGCGCGCCCACGCCTGCGCCCGTCTGTCGCTGCTCAGCTTGATCCCGATCCCGGTGCGACCGCGGGGCACGCCCGTCAGCTCTCCCAGCGCTCGCGAGGACTGCCACACGGGCAGCTCAGATCCGTCGGCCTCCGGGTAGATCTTGACGATCTCCGAGATGCGGATGGTCTCGGCGCCCTGGCGGAGATATTCGGGCGTCAGCTCGACCGAGGTGTGGATGCGTGCGGCCTTGACCTGGAGGCCCAGGAAACCGGTGACCAGGACCAGGAACACCCCGGGCAGCAAGGGCTGCCACCCGTAGCCGGAGGACAGCTGGATGAGCAGCATCGTGGTCGCGGACACGGGCCCGGCCAGCAGCCACCACAGGCTGGCGCCCGGCTCCGAGAAGAGCACCTCGGGCTCTGCCTCCGCGACTGGCTCCGTCACCCGACCCCCTGGCTCTCGTACCACTGCTGTGACGCCGGGCGTTGGTTCATCACCGATCCGGTGATCAGCAGGATCATGATCACCCCGAAGGTGATCACCCCACCTCCACCGGTCAGGAGTAGAAGCACGAAGAACACGACCCCCGCCAGGGACAGCCCCACCGCCGCGTTGGCGAACTGCTTCTGCCCCTTGCGCGCCCGTCCGGCAAGGAAGGCAAGGGACAGCCCGACGGTGACCAGGATGGCCCCGGCCACCTGCAGGAATAGCAGACGTGACTGGGTGGCCGTAAACAGGCCCATCGCCGCGGTGAGACCCGCGGCGACCACCCAACACCAGAAAGCGGCGACGACGGAACGTGGCCGATCGACCGGCACTGGGGGGGCGGGCATGGTCGGGCCAGCCTATCGTCCGGCAACGACCGCATGAAACCGCCCGGAGCCGGGCCCGGGAACCCACCCTCACCGCGTGAAGAACCCGTGGGCGTCCTTGCGGTGAAGCAGATAGGCGCCGCCTGCGATGCACACCGAACCGATGATCGTGGCCACGGCATACACCATCGCCGCCACCGTAGGGCGCTCGACGTTGAACATGTTGGTCACCGCATACACCACCGTCGCCGCACCACCGCCGGTGAGCAGGGTGCGCGCCCATCGGTAGCCCTGCCGCATCAGCAGCAGGAAGGTCAGCACTATCGACGTGATCACCACGACGAAGACACCGGACACCGCGTAGACCAAGGCCCTTGGGCCTCCTGAGGCGACGTCGGGGACGGTGACCAGGTCGACGACGTAACCGACGACCATCAGTGGCACTGCGATGATCCACAGCCAGAAGCCGGTGTCGACGTCTTCCGGGCGCGCTCGGGACTCGGCCTCGGTGGGCGGGCGTGGGAGTTGATCCGTCATGCCAGCCAATCGGCGACGTCGGCCGCCCAATAGGACAACACGATGTCAGCACCCGCGCGCCTGATGCTGGTCAGAGTCTCCAGCGCGACGGTCCGCAGATCGATCCAGCCGTTGGCCGCCGCGGCGGCGATCATTGAGTACTCACCCGAAACCTGATATGCCGCAACCGGTACCGGTGAGATATCGGCGGCGGCACGCACCACGTCCAGATAGGCCATCGCAGGCTTGACCATGATGATGTCGGCACCCTCGTCGATGTCGAGTTCGATCTCGTGCACGGCCTCCCGCGCATTGCCCGGGTTCTGCTGATACGTGCGCCGGTCACCGTTCAGGCTCGAGGCGACGGCCTCGCGGAATGGGCCGTAGAAGCCCGACGCGAACTTCGCCGCGTAGGCGAGGATCACCACGTCGGTGTGACCCGCCGCGTCGAGACCGTCGCGGATCGCCGCGACCTGGCCGTCCATCATCCCGCTCGGGCCGACCACGTGGGCGCCCGAATTCGCCTGCGCGACCGCAAGTTCCACGTACCGGGCGTTGGTGGCGTCGTTGTCCACCGACCCCGCGGCATCCAGCACGCCGCAATGCCCGTGATCGGTGAACTCGTCGAGACACGTATCGGCCATCAACACGGTGGCATCGCCGAGATCGGCGGCCAGCTCGCGCAGCGCGACGTTCAGGATCCCGTCTGGATCCGTACCGACGGTGCCGACGGAATCTTTGTCCGCATCGCTTGGCACGCCGAATAACATCAACCCGCCCACTCCCGCACCGATGGCTGCGGCCGCGGCCTTGCGCGCCGAATCGACGGTGTGCTGGACGACGCCGGGCATCGACGCGATGGGGCGCGGTCCGTCGATGCCGTCGGCGACGAACATCGGCAGGACCAGATGCCTGGGCTCCAGGGACGTCTGTGCCACCAGCCTGCGCAGGGCAGGGGTGGTGCGGAGCCGACGCGGCCGGTGCCTGGGGTATGCCACGATACCGACCTTAGCGGCGGCGACTCTTCTTGCGCGGTGGCGGCAACGCGCCCTCGGCACGAAGTCGGGCGGCATGCTCGGCGAGCGCCTCGACCAGCGGGCCGACGGCTGCGGTCTCGGGCTGCACGTCGACGCGCAGCCCGAATTCGGCTGCGGTCTCGGCAGTCTTGGGCCCGATGCACGCGACGATCGTTCGCGCGTGCGGCTTGCCGGCGATCCCGACCAGGTTGCGCACGGTCGAGCTCGACGTGAAGCACACCGCGTCGAAGCCCCCGGTCTTGATCATCTCGCGGGTCTGCGCCGGTGGCGGCGCCGCGCGCACGGTCCGGTAGGCCGTGACGTCCTCGATCTCCCAGCCCCGTTCGCGGAGGCCCTCGGCCAGCGTCTCGGTCGCGATGTCCGCCCGCGGCAGCAGCACCCGGTTGACCGGGTCGAAGATGTCGTCGTACGGCGGGAACTCATCAAGCAAGCCGAGAGACGATTGCTCACCGGACGGCACCAGCTCGGGGTTGATGCCGAACGCGCGGACCCGGTCCGCCGTGGCCTGCCCGACGCACGCGATCTTCACGCCGGAGAACGCACGCGCATCCAGACCGAACTCGTTGAACTTCTCCCATACCGCGCGCACCGCGTTCGTTGAGGTGAACACCACCCACTGGAAGCGGCCGTCGACGAGCCCCTTGACCGCACGCTCCATCTGCGCAGGGCTGCGCGGCGGCTCGACGGCGATGGTCGGGACCTCGATCGGCAACGCGCCATGTGAGACCAGCCGATCACTCATCTCGCCCGCCTGGTCCTTGGTGCGCGGCACCAGCACGGTCCAGCCGTACAGCGCGCGGTTCTCCCACCAGTTCAGCTTGGCGCGGTTGGCGACGGTCTTGCCGATCGTCACCACCAGCGGGCCGACGAGCGGCCCGGCGGGGTCGGACGTCGTGAGCGTCGCCTTGTCGAGCAGGCCCGCCAGCGTCGACTCCACCGAACGCTGTTGGCACGTCGTGCCGTTCGCGGTGACGACGCATGGCGTCGAGTCGGTCAGCCCGTACTCGATCAGCGTTCGCGCGGCGTCGGCGAGGTGAGTTGCTCCTGCGTGCAGGATCAGCGGACCCGGCGCCGCCGCGAGCGCGGCCCAGTCGACGTCACCGCGGACGTCGGCGACGGTGTGCGACGAGCCGAGAGGCAGCCCGGCGTACGTCGGTATGGCCGTGGTCGGCGCGAGCCCAGGCACGATCTCGAAATGCGCCTGCGTGCGGGCCAGCGCGGCCACTTCGGTGACGACGGAGTCGACCGACAGCGGATCGCCCGCCACCAGCCGCACGACGTCGACGCCGGTGCGTGCCTCGTGGACCAACAGCTTGGCCACCTCGGCCGGATCGCCCAGTGCAGGACGCACATCGGCTCCGCCGGCGATGGTCGCCGCCGCAGGCGCTTCGGTCGATCCCGCGTCGTCCGCGGGTGGTGCGGCCTCCGCCGGTCCCGATGTCGGAGGCAGCTCGGAGCCAACTATCGCGAGCACCGCTTCTCCGACGTCAGGGTCCGTGAAGACCAGTGCCGCGTTGGCCAGAACCGTGCGCGCCCTCGTCGTCAGCAGGCCCGGATCACCGGGTCCCGAGCCAACGAACGTGATCCGGCCGGGCTTCAGTTTGCGCCCTCGGGTCGTCATCCTTCACTCCCGCTCTCAGTCCGCTGATCCAACAAGTCCCGGGCCCCCAGATCGAACAACTCCGCCGCGACCGAGAGACCAAGCTCTCGGGCCCGCTCGGGTGTCCCGATTCCGGACGCACGGATCACGTCGGATCCGTCCAGCGCCGCCACGCAGCCGCGTAGCGACAGCTCCTCGAAGATGCGGCCCTCCTCGTCGATGGACTCGACCACTTCCGCGATCGCACCCACCGGCGCGGAACACCCCGCCTCCAGCTCGGCGAGCAGGACTCGCTCAGCGGTGACCGCGACGCGCGTGTCGGAATGGTCCATCTCCGCCAGCAGCGCAGCGAGCTCGGTATCGCTCGCACGACACTCCACTGCGAGCGCACCTTGGGCCGGCGCTGGCAACATCTGCACCGGCTCCAGAGTCTCGGTGACGTCGTCTTGCCGTCCGATGCGGACCAGTCCCGCCCGGGCGACGACCACGCCGTCGAGATCACCGTTGCTTACCCTGTTCAACCTGGTGTCTAGGTTGCCTCTTAGGGGGCGAATTTCCAAACCGAGACCCAGTGCTCTAAGCTGCGCCGCCCGCCGCGGGCTCGACGTGCCGATCACCGAACCGGCCGGCAACTCCCCCAGCACCATCCCGTCGCGTGCCACCAACGCGTCCCTGGCGTCCTCGCGTGGCGGAATGGCGGCGATGACGAACCTGTCATCCGCGGCGGTCGGCAAATCCTTGTAGGAGTGCACGGCCATGTCGACCCGGCCGTCGGCGATGGCGTCGCGCAGGGCCGCGGTGAACACCCCGACACCGATGTCGGCGATGGGTTCGCTGGAGCGGTCACCGGCGGTGGAGACGACGACGAGTTCGGCGGCATGACCCTTGGCCACCAGGGCATCCCTGATCAAGCCGGCCTGGGTGGTAGCCAGCAGGCTGCCCCTAGTGCCGATCCGGATGACCGTATCGCGCGTGAATGACAAGTGATTACTCGGCCTGACCCAGATCGAGCCGGGTATCGCCTGGCACCAAATCTGTTGTAACGATGGGTAATTCGCCTCCTGCGACGGCGTCGACGGCCTGCGGGTCAAGCTCGAACAACTCGCGCAGGGCCTCGGCGTAGCTGTCGCCGCCCGGCGCACTCGCCAGTTGCTTGACTCGCACCGTGGGCGCGTGCAGCAGCTTGTCAACGACGCGGCGTACCGTCCGCGCGACCTCGTCACGATGCGTCGCCTCGAGCCCCGGTAGCCGGTTGTCCAGCCGCAGCAGCTCCGCTTCGACGACGTCCGCAGCCCGTTGACGCAGGGCCGTGACGGTCGGGGTGACCTCGGCCATCCGTTGTCCGGCAAGGTAGTTGGCAACCTCGGCGGCAACGATCGCCCGGGCCGCCTCGGCGTCGGAGGCCGCCGCACGGGCGGCGGGCTCGCGCTGGATGCGCTCCATGTCGATCACGTACACGCCGGGGAGACCGGCTACGGCGGGATCGACGTCACGTGGCATACCCAGGTCGCAGATGACCAGCTGCTTCGGCTCCTGCCCGTGGGCCAGGCCGCGGTGCACGTCGGCGAGCGAGACCACCGAGCGCACCGCGCCGGTACACGACACGACCACGTCGGCATCGGCGAGCAGCGGCGGGAGGTGGTCGAACGGGAAGGCATGCGCGTCGACGCCCTGATCGCGCAGGTTCTGGACGAGCCGCTCGGCACGCGGCAGCGAGCGGTTCACGACGTGGACCCGGCCGATCCCAGCCCGCACCAGGTGCGCGGCCGCCAGGGCACCCATGGACCCGGCGCCGATCACGACGGCGGAACGACCGGCCAGCCCGCCGCTCAACCTGCGGTCGGCCATCTCCAGCGCGACGGACACCACCGAGGCGCCCGCCCTGTCGATGCCCGTCTCGGAGTGCACCCGCTTGCCCACCGACAGGGCGCGCTGGGCCAGCTCGTGAAGCGTCCGCCCGACGGTCTGGTGTGCCTCCGCGGAGGCGTAGGACCGGCGCACCTGCCCCAACACCTGCTGTTCGCCGATCACGGCCGAATCCAGTCCGCTGGTCACCGCGAAGAGATGCTCGACGGCGGCTTCGGCGTAGCGGACGTACGCGTACTTGGTGAGATCGCCCAGTGACATTCCGCTGTGTTCTGAGAGCACCTGTCCGACGACGGAGAGTCCACCGTGGAAGGCCTCGACGACGGCGTAGATCTCGACGCGGTTGCAGGTGGAGAGAACCATGGCCTCGGTGATGAGGGACGACTGCAGGACCTGCTCGACGATCTTGGCCTGATCGGACTCGTCGGTGCTCAATTGCTCAAGCACGGACACCGGGGCGCTGCGATGCGAAACCCCGAATAGCAGAACGCTCATGGCCTCGTCACCACGTCCTCGAAGATAGTCGTCTACCGGCCCGCCCACCAAATTAGCGGTGCACGTCACTCAGCTGCCCGCCGGCATCATTCCCCGGTCGCTACGCTCCTTCCCTCCGAGCAGCCAGATCCACGCGCAACCCCGGCTCGTCCACCTCCCAGTAACTGTGCTGGACGCCGTCGAGAAGCACCACCGGCAGCAGATCGCCGTACTCGGCCCTCAGCGTGGGATCGCCTGCCTCGGCAGCGGCATCGACGTCGGCAGCCGACAGCTCGAACCCCAACTCGTCGGCCAACGCCTCCAGGATCACCAAGGCCTTGTCGCACAGGCTGCAGCCGGCGCGCGTCAACAGCTCCACACGGTGTTGTCCCCCCGGTCGCTCCGCTCCTGCCCTCCGGTGCTCATCCCCCGGTCGCTCCGCTCCTGCCCTCCGTGTGTGGCTCACGGCATCACTGTGTTGACTCACGGCTCCGAGTATCCCGTGCCCTACTGTTGAACCGTGTCCGAGTCAGGGGCTGAGGCCGATCTCGAGGCCGATCTCGAGGCCGGTCCCGGGACCGGTGCCGACGTCGCGCCCCACGACCAACTGGCAGTCGAGGACGCGTCGACCTCGCCTCCGCCACCGCCCGACCTGACGGCGGCCGCCTTCTTCGACGTGGACAACACCCTGGTGCAGGGATCCTCGCTGGTGCACTTCGCCCGCGGACTGGCGGCGCGGAAGTACTTCACCTACGGCGACCTGGCCAGATTCGGGTATGCCCAGGCCAAGTTCCAGCTGACCGGCAAGGAGAACAGCCACGACGTGGCTGCCGGGCGCACCAAGGCGCTCGCCTTCATCGAGGGCAGGCAGACGTCCGAACTGATGGAGGCCGGCGAGGAGATCTACGACGAGATCATCGCCGACAAGATCTGGCAGGGCACCCGCGCTCTGGCGGAGATGCACCTGGAGGCGGGCCAGCAGGTATGGCTCGTCACCGCGACGCCGTACGAGTTGGCCGCCACAATCGCCCGCAAGCTGGGACTCACCGGCGCGTTGGGCACGGTCGCCGAATCGGTGGACGGCGTGTTCACCGGCCGCCTGGTCGGCGAGATCCTGCACGGCGCGGGCAAGGCGCACGCCGTCCGGTCCCTGGCCATCCGCGAGGGCCTCAACCTGAGACGCTGCACCGCATATTCGGACAGCTTCAACGACGTCCCCATGCTGTCGCTGGTCGGCACGGCCGTCGCGATCAACCCCGACGCCGCACTGCGTGACGTCGCACGCAAACGTGGCTGGGAGATCCGGGACTTCAGAACCGCGCGAAAGGCGGCGCGCATCGGCGTCCCGTCGGCACTGGCGCTCGGGGCGGCGGGCGGCGCGTTGGCCGCGGTCGTATCACGACGCGGGAATGGCAGCTGAGCGGTCGCTGATAGGCTCGGCGCCGCTGGGCCGCAGGGACATCTGAGCCGCAGGGACATCTGAGTGGGGAGCAGATCCGAGAAATGAGCATCGCCGACGAGATCATCGGTACCCATTACAGGTACCCCGATTACTTCTTGGTGGACCGAGAGAAGGTCCGCGAGTTCGCGCGCTCCGTCAAGGACGACCACCCTGCCCACTACTCCGAGGACTCCGCCGCCGAGTGCGGTCAGGACGCGCTGATCGCGTCGCTGACGTTCGTCGCCGTCGCGGGCCGTCGGGTGCAGGATGAGATCTTCAACCAGTTCGACGTGCCGATCAACATGGAGCGGGTGCTGCACCGCGACCAGAAACTGGTGTTCCATCGCCCGATCCTGGCCGGCGACAAGCTGTGGTTCGACTCCTACCTGGATTCGGTCATTGAATCGCACGGCGCCGTCATCACCGAGATTCGCGGCGAGGTCACCGACGATGACGGCAACCCCGTGTTGACGAGCACCGTGACACTGTTCGGTGAGTCGACCAGCTCCGAAGAGAACGCCGAAGTGACGGCTCGGATCGCGGCCGGACGGGATGCGGCGATGAAGCGAATGATCGCCGGGCAAACGAAGGCACGCGCCTGACGGCGGTCAGCCGAGGAAGGGATTCCTGCGGTTGGCAAGCAGCTGATACAGGGTCTGCTGGATGGTTTCGCGAACCTGGTCGGTCAACTCGAAGGTGACCATCGGATCGTCGGCCGCAGTTTCGTCGTAGTCCCGGGTGGAGATGGGCTCACCGAACTGGATGTGCCACTTCGACGGCAGCGGAACCAGTCCCAGCGGACCTGCGAGCGGGAACAGCGGCGTCACCGGGAAGTAGGGCAGCCCGAACAGCCGGGCCAACAGCTTGACGTCGGTGATCATCGGGTAGATCTCCTCGGACCCGACGATCGAGCACGGAATGATGGGCGCGCCTGCGCGCAGAGCCGCCGCCACGAACCCGCCGCGGCCGAAACGCTGCAGCTTGTAGCGGTCCCGGAAGTTCTTGCCCAACCCCTTGTAGCCCTCGGGGAACACGGCGGTGAGCTCACCCGCGGCGAGCAGGCGGTGCGCGTCGGCGGTGCAGGCCATGGTGTGACCGGCCTTGCGGGCGGCCTGACCCATGACGGGCATGTCGAACACCATGTCCGCGGCCAGCAGGCGCAGATCGCGGTGGGCGGGATGGTTGTCGTGCACGGCCACCGACGCCATCAGTCCGTCCAATGGGAGGACGCCCGCGTGGTTGGCCACGACGAGGGCGGCGCCCGTCTCGGGTAGGTTCTCGATACCCCCGACCTCGACCCGGAACCAGTTGCGGAAGAGCCCTCTCAGCAGAGGCAAAAAGATTGCGTCGTTGAGGTGTTTGTCGAAGCCGAACTCGTCGACGGTGTAGTCACCGGACATCCGCTTGCGGACGAACTCGGCGACCGCGGCGATGCGCTGGGCGAGTTCGTTGGGACTCTCGTCTACGGCCGCCCCGCCGGGGACGGACCCGCGGCGGTCATCGATCTCGCGGACGACGGCCGCGATCTGATCAGCAGACGCCCTGGTGCCGGGATCGTCGAGCAACGACGGATGCCGCCGCGTGCTCTCGACCCGTGCCGCGGCCCTCCGCTGAGCCGATGCACGGCTCGAATTGGAGTGCAGCGGAATGACGTTCGCTTTGGAATCACCCGGCACTTCGCAACCTTCTCCCCACCCTGTGTAGACACAGCCTAACGCCCCCAGCGCTGTGCCGCCGAAATGGCGCGACTCTCGATCGAGAGTACCCACCGCGGATCGACGATCGGCGTCAATCCGCGACCGCGTACGTAATCGTCGAAAGCCTCCGCCGTCGTCCACTTCGGGTTATAACCCAGGTCCTTGCGCATCCTCGCCGTGTCCATCACCCGGCCGTAGCTCAGGTAGTTCAGCTGCTCGCGGTCGAGCTCGCTATAGCGCGTCGCACGCCTCAGCGAATCCACGGCAGACAGTGCCGACTTTGGCACCGGCAGGGGAACGCGACCCGACCGGCGGATGGCCTGCGACATCATGATCACCCCGGAGGCGCCGACGTTGAACGTGCCCCAACGGCCCGCCATCGTGGCACGCTCCAGCACGCCGAGCGCGTCCTGTTCGTGCAGCAGCTGCAGCCGGGCGTCGTGGCCGAGCACCGTGGGCACCACGGGGCCAGCCAGATATCGCGAGAGCGCGGTGTCCATCGCCGGCCCGATCATGTTGGCCAACCGCAGGATCGACACAGCGATGTCCGGGCGCCGACGCGCCAGCCCACGGGCGTAACCCTCGATGTCGATGCTGTCCTGTGCGAACCCCTCGCCGGGTGGCCTGCGCGAACTGCCGTCCTCGGTGAACAGGACGGGGTCGCGCGGGCTCGAACCGTAGACCTCGGAGGTGGACTTGAGGATCACGCGACGCACCGAGGGCGCCTTCTGACAGGCCGCGAACAGCTGCATCGCGCCCATGACGTTGAGTTCCTTCAGCGCAGCCCTGCCGCCGGCACGCGGAGCGTACGACGCCGCGGCGGCGTGCACGACCGTGTCGACGTCCCCGTTGCGAATCACCTTGGCGATGAACGGGTTCCGAATGTCCGCACGGACGAACTCCGCGCGGCCCATGCGACGCAGCAGATCCTTGCTGGGAGCCACGGCGTCGACCGCGATGACGTGACTGACCAGCGGGTTCTGCACCAGTCTGGCGGTCAGGTAACCGCCGAGGAACCGGCACGCGCCCGTGACCAGCACGACCTTGGGGTGGTGCTCGGTGTCCTGGGAGTCAGAACCCCCGGAGCCCTGCCCATGGCTCTGGGAGGGCCGGCCGGTCGAATCCATCGCGCCAGCCTAGCGGGAGAAGCCGAAGGTTACTTACCAAGTTTTCTGCGCTGCACCCGAGTACGACGAAGCAACTTGCGGTGCTTCTTCTTCGACATGCGCTTGCGCCGTTTCTTGATGACTGAACCCATGAACTCCGCTACCTAAGACATCGCCAGGCGTTTGTGCCTAGTGAACCGAACCGTCACCTTACCCGGCGAGGGCTGCGGTATGAAAACGGCTGCACCATCCCCCGGGTCGCCACGCTTCTGCCCCAGGACTCTGGCGGCTATCCCGCGTCGAAGTACGACGTCTCCAGGAGGTCGTGAACGGCCTTGGCGTGGACACGGAACGACCGGCCGACCCGCACCGCGGGCAGCTCTCCGTTGTGGACCAATCGGTAGACCGTCATCTTGCTCACCCTCATGAGGCTCGCCACCTCTGCGACGGTAAGGAATTGCTGCCGTGGCGGCTCGCCGGCGGAAGCATCACGCGCCGACTTACCGCTAGCGGAATCCCGTGCCGATGGCCCGTTCATAGACGTCATCGCAACCCAATCAATCAGGCACGGCCAGTCCCAACGGCTTCCCCACCGCTGGCACCAACGTGTGCATACCTCAGGGAGAATAGCGTGGCCACTGGGGTTATTGCGACGGGTGTGGGCTAATCCGTAGGAATTCCTTGAACTACTCTGATGTAATTCCTAGCTGCTCAGAGCGTGTTTTTGCGGCGGCGACGGCCGCGGCTACCGCCGCGCGAAGGCCGCCTTGCTCCAGTTCCCGCAGACCAGCGGCGGTAGTGCCGCCGGGTGACGTGACCGTGGCGCGCAGCTGAGCGGGGCTGGTGTCCATCGCCGTGCCCATCGCACCGTCACCGGCGGGATTGGCGTTGTCGAGGCTTTCCAGCAGCATTGCCGCGGAACCCGCCATGGTATGGGCCGCCAGATCGGTGGCCACCGACCGCGGCAACCCCACGGCGACGGCAGCGTCGACGAGTGCCTCGACCATCAGGAAGAAGTACGCCGGGCCCGAACCCGACACCGCGGTGACGGCGTCCAGCTGAGACTCGGGCACCGTCAGCACCCCGCCGACCGCGTCGAAGATCGCCGAGACCTCCTTGAGCTGCTCGGCGGTCGCGAACCGGCCGGGGGCCAGCGCGCTGACGCCTCCACCGACGACGACGGGTGCGTTGGGCATCACCCGGATGACGGGCGACCCCGCCGGGAGGTTGGCCTCGTAGTACGCAGTGCTGACGCCAGCCGCCACGGTGACGACGACCTGCTCCGCGCTGGTGTTCTCGGCGCGCGCCGCGGCGTCCGCGATGTCGCCGATCACGCGTTCGACGTCCGACGGCTTGACCGCGACGATGACGTAGGCCGCGTTCTCGGCGGCCTCGGTCACCGACGTCACCAACACCGAATAGGTCTCCGAGAGGTACTTGGCCCGGTCGGGGTGATTCTCGGCAATGACCATGTCCTTGGTCAGCCGCCCCGAGCGCAAGAGCCCGGAAAGCAGTGCCTCGCCGATGCTTCCGCCACCGATGATCGCAATTCTCGCCACGCACGCAAGCATTGCACGCCCATGGTCCGAACCCTCGGTGGTGCCGCTACGGCTGCGGTGCCTGCGGTACCAGGGCGAGCTGGCGGGTCTGCACGATGATGCGGCCCTCACAGTCCACGACCACGTGGTCCTCGTCGAACCATTCCTGCCCGATCTGCACGGTCGTGCACATCACCCGCAGCCAGCCGTCCGCGGGCAGGCCGCGCAAGTAGGCGGTGAGCTGAACCGTCGGCGCCCAGCCGAACCGGTTGACGGCGAACGTCACAGGCGCTGAGACGTCACCGCACAGCAGCGCGAACAGCACGTCCGGGGAGCCCTCCCTGGGGCGCACCCAGTACTCGATCACCGGGGGTCCCCCGTCCGAGCGCGGCCCCATGGTCGTGAGCGACGGCCTGATGTCGCAGCCGTGCGCCAGGTGCACGATGTCGGCCATCGGGTGCCCCGGCCCGATCGGTTCGAGCCCTGGCGGCGGATCCGGCGTCATCAAGGGCACCACCGGATTGACCGACAGCAGCGGCGCCACGTCGTGCTCGGGGTCGGCGAGGGTCAGCACCGCCCGCACGGCAGTTCTCTGCTCTTCGCGCGATTGCTCGTCGTTGGTTTTGACGCATTGGTTGAGCTCCACGTCGACGAGGCTGACCCGACGGCCCCGCTTGCGGATCGTGGTCACCAGGCGCAATGGGCCGGGGTCCGGCGCCCACAGGAAGCTGCCGGACACCGCGATCGGCTCGTGTCCTTCAGCGCCGAGCGCTGTCCGTGCCGCGTTCGCGCACAGCGCGAGCATCGCCCCGCCGTGGACCATCGGCCCGATGGTCCAGTGCTCGTTGAGCTCCCCCTCAAAGACGCCGACCGTCCCATCCGACGACACCGGCGTCAGCCTCATGGCATCGGCGAACGACGTGGACGCGGCTGATTCAGTCAAGGCGAGGCGATCCAATCCTTCAGTGTCCTCATGTTCTTCATGTTCTTCGCGCACGCGCTCATCACCGCCTTCTGTTCTTCGCGCACGCGCTCATCACCGCAACAAGTGGGTTCGCGCGAAATCGAGCGATTCGGTCAGCAGCTGCTCACGTTCGGCCGCCGTCCTGGCACGCGACGTGGTGACCTCGAGGATCACGTGGCCGGAGAAGTTGCCGCCCGCGAGCATCTCGCAGATCTCCACGGCGGGCTGGGTACCGCGACCCGGCACCAGGTGCTCGTCGGTCGACGCACCGCTGCCGTCACACAGGTGCAGGTGCACCAGCCCGTCGCCCATCCGGTCCGCCATGTCGATCGCGTCGGTGCCTGCCGTCGCCGAGTGCGACAGGTCCAGCGTGTAGTGGGCGTGATTGCCGTCCAGCGGGTCGTATGACGGCGCAAACGCCGACACGCCTACTCCCGGCGTGCCACCGCGCTTGCGCATCCGCGAGATCGACGGCTGGCCCGTGCCGAAGATGCGGTCGGCCCGGAAGGGGAACATGTTCTCCACCGCCACCAGGACGTCACTGGACTCCTCGAGCCCGGCCACTTGATCGCTGAACCCCTCGGCATAGCGGCGTTGCCATCGGAACGGCGGATGCACCACGACCGTCTGCGCGCCGAGCTCCTCGGCGGCGCGGACACTGCGGTCGAGCTTGGAGATCGGATTGGCGCCCCATACACGCTGGGAGATCAGCAGACACGGCGCATGCACGCTGAGCACGGGCATGCCGTACTTGTCCGACATCCGCCGGATCGCGGCGACGTCTTGGCTGATCGACTCCGCCCACACCATGAGCTCGACGCCGTCGTAACCGAGGCGGGCGGCGTACTCGAAGGCCGCCTCGGTCCTCAACGGGTAGACCGAGGCGGTCGAAAGACCGACCTTGATGGCGGGGCGCACCTGGGTTTGTTTCGTCGTGTCAGTGCGACTGCAGGAGCGCCAGCGGGCCCAGCGTGACCAAGGCGCCGACCGCAACCGCGATCAACGTGCTGCCGATGTCCTCCGTCTTGCGCACCACCCGCACACCGACGACGAGGCCGAGGATGACGAGGACGGACAGCACCAGCGCGACGATGGTGTTCCATCTCCACAGCTGATCGAACGCGATGAACAGGCCGGCGCCGAAGGCGACGGCGAGGATGCACTGCGCCACCACCCACGCGCCCCTGACGAACGCCGAGCCGCCCTCTTCGGAGGGTTCGTCTTGGGAGGGTTCCTGAACCTTGGGCTCCGACTCGGTGTCGCCGAGGTCGATGTCCTCGGGTCCGGGCTGTGGGCCGCGCCGGGCCAGATCATCTGCGACGGACTGACCGCCGAACAACGTGCCCGAACTGGACCGCAGGTATGACGGCACGTCCTCGTGCGCAGTCACGTCGTCGTCGTCCGTCGACGACGCGTGCTTGTCGAGTACCTCGGTGAAGTCGACGTCGGGCCCGAAATCCAACATCTCTTCGTCGACGGCGGGGTCGGGGCTCATCTGCTCGGCGCCACTGCCTGGCGTCGTCGCGAAGCCGGTGGGCTTGCCCACCTGGGGGCGTCGTGGCGGCGGCGCGAAGTCGAGGGGATCCGGGTCGACGTCGCGCTGTTCGAGGTGGGCGGCGTAGTCGGCTTCCGCCTCGGTGAGGACGGGCTCGGGCTCGGCTGCGGCCTCTTCGACGACGGGCTCCTCGGCTGGCTCCTCGACGAGTTCAGGAGCGGGAGGCTCCTGGTCGGGCTGAGCCGGTGTGCGACCGGTCGTCGCGGTGTCCTCGCCGATGATCGGGATCTCACCGGTCAGCTCGGCGACGGTCACGGCGTCGCTGTTGCCGCGTCGACGTCTGCGCCGACCGCCGACCGGGGGCGCCCCGATGGTGCCGTTCTTGGCCAGCAGTTCGGCGACCGAGATGGGTCGCGAACTGGGGTTGGAGTCGTCTGAATCGGTCATCTGCCGCCTCTGGCCCTTGCCAGTCCTGCCGACGTCCCGACCAGGGCGGTCCCGTCGGCCTCACTGTCGAGTTTCCGCAAAATCAACCCTTCTCGCAACGCCCAGGGGCAAATGTCTACGGTATCGATCGCAAGGGCCCTCATACTCGCTTCAGCAACCAGCGCGCCCGCCACGATCTGCGGCGCACGCTCGGCGCTCACCCCTTCCAATTCCGCTCGGTCAGCCGTGGTCATCCTAGAGATGAAAGCTATGAGCTGACGAAGTCCCGCTGCTGTCAGTGTCCTCTTCACCCGCGGTCCTGCGCCGGAAGGCGCCGCACCGGTGAGTCGCGCGAGCGATCGAAACGTCTTCGAGGTCGCCACCGTCAGATCCGGAGCGCCCGCGTCGAGCACCTTGGCTCCCGCGTCGGCCATCTCCGTCGCCAACCAGTCCCTGAGCATGGCCACCCTCCTGCGGCCCGGAGGGTCGTCCTGGAGCCACTCGCGGGTCAGCCGCCCCGCACCCAGCGGCAGCGACAGCGCCACCTCGGGTTCCTCGTCGACGCCACTGGACAACTCCAGCGAGCCGCCACCGATGTCGATGTTGATGATGCGGCCCGCGCTCCAGCCGTACCACCGACGCACCGCGAGGAACGTGAGCCGGGACTCGCCGACCCCCGACAGAACCTTCAACGCCACGCCCGTCTCCGAAAGGACCCGGGCCAGCACGTCTTCGGAGTTCTTCGCGTCGCGCACGGCCGAAGTGGCGAACGCCATCAGCTCCGCACACCCCGAACTGGCGGCGATCTTGGCGAACTCGTCGATGGTGTCGACGAGCTTGTCGGCGCCCTTGCGGGTCAGCTTGCCGGAGGAATCGATCGCCTCCGCGAGACGCAGCGACGCCTTGGTGGAACTCATCGGCGTCGGGTGCCCACCGCGCCGAGCGTCGACGACGAGCAGATGAACCGTGTTACTGCCCACGTCGAGCACGCCCAATCGCACGAGACCCACGTTATCGGGTCTACCGTTGCATTCCGTGAGCGGATCTGCGATGAGCGCTGGCGCGAAGAGCGAACGGCAGAAGCCCAGTTTGCACGAAGGGGAAGTCGAACTGGACTTCGCCCGCGAATGGGTGGAGTTCTACGACCCCGACAATCCCGAACATCTGATCGCCGCGGACATCACCTGGCTGTGCTCCCGATGGACGTGTGTGTTCGGCACCCCGGCGTGCAAGGGCACCGTCGAGAATCGTCCCGACGACGGTTGTTGTTCGCACGGCGCCTTCATGTCCGACGACGACGACGTCGCCCGCCTCGACGACGCCGTCAAGCAGCTCACCGACGAGGACTGGCAGTTCCGCGACAAGGGTCTTGGACGCAAGGGCTACCTCGAAATGGACGAGTACGGCGGCAAGGAAAACCTGCGCACCCGAAAGTACAAGGGCGCCTGCATCTTTCTGAATCGTCCCGGCTTCGAGGGCGGCATCGGTTGCGCGCTGCACTCCAAGGCACTCAAGCTGGGCGTCGAACCGCTGACCATGAAACCCGACATCTGCTGGCAGCTCCCGATCCGGCGCAGCCAGGAGTGGGTCGAGCGGCCCGACGGCACCCAGATCCTGCGCACCACCATCACCGAGTACGACCGGCGCGGGTGGGGCGAAGGGGGTTCGGACCTGCACTGGTACTGCACGGGCGATCCCAACGCCCACGTCGGCTCACGGCCGGTGTGGCAGTCCTACGGACCCGAGCTCACCGAACTGCTCGGCGAGAAGGCCTACGCGGAACTCGCCGCAATGTGCAAGCGGCGCAGCGTCCTGGGTCTCATCGCGATCCACCCCGCCACCCGCGCCGCGCAGTAGCCGCAGCTCGGCGCTGCGCCGCGTCCTGCGCGAAGATCAGCCCTCGAGCTTGTAGCCCAGTCCGCGCACCGTCACCAGGTGGACCGGGTTGGCCGGATCGCCCTCGATCTTGGACCGCAACCGCTTGACATGCACGTCGAGCGTCTTGGTGTCGCCGACGTAGTCGGCACCCCACACCCGGTCGATCAACTGCCCGCGGGTGAGCACCCGGCCACTGTTGCGCATCAGATATTCGAGAAGGTCGAACTCCTTGAGCGGCAACGTGATCGGCGCGCCATTGACTGACACGATGTGTCGTTCGACGTCCATCCGCACGGGGCCGGCCTCCAGCACGCCGTCACCTATTCCCGGGTCGTCGGTGTCGGCGCCGCGGCGCAGGACGGCCCGGATGCGCGCGATCAGTTCGCGCGCCGAGTACGGCTTGGTGACGTAGTCGTCGGCGCCGAGCTCCAGCCCGACGACCTTGTCGATCTCGCTGTCCCGTGCCGTCACCATGATCACCGGGACGCTGGAGCGGGAGCGCAACTGTTTGCACACGTCGGTCCCGCTCATGCCGGGGAGCATGAGATCCAGCAACACGATGTCGGCGCCTGCGCGCTCGAACTCGGCGAGAGCCGACGGTCCGTCGGTGACGACGGTCGCCTCGAAGCCCTCCTTGCGGAGCAGGAATGCCAAGGGATCGGCCAACGACTCTTCGTCTTCCACGATCAACACACTGGTCATGAAGTCCTCGTGCCTTCCGTTATGACGTCCTCCACGCTGGTCATTGGTATGCCTGGTCCTCTCGTTCATCCGATTCCTCTTCGGTCTCGGGATGGGCCGGAATCGACAGAGTGAACGTCGACCCGGTACCTGGCTGACTCCACAGCCGGATGGATCCGTTGTGATTGGCCGCGACGTGCTTGACGATGGCCAACCCGAGCCCCGTGCCACCAGTGGCCCGGGACCGCGCCGTGTCGACGCGGAAGAATCGTTCGAACACCCTCTCCTGATCGTCGCGCGCGATGCCGATGCCCCGATCCGTCACAGCTATCTCGATGTGATCACCGCGGCGACGGCGACTGACAGAGACAGGGGAACCCTTGGGCGAGTATGCAATTGCGTTGGACACCAGATTGGCGATCGCCGTCACCAGCAGCGGCTGATCACCCAGCACGCGGTAACCGGTCGGCGCGTCGGTGGTAATCGCGATGTCGAAGTTGTCGGCGGCTACCTTGTACCGCGACAGCGCTTCGGCCACCATGGAGTCGACGTCGACGGCATCCAGGTCGGGAAGCGGCTCGGCGCCCTGCAGTCGCGACAGTTCGATGAGCTCGCCAACCATGTTGGCCAACCGCTTGGATTCGGTCACCATCATCTCGGCAAACCGGCGCACGGTCTCGGGGTCGTCGGTAGAGACCATGAGCGCCTCGGCCAGCACGCCCATTGCGCCCACCGGCGTCTTGAGCTCGTGGCTGACGTTGGCCACGAAGTCCCGGCGGGTGGCCTCCATCCTCGCGTGCTCGGACTGGTCGTCGACATAGACCACCGCGAAGCGCCGGTCGTCCTCCGACAGGAGGCGAACGTGGCCGCGCACGGAAAGCCCTGAGCGGCCGGGGTTTTGACGCTTCACCGGGGCGAGGTCGAAATCGACGTCGAGACCGCTGGACAGCGTCCGCTGCGCGGCGGCCCAGGCCCGGTCGTCGAGCAGCCGGCCACGAACCAGACCAAGCTCGCGCGCCTGCTCGTTCATGTAGACGACGTCACGGTAGGTGTCGACTACCACGGTGCCCACCGGTGACAGCGACACGATCTGTTGCAACATCTGGGAGACGGTGATCCCGTCCTGGTCGACGCCCCGTCGCCGCCTGCGTTCGGCGATGCCTGGCGCCAGCGCCAATCCGAGCCCGACGCCGAGTGCCAACGCGAGAAGGGCAACGACTGCCACGATCAGCAGCGCCGCTACCGCACTCACGCGAAAATCGTACGCACTCGGTGAACGTCATCCCAGCAGCGTGCGGGCAAGTCGGGACAAGTCACACAGACAAACACAGGAGTTTGGACCCCGTTCACCGGAGTTCACCCCCTGTTCGCCTCGACGGTCTCTCGCCGGGGCGCGGAGATGACACCGGAGTCGGCTACTTGGCGCCCTGGGAGGCGACTGCCGCGGCGCCCGCCGCCGCGGCATCCGGGTCCAGATACCTCCCGCCTTCGACGGTCGGGTTCAGTGCGCCGTCCAGCTCGTAGACCAGCGGGATGCCGGTGGGGATGTTCAGGCTGACGACGTCGGAGTCCGACATCCCGTCCAGGTACTTCACCAACGCTCGTAGCGAGTTGCCGTGCGCGGCTATCAGCACCGTCTTGCCTGCCGACAGATCGGGCACGATCACCTCGGTGAAGTACGGGACGAATCGCGCTACGACGTCCGCCAGGCATTCGGTCAGCGGCCCCCCGCCGATGGAGGCATACCGCGGGTCCGCGTCCTGGCTGAACTCCGTGCCCTTCTCGATGGGCGGCGGCGGCGTGTCGTAACTACGCCGCCAGGCCATGAACTGCTCCTCGCCGTACTTCTCCTTGGTCGCGGCCTTGTCGAGTCCCTGCAGCGCCCCGTAGTGGCGCTCGTTCAGGCGCCAGTCGCGATGCACAGGGATCCAGTGCCGGTCGGCGGCGTCCAGCGCCAGGTTCGCCGTCGTGATGGCCCGGCGCAACAGCGAGGTGTAGAGCACGTCGGGCAGCACGCCCTCTTCGGCGAGCAGTTCACCACCGCGCACCGCCTCGGCCCTGCCCTTGTCGGTGAGGTCGACGTCCACCCAGCCGGTGAACAGGTTCAGCGCGTTCCATTCGCTCTCGCCGTGACGGAGCAGCACCAGGGTTGCCATGGGAGACGATGCTATCCCGCGAGGCTAGATGTCGCCCTGATCGTCGCCTTCGTCGATGAGGTGCTCGAACGCGCGCAGGTTCTTCAGCGACTCGCCGCGCTTGACCCGCCAATCCCACTCCTTCTGGATGGATGAGTGGAAACCCAACTCCAACAGCATGTTGAAGTCGGACTCGACAGCTTGAAGTACCTGTCCGAGGATGCCGTCGATGACCTGGGGTGTCACCGAGTCCAGGGCGATCCGGCCAACCAGGTAGATGTCGCCGAGATTGTCGATCGTGTACGCCA
>NZ_JAVROT010000283.1:0-7499 GCF_032162605.1 Mycobacterium sp. | reverse complement strand
CGAAGCGGCAAGAACTTGATGTCCTCAACCGCAGGCAGTGTCTGGATCTACTGCAAAGGGTGCGGGTGGGTCGTCTGGTTTTCACCGAGGACGCTCTGCCTGCGGTGCAGCCGGTGAACTTCCGGCTCGGCCGTCCTTGATCACCCGCAAGGGCCCGGGATACGAGAGTGTCGTATCCCTCCTCAGGGGCGTGGATATTGTCCACACCCCTGGTCACCCCTCACTGACTTGACCTGACCGGCAATGGCTGGCTCAAACATATTCAGCGCGGCTGGCTCGGGTGCGACCAGCGTCTACGCTGGTGAAGCGCACCGCTGGCTCGCCTCTACTCGCCAAATATGTGGAGCGGCTGCTTTCCACCGCGATTGATCTCGTCGCCCTTCAGCCAAACCCCTGGTAGACGGCGGGCAATAACCCACGCGTCTCAGTGGTTCATACTGAAGTCGGTTGACATGGTCCTAGGCGAAGTAGGCGCGCAGAGCTGCGATCAACGCAGCGGTGTGCCCAAATCGCCTAACTGAAGTGGGTGACGAGATGACGAGGCTTGATTCCGTCGAGCGGGCAATCGCCGACATGGCCGCGGGCAAGGCGGTAGTCGTCATCGACGACGAGGATCGCGAGAACGAGGGCGACCTGATCTTCGCCGCCGAGAAGGCGACCCCAGAACTCGTGGCATTCATGGTGCGCTACACGTCGGGCTACCTGTGCGTCCCGCTCTCCGGTGAGATCTGCGACAAGCTCGGCCTACTTCCGATGTTCGCGGTCAACCAGGACAAGCACGGCACCGCCTACACCGTCACCGTGGACGCCAAGAAGGCCCCGGGGACGGGTATCTCGGCGTCCGATCGCGCAACGACCATGCGCGTGCTGGCAGATCCGAACGCCGTCGCCGACGACTTCACCCGACCGGGACACGTCGTTCCGCTTCGTGCCAAGGAAGGTGGCGTCCTGCGTAGGCCCGGCCACACCGAGGCAGCCGTCGACCTGGCCCGGCTGGCCGGCCTGCAGCCGGCGGGCGCGATCTGCGAGATCGTAAGCCAGAAGGACGAAGGCGAGATGGCCCAGACCGACGAGTTGCGGGTCTTCGCCGACGAGCACGACCTTGCGCTGATCTCCATCGCCGACCTCATCGAGTGGCGACGCAAGCACGAGAAGCACATCGAGCGCATCGCCGAGGCGCGCATCCCGACCCGGCACGGACAGTTCCGCGCGGTCGGCTACACCAGCATCTATGAGGACGTCGAACACGTCGCGCTGGTCCGCGGTGACATCTCCGGACCCGAGAGCGACGGCCACGACGTGCTGGTGCGGGTGCACTCCGAATGCTTGACCGGCGATGTGTTCGGTTCCCGCCGCTGCGACTGCGGCCCGCAGCTCGACGCGGCGATGGCCATGGTCGCCCGCGAGGATCGCGGAGTCATTCTCTACATGCGCGGACACGAGGGTCGCGGCATCGGACTCCTCCACAAGCTGCAGGCTTATCAGCTTCAGGACGCCGGTGAGGACACCGTCGACGCCAACCTGAAGCTCGGCCTGCCTGCGGACGCCCGCGACTACGGCATCGGCGCGCAGATCCTCGTCGACCTCGGGATTCGGTCCATGCGCCTGCTGACGAACAACCCCGCCAAGCGCGTCGGCCTCGACGGTTACGGCCTGCACATCATCGAGCGGGTGCCGCTGCCGGTGCGGGCCAACGCCGAGAACATCCGCTACCTGATGACCAAGCGCGACCGGATGGGGCACGACCTGACCGGTCTCGAAGACTACGACGAGTCCGTCAAGATGAACGGGTACGACGAGGGTGTCTACCTGCTCGGCGATCGCCTTCCGCCGACGGCGACCGACCCGGGCGGAGCGTCGCAGTGAGCAGCGAGGGTGGAGCCCGATCATGAGCGGTGGCGCAGGTGTGCCGGACATGCCCGCGGTGGATGCCTCCGGGCTGAAGCTCGCGATCGTGGCCAGCACGTGGCACGCCACCATCTGCGACGCGCTGCTCGACGGGGCGCGCAAGATGGCCTCGAATTCGGGTGTGGACGATCCCGACGTGGTCCGTGTGCTCGGTGCCATCGAGATACCCGTCGTCGCGCAGGAACTGGCGAAGTCGCATGACGCCGTCGTTGCCCTCGGTGTCGTGATCCGCGGTCAGACACCACATTTCGACTACGTCTGCGACGCCGTCACGCAAGGGTTGACGCGGGTGTCGCTCGACGAGGGGACGCCCGTCGCCAACGGCGTACTCACCACGAACGACGAACAAGAGGCCCTCGACCGCGCCGGCCTGCCCGGATCCTCCGAGGACAAGGGCGCCCAGGCGGCCGCCGCCGCGCTGTCGACCGCGCTGACGCTGCGTAGCCTGCGCGCCGGCTCGTGACCGGCTCCGCTCCCGTGCCAGAGGGTCGCTCCGCTCCCGCCGTCGACCTGGAGGTCCGGCCCCATCTCACGCCCTACTTCGCCTACGCCGCCGCCTTTCTGATCGCCGCCGCCCACATCACCGTCGGGTTTCTTCTGAAGATCCGCTCGTCGGGTGTGATCTTTCAGACCGCCGATCAGGTTGCCATAGGTCTGTTGGGCGTGATCATCGGCGGCCTGGTCCTCATGTTCGCGCGGCCGCGGCTGCGGGTGGGTCCCGAAGGACTGTGGTTACGAAACCTGTTGGGGTATCGACTTATCCCGTGGTCGGAGGTCGTCGACGTGTCGTTCCCGCCGGGCGCCAGGTGGGCACGGGTCGACCTGCCCGACGACGAATACATTCCGCTGATGGCGATTCAGTCGGTCGACAAGGAGCGCGCAGTCGATGCGATGGACGCCGTCCGCAGGCTGTTCGCGCGTTATCGCCCGGACGTCAACCGACCCTCAGCGACATCGTGAGCTCGCGTGCAGTACGCGAGGCCTCGATGACGCCGAAGCCTAGCTGCTCGTAGACACCGCGGGCCGCGGCGTTGGCCACGTCGACCCGCAACGTCACGATACGTGCGCGTTGACTGCGCGCCCAGTCCACCGCGGTGGACACCAACTCGTGCCCGAGCCCTCGGCCGCGCATCCCGGGTTCCAGCCACAACGAGTACAGGTACACCGATTCGACACTCTGCCGCTGAGCGCCGATCAGGCCGACGAGGTGACCATCGGTGCACACCGCGAACTGTGCGTGCGCGCGAAGCCGTCGCCGCCACTGTGCCGCGGTGAACGTCACTTCCTGGCGGTACTGAGGGTCGGCGGGGCCGAGCGTGTCCGTCAACGCGCGCAGCCGGATGGTGGCGAACACGCGCCAGTCCGATTCGACGAGTCGGGTGACCATTGGGGCACTCATGCGGCGTCGCATGGCTCCTTCGTGCGGTGCGTTAGAATCTGCTGATAGTGACCGATTTTCGCATGTCGATGACCACTCCGGAAATCGATCCTCCGCAACTCCGCGCCACCCAGCTCATCGCGCGTCCCGGGACCCTTCCCACCATCACCTTTCCGATCACCGGCTCGTCCGTTCCCGACGTCGAGGGCATCTGGCGATATCTCGGCGAGCCCGCCGAATTCTTCGGCGTTCGCATGCCGGTGCTCGACGACCTGGCGGCCGCGATCTCGGTCTTCACCACGACCCTCCGGGAGGACGTGGCCCTGGTAGCCGCGAGCGTGACGATCGCCGAGACCGACGACGCGCCGCAGATCCTGGTGACGGGGTCGACGGTGCAACCGATGGGAATCGAGCCGGTGCGCATCGACGGCGGTGGATCAATGCCACCCGCACGACGTGCGGCCGATCCGTGGTGGCGGCGGATGGCCGCACGGACGACGAGCCGGGGCGAGGCGGATCAGCTCGAGCGCTGGCTCAACAGCCGGAGCTTCGCCGATGGCGTGTCCGACGGCCAGCCGATTCTCGGGGCGCTGGTGTTCGAGACCGACGGCGAGGTCGTCGGCGTCGAGAACCCCGAGCCGACGTCGGTACTCGAGCAGTTGGCGCGGTGCGGCGTCATCGCCGTGCTCGACCGGGTCGACCAGTGCCCGACCCACGCCGGCCGGGCGTGGTGGCTCTCGCCGCGATACCAGACGCATCCGGTCGCCGAACTCGACGGCAGGCGCTTCACCGTGGAGCCCGAGGCGTTGCCGCCGTTCGCGAGGTGGTCATGAGCAATTTCGACCCGGCGGCATACCATGCCATGACCATCGACGGCTACGACGTCGCCGACGGCACGTTCACAGTGCACTACACGCTGCGCGGCAACGGGTCTGACGACGTCGCCTTCTCCGAGGTGGTGGACTTTCGGGCCGCGCTCGGCGACCGCGAGCCCGACGACCGGCTGCTGCGGCTGCTGGCGCTCACCTGTTCACCCAGTTACTTCAAGGCCGCCGCGCGGCCTCGGATCGAAATCACCTTCCCCACTGAGGGATTCGAGCGCAACTACCTTCGCGAACTCATCGCAGGTGGGCTCGGCGAGTTCGCCTACCGCAACTCGCTACCCGACGCCTTGACTCCCGAGATCACGGGTCCCGACGCCGTCGGCCCGGCCATTGGTGTCGACCGCTGGGACGCCGACGCCGATCCGCTGGTGCCCGTGGGCGGCGGCAAGGACTCCGTCGTGACCATCGAGGCCCTCAAACGCCACGCATTTCGCCCGACGCTGTTCAGCGTCAACAAGTTCGATCCCATCGACCGGTGTATCGACATCAGTGGACTCGACAGCGTGCGCGTGACACGGAGCATCGACCGCAGGCTCATCGAGGTCAATGCGCAGGGCGCTCACAACGGGCATGTACCCGTCACGGCGATCAACAGCGTCATCGGCCTGATCGTCGCCGACGCGAACGGGCTCGGACCGGTAGTGCTCTCCAACGAGCGGTCGTCGAACGTCGGCAACGTCACATGGCAGGGCCGCGACGTCAATCACCAATGGTCCAAGAGCATCTCCTACGAGTCGCTGCTGCGCGACACACTGTCGCAGTACGGGCTCAACCCCGACCGGTACTTCTCGCTGCTGCGGCCCCTCTCGGAATCACAGATTGCCGACCGCTTCCGCGACAGCCCGCAGTACTTCCGTGACTTCATCAGTTGCAACCGGCCGTTCGCCATCGACTCCGGTCGCCGGGGTGCGACCTGGTGCGGGCACTGTCCCAAGTGCATCTTCGTCTTCGGGCTCATGGCCCCTCGGCTGGGCCGCACCGAGGTGGAGGCGATCTTCGGCAGGAACCTCTTCGCGGACGCGGACAATCGCGCCGGCTTCTGCGATGTGGTCGGGTTGGGTGCGCACAAGCCGTTCGAGTGTGTCGGCGAGTACTACGAAGCCGCTGAGTCCCTCGTGTCGGTGCTCGACGCCGACGAGTGGCGCGGCGTGCCACTCGTCGAGGAGTTCCGGTCCCGGCGCGATGAACTCGAGAAGGTCGCCGCCTCCGACGAATCGGAGCGGGAAGGGGCGGCGGCCGTGAACTACGTGCCCGCCCGCTACGCCGCGGCGCTGGACTAGGGCTGCGAATGACCTTCGAAGGCTTGGGCACCAGCCGGTCGCAGCCCGACCTCGAGGGTCTGACCGTCGGCATCTGGGGTTTCGGCCGCGAGGGAATCTCGATGGCGAGAACCGCCGCGGCCGCCGGGGCGGCACGAATCGAGGCAGTCGACGACGCCGGTCGCCGACCCTTCGAGGAGCCCGAGGGGATCGCGAATCTCACGGTATTCCGTGGTCCAGAACACCTCGCCCGGCTGGGGGACTGCGACGTCGTCTTCGTCAGTCCCGGCGTGCCCTGGCGCCAACCGGTCTTCGAGGAGCTGCGCGACTCGGGGATCCGGATCTCCAGTGCGGCTGACTGGTTCATGTCTCGACACGGCTCGTCGACCATCGGGGTCACTGGCACCAAGGGCAAGAGCACCACCGCGTCGTTCCTCGGCCACCTGCTCAACCAGATCGGCGTCGACGCCCTCGTCGCAGGCAACATCGGCACCCCGCTGTCAGACCTTTCGCCCGACGGGAACGTCGTAGTCGTCGCCGAGTTGTCGAGCCAGCAGGCCGCACTGTTGACCACGTCACCCGCGGTGGCGATCGTCACCAATCTCTACGAAGACCACCTGGACTGGCACGGCGACAGGGATTCGTACTACCGCGCTAAGGCGAACGTGTTCCGCAATGGCGCCCACGCCCTGGTGACGACGCCCGAGGTGGTAGCCATCCTCGAACGGCTCGGCGGGACCATCGAACCCGAGTTGCGACTCGTCGACCCCGCCGACGTGCGACGCACCGGAGGCCGGTCGGTGATGGACTACGAGCACAACGTCGTGAACGGGGCGCTGGCCGCGCTCGCCGCGGAGGAGCTGATCGGCAGGCCCGTGACGACGGACGAGATCGACACCGCCGTGCGCACCTTCCACGGTCTGCCGCACAGACTGCAGACCGTGCGGACGACGGGACGCATCCGCTGGATCGATGACACTCTGGCGACGACGGGGGAGAGCGTCGCCGCGGCGCTGCGCGCCATGGATCCCGACGACCACATCGCGTTGATCGTCGGCGGGATGGATCGCCAACTGAACTACGACCAGCTCGACGCCTACCTACGAAGTGGTGCTCGTCAGGTGTCGCTGATCCAGTCGCCGACCAACGGCGCAGCAATCGGACGCGGATTTGCCCAAGAGAGTCCGTCGCGGACCCACCTCGTCGACAACCTGGAGGCGGCGGTGCGCATGGCGGCGTCGCTGTCGGACGTCGACGTCGTCCTCTTGTCGCCCGGCGCTGCCAGCTACGACCTCTTCACCAACTACGAGGCGAAGGCGTCTGCGTACTGCGGTTTCATCGACGCGATGACGTGATCGATCCCATGTATGTGTGTCCGGTGGGCCTCGCCTGTCGGATCGCGAACTAACCTGGAACCCGTGCCCGATCCAGCGACCTACCGGCCTGCCCCGGGCTCGATACCCGTCGAGCCCGGGGTCTACCGGTTCCGCGATCCGCACGGACGGGTGATCTACGTCGGCAAGGCCAAGAGCCTGCGGAGCCGACTCAACTCCTATTTCGCCGACCTGTCCGGTCTGGCGCCGCGCACCAGGCAGATGGTGATGACCGCGGGCAGTGTCGAATGGACGGTCGTCGGCACCGAAGTCGAAGCGTTGCAGCTGGAATACAACTGGATCAAGGAGTTCGACCCGCGGTTCAACATCCGCTACCGCGACGACAAGTCGTACCCGGTGCTGGCGGTGACCCTGAACGAGGAGTACCCGCGACTGTTCGTCTATCGCGGCCCACGCCGCAAGGGTGTGCGCTACTTCGGTCCGTATTCGCACGCCTGGGCCATCCGCGAGACCCTGGACCTGCTGACGCGGGTGTTCCCGGCGCGCACGTGCTCCGCCGGGGTGTTCAAGCGGCACAACCAGATTGGCCGCCCATGCTTGCTCGGCTACATCGACAAGTGTTCGGCGCCGTGCGTTGGACGCGTGAGTGCCGAGGAACATCGCAGGATCGTGCTCGACTTCTGCGACTTCCTGGCGGGTAAGACCGACCGGCTGGCACGCGACATGGAGCAGCAAA
>NZ_JAVROT010000282.1:0-4543 GCF_032162605.1 Mycobacterium sp. | reverse complement strand
GGGTCTGGCGCTCCTATGCGGATCACCGAATGGCAACGGCGGGCGCCATAGTCGGGCTGCGCGTAGCGGGCGTCGAGGTCGAGGACATCGGCACCACGGCCAAGACCCTGCCCGACTTTCCGGGGATGTGGGCGAACATGACGTCCGGACGAGCGAGAAGCGGAGCGGATCGCGCATGAGAGCAGGCGCTTGAGACCCGGTGACTACCTGGACGAATCCGACGTCCGGGTGCGCTCGGGTCGGGGTTCGCGGCCGCGTACCAAGACACGTCCCGAGCATGCCGACGCGGAGGCGGGAATGGTCGTCACCGTCGACCGCGGCCGGTGGGGATGCGCACTCGGCGGAGACCCAGAGCGTCTCGTCACCGCGATGCGTGCCCGCGAGCTGGGTCGGACGCCCATCGTCGTCGGGGACGAGGTCGACATCGTCGGCGACCTCTCCGGCAAGCCCGACACGTTGGCCCGCATCGTCCGTCGCGGTGAGCGGCGAACGGTGTTGCGCCGCACGGCCGATGACACCGACCCGACCGAGCGCGTCGTCGTCGCCAACGCCGATCAGCTGATGATCGTCGTCGCGCTGGCCGATCCCCCGCCGCGCACCGGCTTCGTCGAGCGGTCCCTGATCGCCGCCTACACGGGCGGACTGACGCCGATCCTGTGCCTTACCAAGTCGGACCTGGCGCCGCCCGAACCGTTCGCCGCGCAGTTCGCGGGCCTTGACCTGCAGGTCGTGACCGCGGGCCGCGACGACGATCTCGATACCGTCGACCACCTGCTCGCCGGCAAGTCGACGGTGCTGGTCGGCCATTCCGGGGTCGGCAAGTCGACGATGGTGAACCGCCTCGTCCCCCATGCCCATCGCGCCGTAGGTGTGGTGTCCGGCGTGGGCAAGGGCAAGCACACCTCGACACAGTCGGTAGCACTGCCACTGCACGGTTCGGGCTGGGTGATCGACACCCCGGGCATTCGGTCGTTCGGCCTGGCCCACATCGCACCGGCCAACGTGATGATGGCGTTCTCCGATCTCGCCGAAGCCATCGAGGAGTGCCCGCGCGGGTGTGGTCACATGGGGCCGCCCGCTGATCCCGAATGCGCCCTGGACACCTTGACCGGCCACGCGGCTGACCGGGTGGCCGCCGCGCGTCGACTTCTGACCGCGATGAACGAGGACTAGCTCGAGTGGACTTCCTCGAACGCACGCGCAACGGATATGACGCCGCCGCTGCGGAGTTCGCGGCACTGTTCGAACGTGACTCGACGCCAAACCGATCGAGCGAGCCACCTCGGCAGCGTTCGCGCAACCGGTGCGGGCGACCGGGCATCCCACCGTCGCCGACGTCGGCGGCGTGTGCGCGTGGTCGTCGACCATCCACGTCCCCGACTCGCATCTGGCGGAGGTGTTCTCGCAGTTCCACCGCGTCCTCGGCGAGGCACCCCCGCAGCCGTGACCGCGACAGTGGAGTCGGTGGGCCTGCCCGTCTACTCGACCGCAGTGCGCGAACCAGACGAAGACGGCGCCGAGTCCACGCCGCAGGCGTTCCTGATCGGCAGGAAGCGCCTTGTTCGTTAAACTAGCTAAGAGTTAAATGCACTAAGCGTTTGACGACGGAATCGGAGGCGCGCATGGAACGCAGGGACGACGACACCTGGGACCTGTCAACGAGTGTTGGAGCGACGGCGACGATGGTGGCCGCCGGGCGGGCTCGAGCCACCAACACCGCCTCGCCGTTGATCGACGACCCGTTCGCCGAGCCTCTGGTACGGGCCGTCGGCATCGACTTCTTCACGCGGTGGGCCACCGGAGAACTCGACGCCGCCGATGTCGACGTGCCGGGTGCGCCTTGGGGCATGCAATCCATGACGGACCTGCTGACCGCGCGCACCCGCTTCTTCGACGACTTCGTCGGTGGGGCCAATGGGCTCGGTATCCGCCAGGTGGTGATCCTGGCGTCGGGCCTGGACGCGCGCGGATACCGGCTGTCGTGGCCGTCGGACTTCGTGGTCTACGAGATCGACCTGCCCGAAGTCCTCTCGTTCAAGGCCGCGACCCTGGCGGAGCTGAATGCGGCGCCCACCGCCGACGTCCGCGGAGTGCCCGTCGACCTGCGCCATGACTGGCCGACGGCCCTGCAGAAGGCCGGTTTCGACCCGACGCGACCTTCGGCCTGGCTTGCCGAGGGGCTGCTTCCCTTCCTGCCCTCGGAGGCACAGGACCGGCTGCTCGACGACATCGGCACGCTGAGCGCGCCGGGCAGCCGGCTGGCGTCCGAGGTCGCCCCGATGGCGGGCAACCCGCCGGACGGCGATGCTGGAGCGCCGTTGGACGCCGTCACACAACGCTGGCGCGACAACGGATTCGACGTCGAACTTGGCGAGCTCGGATATGCCGGCCCGCGCCACGACGTGGGTGAGTACCTTGAGAGTCGGGGCTGGCAGTCGATTCGGACATCGCTGCCGGAACTGCTCGCCGCGACGGGACTGCCCCAGCCCGCGCAGGCCGACGGCGCAATGTCGTTCGGCGACAACTACTACTGCACGTCAACGCGAACCTGAGGCTCGTTTGCGCCAGCGCCGGATTGGGCACGCTGCCAAAGGCAATTCGCTGAAGGAGGCCCATTCATGAGCAACATACCGACGATCGAACTCACCAGCGGCGCCAGGATCCCGCAGCTGGGGTTCGGCGTCTTCCAGATCGACCCCGACGAAACGGCGGGCGCGGTCAAAACCGCTCTCGACATCGGGTACCGACACATCGACACCGCCGAGATGTACCAGAACGAGGCAGGCGTCGGCCAAGGGATCCGTGACTCCGGTGTGGACCGCGCGGACGTCTTCATCACCAGTAAGCTCAACAACGGGTTCCACGAACCCGACGCTGCGCGAAAGGCTTTCGACCAGACGCTGAGCAAGCTCGGCTTCGACGACGTCGATCTGTTCCTCATTCACTGGCCGCTTCCCACGCTCTACGGCGGCGACTTCGTATCGACGTGGCAGACGCTCGAGGAGTTCAGGCGCGACGGCCGGGCCCGCAGCATCGGTGTGTCGAACTTTCAGGTCGGCCACCTCGAACGGTTGGCACGCGAGACCGACACCGTCCCCGCCGTGAATCAGATCGAGGTGCACCCGTACTTCGTCAACGACGAAGTTCGGGCGTACTGCGCCGAGAACGACATCGCGGTCGAGGCGTGGTCGCCGATCGCACAGGGCGCGGTACTCGACGATCCCGTCGTGACCCAGATCGCGGAAGCGGCCGGCAAGTCACCGGCGCAGGTGGTGCTCCGTTGGCACATTCAGCGCGGCGACATCGTATTCCCGAAATCGGTGACGCCCAAGCGCATCGAGGAGAACTACGCTCTGTTCGACTTCGAATTGAGCGCCCACGACGTCGACGCGCTGACCGCACTCGACAAGGGCGAGGGCGGCAGGACCGGCCCCAACCCGGACACGTTCGACTACATCCCCGGCTAATCGACGAAGACATGGCGCCCACGGCGAGGACCTGCGAGAGGCCCACGCCGTGAGCGCTATGTCGATGTTTCAGGCGACGAGGTCGCGCTTGGCTGCCCGCTTCTCGCTCCGACGGGACCGCACGGCGGCGATCGCCGACTTGAGTCCGCGAGGCTGATTCGCATCGGCGGGCCCCAGCACGTCGAACATCCGCTCGCTGCGGGTCTCCGGAGCATCGTCGGCGCTGTCCCGCAGGTACTTGTTCGGCAGCGACAACTTGGCGATGGTCCGCCAGGTCTTGCCGTACTGCACCGCGAAATTGCCCGTCGTGTAAGGCAGGTCGTACTTCTCGCAGACCTGACGGACGCGGACCCCGATCTCGTGCAGACGACTACTGGGCAGATCCGGGTACAGGTGATGCTCGATCTGGTGGCACAGGTTGCCGCTCATGAAGCGAAGGCCGGGGCCCGCTTCGAAGTTTGCACTGCCGAGCATCTGGCGCAGATACCACTGACCCTTGGTCTCGCCGACCATGTCCGTCTTGGTGAACTTGTCGGCCCCGTCGGGGAAGTGACCGCAGAAGATCACGGCATTGGCCCAGACGTTGCGGATGACGTTGGCGACCGCATTGGCCTTCATCGTCGACTTGTAGGTGGCACCGGGCGACAGCGACGTGAGCGCCGGGTAGGCCACGTAGTCCTTGATCACCTGATGGCCAGCCTTGACACCGAATTCGCGCACGCGCTTCATCGTCGCTGCGCGATCGTCGCGACCCCTGGAGATCTTGCCCAGCTCCAAGTGCTGCAGTCCGACACCCCACTCGAAGCCGATGGCGAGGAGCGTGTTGAACAGCAGGTTGCCGTAGAGGTTGAACGGGCTCCACTTCTGGTCGCGCGTCACCCGGATCACGCCGTAGCCGACGTCGTCGTCCATGCCGAGGATGTTGGTGTACTTGTGATGCATGAAGTTGTGGGTGAACCGCCAGTGCTTGGACGATCCGCTCATGTCCCACTCCCACGTCGAGGAGTGAATCTCGGGATCGTTCATCCAGTCCCACTGGCCGTGCATGACGTTGTGGCCGATCTCCATGTTCTCGA
>NZ_JAVROT010000281.1:0-5691 GCF_032162605.1 Mycobacterium sp. | reverse complement strand
GCGGTGGGTGATGCTGGCCGAAGTCACGGATCGGCCGCTGCGGTCGGTGTCCAGCCGGGTGACCTCGGCGTTGGTCAATAGCCGCACATTCTTCGACTCGGCACGCAGCGCAGGCCGAACTGCGGCGACGTCGGCGTCCCCCTTTGAATCGACCATGCACGCGAACGAATCGCAGGTGTAGCACAGTACGCAGCCACCGCCTGGTCGATGATCGAGGGCCTGCGGAGCGGCGAACGGATGCAAGCCCTGCTTGCGGGCCGCGTCGACCAACTTCGCCATCGCGCCTTCGTGCCGCAACCCGGCGAAGGGGTAGTCAGTCGATCGCCACGGATCGGTGGGGTCCTCGTCCTTGTTCGCGTGCACCCAGTACATGGTTTCGGCCGCTCCGTAGAACGGCTCCAAGTCCGAATAAGAGATCGGCCACGCAGGCGAAACGCCGTCGACGTGTTCGATATCGCCGAAGTCGCATTCCCGGAAGCGCGGCAGGGTGGCGCCGTAGAGCTTGGTGGAACCTCCTACGTAGTGGTAGTTGCCAGGAACGAATTCCTTGCCCGTGGTGGCGTCGAGCCATGGGGCGGAATTCTTGTAACGCCCCTTGGTGTGGACGGCGTCGAACGACCAGTTCTCCCGCTCGATGGGTAGGAAGTCCCCCTGCTCGATGATCAGCACGTTCGCGCCGGCGTCGCGCAGCCCGTAGGCCAGCGTCCCACCCCCCATGCCGGAACCTATGATGGCCACGTCGGTTTCGACGACTTCGGGTGGATCGGTGACGATTTGCGAGTGCAGTTCTGTTGCAGCTGTGGACATTTAAGAGCTCCCCTAGGCTGAGAGGATCACCCGTCCGGAACTTTAGACGGTTGTAGTCCACGCTAGGGGTGGCGACCGCCCTTCCAACAGACCCATTGCGAGAACTCCGCACCGTCATAGTGCACAGACTGTGAACCACTTCGCGTGGACGTCAGTTGGCCACCTCGCGGTGCAGCAGGTCATGCCCGCGGACCGCAAACACCAGCGCCTGACGGTTGTCTGCGTCATCCAAGGGGCGTCCGAGCAACGCCTCAATGCGCTCGAGTCGGTAGTACAGCGTTCGCCGTTGAACGAATAGCGCCTGGGCGGCTTGCGACTTGTTTCCGTCACAGGATAGATACGTACGCAGGGTCGGCAGGAGCGGGTTGGTCGCCTTGGCGTCATGTTTGAGCAGAGGGCCCAATTCGTCCTCGATGTAGCGAGACAATTCCGGCCCACCAGCCAACGACGCCAGCAGACGCAAGACTCCTAGGTCATCGAATCGGTGTACCGCCTTGTCGGGGCGAGCCATTGCCACCGACGCCGCGCTGCGCGCTTGCTCGACTGCGGCCGGCAGCTGGCCAGCGCTGACGGGGCGACTGAGTCCGGCACGCACGTCAAGGGCGGTCAGCCTTGCGACGACTTGTTTTTCCGACTTGGTCCTGGAGAGACCCATGATGACCAACGTGTGTTCGCCGAGGTCGGCGACGACCGCGGGCACCTGCAGCGAGCGGCACAATTCCTCCATGGCGTCCTCGCCTGTGTTGGTGGCACCTTCGCGGCATACCGACACCACCAACAACGCGCGGTCGCGCAGGTCCCTGCCAATCCGCAAGGCGCGGTTCACGAACGCATCACCCGAGATGTCGCCAAGCAACAGCCGGCTGATCAGGGCGTTCTGTCGTTGCGCCGAGCGTGCGCCGCTCTCGCGGGCACCGAGCAAAGCGATGGCGATACCGTCGGCGGCCCGGTCGATGGCGTACGCCGCCGTGCCGACGATGGCGTCACCCCCGTGCAGTACGTGCAACCACCCCCACCGCTCGCCGCGAAGGACTACCGCCTTGCGGGTGCAGATGTCGGCATCGTTGGCGTTGCCGCTACTGGCGGACGCCGCATCGTGGTCTATTCGCGAATGCCTTTCCCAGTCTCGCAACGCGAGGTCGCCGATCTCCGAGCTTCCCGAGTACGCGACCACCTGACGCGCCGAATCCTCCAACACCACTGGCCGATTGACTTCCTTGGCCAACGCGTCGGTGAAGTGCACGTGGTCCCGGCCAGCGAGCAGGAGCTGCATGAACGTCCCGTTGAGTCGCTCGTACGCGCTGAGATCGAGGACGCGCTGATCGATGATCGACTCGTGGACCTGGGCTGACACCTCCACGAACGGCAGTTCACCCGCCAGGCCGACCAGAGGAAAGTCGCGCGCGCGAGCGGCTTCGATGAGCGCCTCCGGCATGATGTCGAACGCCCGCCCGCTCAACTCCACGATCAGCACCGCGGCGTGCGCATCGTCGATGTCGTAGATGTACTGGCGCTGCCGCTCGACGCTGTGACCGATGCCCAGACCCGCGGTGAGCAGCATCTCCCCTCCGCTGAGGAATTGGCCGATGTCGGGAATCTCACTGGGGTGGACCCACCGCACCGCGCGGTCGAAATTGCGTCGTCCCGCATATACGGTTTGTGGAACGCGGGTGAAGACCTCCAGCTGTAGCGCAACTTCTATGGACATCGACATAACGTGACCTGGGCCTTCGCTGCCGTCATGTGCAGGCTAGTTGGTTTTTCTTGCTCATTCTGAGTGTACTGGCGACAAGCCCCGACGGTCGGACTTTTGGCCTGCTTCGCCGGGCCGCTGCCGGGATTCGCCTGCGGCTCTGAGGGTCGAAACACCATGCAGTGGAACGAATGTCATCGATGTTTCCGCCTCGTCGCGGTCGTGGCTACGATCGGGCCGCCCAGGCGATCCCCTGTTTGGTGAGCCGACGCACGTCATCGCCGGCGAGATCGGCGGTGGCGTGACCGATCGAGTGGTAGAAGACGCGGCCTCGCCCCCACTGCCGAACCCAAGCAACCGGGCTCTTCAATCCGTCCAGCCAGGCGAAGTGCTCGCCGTTGAACGTCGTCTCGGCAAGCACCACGTTGTTCGGGTCGACGCTCATGTAGTACTGCTCTGATGCCACCGGGAAACTTGAGACGCCGCGCGTCACGTCGTGCTCGTGGTCGACGATGGTCACCTCGTACGGATGCGGATATCCCTCGCCGGCCGGATGGGCCAGAAAGTCTCCGCCGAGCATCAAGTGGTAGCGCAGGCTGGACCGAAACGCAGCGGCGGCACCATGCCACGCTGCGATTCCCGTTCCAGCCTCCACGGCTGCCAGGAGGTGATCCTCTTGTGAGTCGGAGAGGTCTTCCGTCGTCAGAGCGTTGTTCCAGCCGAGGATGATGAGGTCGTACCCGGTTAGGTCACGGTCGAGGGTGAAGGTGTCCTGCGATTCCTCGACGTGAAAGTCCAAGTCGGCGACGAGTTCTCGGGTCCAATCAGCGATGTTGTAAGGGCTGTGGCCGGGCCAGCCGCCATAGAGATGGAGAACGTTGGTCATGACGGATTTGCTCCCTCGAACGAGCGGACGATGGCCTCACTGAGTTGCAAGAGTTCGCGTGGCTGAACCAACGCTTCCGGGGTGAGCAGGAGGCTTACTTCCTCGCGTGAAAGCAAGCCCTCTTCTACGACCAGATCAGGTATCGCCCGGCCCGTACCCAGCGCCATCTTCGCGATGCGGGCGGATGCGGCGTACCCAATGTAGGGATTCAACGCGGTGATGATGCCGATCGAGTTGGTGACCGACTCGTAGAGTCGTTGTTCGTTGGCGGTGATGCCCATTACGCAGTTGCCGATCAGCGTCTTGCACGCCGCGTTGAGATGGGTTAGCGACTGAAACAGGCAATGCGCGATGATTGGCTCGAACGCATTGAGCTGGAGCTGGCCCGCTTCGGCAGCCATGCTGATCGTAACGTCGTTGCCCACGACCTCGAATGCCACCTGGTTGACGACTTCGGGGATGACGGGATTGACCTTGCCCGGCATGATGCTCGAACCTGCCTGCACGGCAGGGAGATTGATCTCGTTGAAACCCGACCTGGGGCCCGAGGACAACAACCGCAGATCATTGCAGATCTTCGACAGTTTGAGGGCGGTGCGTTTGAGGACACCGGACAGCTGAACGAACGAGCCGACGTCCTGGGTGGCCTCCACCAGATCGTGGGCGGTCGTTACGGGGAATCCCGTTATCGCCCGAAGTCTCTCGCACACCACCAGCGCATATGCGGGGTGGGAGTTCAGACCGGTGCCGATGGCCGTGCCACCCAGGTTGATCTCCGCGACCAGTTGCGCAGCCTCCTGCAGTCTCTCGGCGTCCTCGGCGACCATGACGGCATAGGTGCCGAATTCCTGGCCGAGGGTCATCGGAACGGCGTCTTGCAGCTGTGTGCGGCCCATCTTCAGCACGCGACCGAACTCGTTGGCCTTGGCCAGGAAGGCGGCGGAAACCTCCAACATCGTGGCGTGCAAGGTGGCGATGTGCACTTGGAGCGCAACCTTTATCGCCGTGGGATAGACGTCGTTGGTGCTCTGGCTGAGATTGACGTGTTCTAGAGGATGCAGCCTGTCGTAGTCCCCCCGGCGTGCGCCGAGGGTCTCCAACGCTCGGTTGGCGATCACCTCGTTGGCGTTCATGTTGGTAGACGTTCCGGCGCCGCCTTGGATGACGTCGACGACGAACTGATCGTGCAAGTGACCGTCACGGATCTCGATGCATGCCGCCTCGATGGCGCGCGCACGCTTGTCATCGAGCAGACCGAGTTCCCGATTCGCGCCTGCAGCAGCTTCTTTCACCGCGGCTAGGGCGTTGACGAACTCGGGATATGTGCGCAGCGCAATTCCCGAGATCGCGAAGTTCTGGAGCGCGCGTGCGGTGTGTACTCCGTAGTACGCCGGTTCGGGGACCTCACGGCTGCCGAGCGAATCGTGCTCAGAACGGGTTGGGCCGGGCGTGCCAATGTGCTCGGAGCCTGCATCGGCGAGGGCAGCGTCGCTCATGCGGACATCGCCTCCCCAGGGGACGTCGCCCCGCGGTGGATCGTGACCCTGGCGAAGGGGCCAACCGACCTGATGGACACGAAGCGAGCTCCTCAGTCGTCGTCGCAGCGGTAGCGGGGAAGGCCGACGGCGCGTCCCGCTCGCTTCCACACCAGCGTGGCGTGCCTCGAGCCCCCAGCCCAGACACGGAGTGTGCAATTTTTACAGCACCGCCTGCACGGTGCGCAATGTTTAGGCGGTGCGCCGCCAGATGTCGATTTATCTCCCGTTGTGTGCAGGCGCAGGGGCACCTTTTTCTCACGTTGAGGCTACTGGTGCAGGGTGGTGAGGACCACAATCGTGGTGAGTTCACTTCACTGGGCCGCGCCGGGCCGCGCTTGCGGCGTCGCTGGCAGTCCTGCACTCGTCGTCGGTAGAAAGGACATTCACATGCCAAGGCTCAACGGTGGACAGGTCGTCGCCCGCATCCTCAAGGAGTACGGAGTCCCGTACGTGGCAGGCATTCCCGGCCACGGCATCTGGGGTTTGATGGACGCGTTCAACGAGGACGAGTCCAAGATCCCGTTCGTCCAGACGTACCACGAACAGAGCGCGGTCCACCTCGCGGACGGCTACTACCGGGTGGCCGGCAAGCCGATGGCCGCGGTCACGTCTATCGGTGCCGGCGCCTCGAACACCGTGCTCGGCCTGGCCACGGCGTACAGCGACTCCACCAGCGTGCTGGTGATCACCGGTGGGCCACCGCGCCACATGCGCGGTCGCGGCGTGCTCCAGGAGCTGGAACGCCAGAAGGACAACGGCTTTCCACA
>NZ_JAVROT010000280.1:0-7228 GCF_032162605.1 Mycobacterium sp. | reverse complement strand
CGGCCCGCCAGCGGCGACTACAAGATGCTGGCGGTGGGAGCGCGCCGCTACAGCGGCGACCGGGTCGAAGGTGTCGGATTGCCGGCTGGGATCACTGCGCACCCGCGCGTCGGCGAAATCAGCTGTTTGGAGTAGCCCGGGTACCAGAGCGAGGGCGTACTCGGTGATGGCCGCGGTGCCGCTTTCGAGGTCGGCGAACCGGGCTTGCCGGTCACCGATGCGGTCGGCGCCTTTCATCCACCAACCGGTGACCCAGCCGTCGGTTGCCGCCGCAATGATCGCGTCGCGGCGTCTCGGGCCGACCTGCAAGTATTCGCAGATTCCGGACACCAGGTCGATGTCGGGCCCGAGCCGGCCGTTCTCCAGGGCACTAATTTGCTGACGCGGGAAACCCAGGGCGCGGGCGAGCTGCTCGCCGCTGAGGCGATGTTCGGCGCGCAACCGACGGATCTCGTGTCCGAGCCAGCGGCGACGGACGTACGGACTGGGGCCGGTCACCGGCAGCCTCCCACGGGTCCACTTCGGCCCGGCCGCCCAGGTACATAAGCGGTCGAGTGGGCTCACTCTAACCCGCTCCGGCCGTAGATGATCATGAAGACGTTTTGGAGTCTATGGAATATTCGCAGTTCAGGAGCAGGTCGGACCGCAAGTGGGGACGCTAGGTCGGACACAAGGTCGGTATTCCCAGGGTCCTGCAGCCGACAAGGATTTGAAGGGCCGAGTTCCGGAGCGCGTCAGGCATCCATCTGTGCGGCCCTGGTTTCCCCGATCGCGCATTGGGGCGAAGCACTCTAGACCGGCGCGTGCGGCGTCGGGTCGTACCTCAACCGACCAGAGTCTCGGAGGACCTCGACGATGTCGTGCTGCTCAATTCGGAGGGTTCGGCGTACGTCAACACATCAAGCGCCTCGCGCGTGTCCGCGAAGAGCTGTCCCCACAAGCTGTACGGACGGT
The DNA here is from genome assembly GCF_032162605.1 of Mycobacterium sp. GTDB lineage: Bacteria > Actinomycetota > Actinomycetes > Mycobacteriales > Mycobacteriaceae > Mycobacterium. The sequence goes on along the minus strand of NZ_JAVROT010000280.1, from coordinate 6,274 downwards.
CGCCCGTGACGGGGTGTCTCGAGCAACTCGGCGGCGCTGGCGGATTGGATGACCTGGTGTGAATGTCCTGTGCGCGCTCGGCTTGATGGAAATCGCCAGCAGGGCAGCCTCCAGCGCTGCTGGAAAGCATCGACAGGAGACGGTCGGGGTCCAGGCCGGTGTTCGCGTCAATGCCAAGTCTGAGGTGAAACACGAGGTTAGCGTCGAGTCGGACCGCAGGTCGGCACGCTAGGTCGGACACAAGGTCGGTATTCCTCACGACCGTCAAGTCCGTGATCGTTAGGTAGCAACCAGCACACGCCGTCCATCCCTCATTCCGCCACGGAAAGGCGGTCCACTGATGACAACAGCCACAGCCCCAAGCCTGGTCATCCGCGACGCGCTAGACCGCGACGCGTTCGCCGTCACCCGGGTCTTGACAGCAGCATTCGCCGGCAACCCGTTGGCCGCCGCATGCGCGTCCGATCCAAGCAAACGCGAGCGGTCATCGATGGAATACATCGGAGGGCTGGTCGCGTCCAGTATCGACTCCGGTATTTGCCGCCTCGCACGCCACGGCGATGAGATTCTCGGTGCGGCCCTGTGGTCGATGTATCCAGGGCTCAAGGCAAAGCCCTCCGCGGACCTCGTCACCCGTTCACCTGTACCGGCCACCACTTCCTTGGCACAGGGCCTCTGGCGGCAGATCCATGCATTCACCGACAGCCGCAGGGCGCCCGGTTACGCGTATCAGCAGCTCGATTTCATCGGCGTTCGTCCGGACCGGCAGGGTCGGGGTATCGGAAGCCTTCTGCTCAACACGCATCATGCGGTCTTGTCCGAGCTCGGGACGCCCGCTTTCGCGGTCACGACCGACGACCGGATGCAGCGGCTGCTGCAACGGCACGGCTATTCCGCGATCGGACCGTCAGGAGCGCTTCCGAGCGGTGTGCAGATGTCAGCGATGTGGCGACCGCCCGTGCCCGCGCTCGCCATTCTGCCATGAGGCCCTCGCTTGCCGTACCTGCCGTGGGCGGTGCGGTGGGCGAGGAAGTACCTGCCTGGACAGCGAGGGGGCCCAACGGCGTGGCCCGTCGGCGTCCGGGCGCACTGAGGCTGGGGGTGCGGTTCTCGCCGACGCCGGCGGCACCCCCAGCCCACTTACCGCCGTCGAACCGAACGTTGTTGATCGCGTAGCCCATCGCATGCGCTTGGTGCTGCCAGCCCCCCTTTTGCGTTAGCAATCCACTTGGAGGATCACGTGACTCGCCCTCGTCCAGCGCTCCTGAGCAAAGCCCAGGTAGAACGGCGAACGGTCGCCTTCGTTCGCCCGGTGTCGGCCAGGCTAGTAGCGGCGGCAGTGCGGTGACGAAGGCGATCATCGATCGGCGGACGATGTCGACTGGCCGGATCTACCTGTTCTCGACGAACGCGTTCGGCCCGTTGATCATCCTTATCGGTGGTATCCCGACGACCTACGCGCTCGGGCAGGCTGCCGGGGTTCCGCTGGCGTTCGTGTTGGTGACAGTTGTGGTGTGGTTGTTGTCGGTGGGTTACACCGCGATGGCCCGGCACGTCCCGCACCCGGCGGTGTACTACGCGGCCGTCGCGCGGGGATTGGGCCGGCCGCTCGGTGTCGGCGCCGGGTTCCTCGGCTTGGCCGCCTACAACGCCATCCTGTGTTGCATGTACGGCCTTGTCGGCGGTTACCTGGCCGGCGTGCTCGGCGGCACGTGGTGGATCTACGCCCTGGTGGTCTGGGCCGTCGTCGCGGTCACCGGAGTCCGGCGGGTGATCGTCTCGGCGTGGCTGCTCGGGATCGTCCTGGCGATCTCCGCCGTGCTCATTGTGTTGTTCATCGTGGCCGGGTTCACCCATCCGGCGGACGGCCAGCTCACCTTGCAGGGCTATGCGTGGTCGGCGTTGGCTGGCCCGACGATCGGCAGCGTGCTGACGATGTGCATCGCCGGGGTGATGGGCTTCGATGGCGGCGCCTCGTTCAGCACCGAAGCCGTCCACCCGCGTGGTCCGGGCCGGGCGGTGACGTGGGCGCTGCTCACGGCTGGGGTGGGGTCGTCGTTGATGGCGGCGGCGATGGGGATTACGAACGGCTGGAACAACGTGAGCGTCGCTGCCAGCGACCCGAACCTGCACGTGCCGTTGAACACGATGAGCAGTGTGTACGGGGTGCTGGGTGGCCTGCTGACGCAACTGATGTTGGTGTTCGCGGTGATCGCCACGATCCTGTCGGTACATGCGATCGTCGCCCGTTACGGCTACGCCATCGCCCAGGAGAAGGTGCTGCCCGTGCGGGTGGCATACACCGGCCGGGGGGAACTGGCCGGCAGCCCGGTCGGTGGCTCGTTGCTGCAGTCCGCGATCGGCATCGCGGTGATCGCCGTCTTCGCGATCTCCGGCCGCGACCCGATGCTCTCGTTGTTCCCGTGGTTCGCGACCGCCGGTGCGCTCGGCCTGGTCGCGCTTCTCCTGATCTCGTCGCTCGCCGCGATGGTGTATCTGCGGGGGCGGCGCTCGGAGACGGCGTGGACGCGGTGGATCGCACCGCTGCTCGGCACCGCCGGTGGCGCGGTGATGTTCGCGTCGATGCTGTTGCACTGCGACGTGCTGCTCGGCGCCGGACCCGGTTCGCCGCTGCCGGTGATCATCGCGGCTGTCCTCGCCGTTGTCGTGGTCGCCGGGATGGTGTGGGCCGGGTATCTCGCCGCCCGCCGCCGCGACGTCTACGCCGGGATCAGCCACGGCGTACCGAAGCCGCTCGCCCAGGTGGCGCGTCCGTTTATCAGTATGCCGATCTGACAAGGAATCCCTGCCGTGATGACCGACGCGAGCCGGTATCGCTCCCGGACCCCGGACGGCGCCTGGGTGCCGGCCGAGGTGCCCGCGCCTGCCCAGCATTTCTGGCCGGCCGCCGAGAAGACACCCCACATGCCGCACCAGCGACCTGCCGACAGCGGAACCCTGCACCGGTCCCTGCTGCCTGCCGGGTGGAAGCCACCCGCCCCCTGGCACGAGGCACCCCCGGAGCCGTTCGTTCAGGATCAGGCGCCGCTGCCAGCCCTCTCGCCTGCCACACCTGACGGCGGGTTGTCGCAGTACCCGGTGACCCGGTACGAACAGGTACAGGATCCGCGGATCAACACCGGCGCCGCCACCGCTGCGTCCAGGCCCGGCGACCCGGACGGCGACTCGGCCGCGGCGATGCTGCAGGACCCGCTGCTGGTGAATCTGCTGGGCATGCGGCTTGTCCGCGCCAGCGCCGGGCACGCCCTCTACACGCAGTCCCATCTCGGCAACCCTGCCGCCGAGCCGGGCCCGCACGCGCTGATGCTCCTGTCCGGTCGGCCCAGCCGCGGCGGCACCGCGCAGGTCGTCGGCTCGGGCCGGCTGTTCCACGTCGGGGAGGCCGATGATCTACCGGCGATGCTGCACGACCTGGCCCGCATCGTCGACACGATGGTCGCTGACGCTCGCCGGGAGCGGCGTCTGCTGGCTTACCTGACCGTCGAGGAACGGGCCCGGCTGGGCCGCCGGCTGCTGCCCGGGCGCCGGGCGCAGGCGCCGCACAGCCCGTTCCCCTACGCGGCGGCCCTGGAACAGGGCTTGTTGTGGGATCCGCGCACGCCAGGACTCGGCATCGTCTCGACCAGCGACGCCCCACCCACCGAGCCGGGAACCGCCATGACCGCCGACACCACCTACCTCGGTGTCGCGGTCACCACCTTGGACACCGAGACCACACCGTGGGCGTCGGTCAAGAAGCATTACGCCAAAGCGAAAGACCCGGTCTCCGGTATGCCGCTGACCCCGGCACACCTACCCGGCCTGAGCTGGGCGTTGCTTGAGAACGGCACCGGTCTGCACGTACGCCGGATGCCTGCGGTCAGCATCGCCGACCCCACCTACGAGATCACCGCCAGCGCGGCGATCGCCGCCGCCCTCGACTCGCGTGGCATCACCCGATACGACCCGGCCCTGACCCGCAAACCACCGGCCATGTTCGGCACCCGCGACCTATGGGAGCACCTGTCCGGCCTGCACACCGCGCTGCGTGAGGCGTTCGGCTACCGGAGCCCGACATGACCGCCCTCAGCCAGCACACCAGCGCGGACCTACGGCACCTGTTCGACCTCGCCTGCCCCACACCGGACACCCCGGCGGCGATCACCGCGCTACGCGACCGGCATCTCCGCGACCGTTGGCACTACCTCGGCTTTCCCGTCGCCTACGATCTGGAATTCCCGGCCACCCGGAAGCTGCTGGACGTCGGCTTCTTCAACAACATCTCCACCGAGGCTCACTGGCCGCCGGGCGGCCAACATGCGATGGAAGCTGAGATCGCCGTCCTCGACTGGCTCAGCCACCTGTTCGGCATCAACCCTGCCCACCGGTGGGGCTACGCCACCACCGGTGGCACCGGCGGCAACCGGGCCGCAATCCGCCGCGCCCGCGCCCTGCACCCCGACACTACCGTCGTCTATTCCACCGCCGTGCACTACTCGATCCCACGCGCCGCCCGCGACTTCCGGATGCCATGCGCGCAGGTCCCCGCTCTACCGTGCGGTGCCATCGATCTGAAACAGCTCGACAACACCGTCGGCGCGCTGGTCGCCGACCGCCCGGACGGCGCCGCCGCCGTCACCGTCGTCGCCACGTTGGGGACCACGGTCACCGAGGCCAGCGACGACCTGGCCGGTATCACCGCGATCCTCGACACGCACCGGGTCCGCCGCCGCTACCTACACATCGACGGCGCCCTCGCCGGCATCCCCCAAGCCCTCGACGACACCGTCGACCTCAGCCGCGCGGACAGCATCAGCATCTCCGGCTACAAATTCCTCGCCGTCCCCGAAGCCTGCGGCATCATCCTCGGCCGCGGCAGCGACGAGCCCAACGACCAGGTCATCGCCTACACCGACACCCTCAACGTCACCGAGACCGGCGTCCGCAGCGGCCTGTGCCCCGCAATGATGTTCGAGGCCATAGCCCAACACGGCCGCGACGGGCACCGGGCCCGCGCGCACACCAGCCGGGCGCTCACCGACTACACCATCGACCGGCTCACCAGCATCGGTGTGCCAGCCTGGCGCAACCCCAACGCCTACTTCACCGTCGTGCTACCCACCCCGCCCGCCGTAGTGCTCGCGAAATGGACCCTGGCCAACGACAGCAGCGGATCCAGTCACATCGTCTGCGTCCCCGGCGTCACCCGCGAACAGATCGACGCTTTCGTCAACGATCTCGCCGCCGCCATGGCCGTGACACCGGCACCGCGGCAACGCCGCCGCCATCCTGCAGCGGTGCGGCCATGACCTTGAGCACCCCAGAACCCGACGACACCCGCGCCCGCAATGAACGACCTGGACAGGGCATCGACACGACCGTCGCGCATCCGGCCCGCCGATACAACTACTGGCTCGGCGGCAAAGACCATTTCGCCGCCGACCGCGCCTCCGGCGACGCCATCGCCGCGATCTTCCCCCACATCCGCGCCGCTGCCGTCGAGAACCGCGGGTTCCTCGACCGCACCGTCCGCTTCCTCGCCGCCGAGTACGGCATCCGGCAGTACCTCGACATCGGCACCGGCTTGCCGGCCGCCGACAACACCCACCAGATCGCCCAACGCATCCATAGCGACGCCCGCATCGTCTACGTCGACAACGACCCGATGGTCCTCGCGCACGCCCGCGCCCTGCTCGTCGGCGACCCCCCGGGCCGCACCGCCTACCTACAAGCCGACCTGCGCCGCCCCGAGCAGATCCTCACCAGCGGTGAGATCACTAGCACCCTGGACCTCACCCAGCCCGTCGCCGTCCTACTCGTGGCCGTCCTGCATTTCCTGCCCGACGACGAACTGGCGTACTCCGCCGTGAAAACACTGATGGACGCCGTCCCAGTCGGCAGCTACCTAGTGGTGTCGCACGCCACCACCGACCTGCTCGTCCCCGATATTGCCGCACGGTTCGCCCAGCTGCCGTCAGGCGGCGGTGACTTCACCGCCCGCACCCACGACCAGGTTCTACAGTTCTTCGACCGTCTCGAACTGATCGAGCCCGGCCTGCTGTCCGTCAGTAACTGGCGGCGTGACCACGACGACCCGCCGCCACCACCCGAGCAGGTCTGCCTCTGGGGCGGCGTCGCCCGCAAACCACCTCCAGAGCTGGGACGGCCATGACCGCCGACACCCCCGACCCCGCCCGGTGCAGAACCTCGCCGCCCGAACCGGCCCACCCCATGGGCACCGTGAACGGGCAATCGGATGCCGGCCGGCAATGGC
>NZ_JAVROT010000279.1:0-2773 GCF_032162605.1 Mycobacterium sp. | reverse complement strand
CGATGCGCTCGATCGCCGCCTCGAGCAGCTCGCTCGGCGACACCTGGCCCGAGGCGACCAGGGCCGCCTGGTCTATAGCATCCATCCATCGGGTCTGCTCGGCGAGAGTGCTCACTTGTGCTCCAATTCTGTTCTGGCCTGGTCGATTTGCTCGTAGGCGTAATTCACCATCGCGGTTGTGGTCATGGTCTCGCCGTTTTTGGCAAGTGATTCGTACGTCGCGCCGAGCACTTCGCGGAGGTGGTCGACCGCAGCGTTTAGCCCGGGGAAGCCTGCCGTGGCCATCGGGCCGACGGCGAAGCCGGTGATGGTGGCCGCGGGTTCGTGGTGACCGAGCCGGTCCAGAAAGGCGGCGAGAATTGCCAGCGGGCTGCGGATCGTGGCGGTGTTGCCCGAATCGTGAAGATTTCGGATCGCCACCCGCACGTAATCGAATACCGCCAGTGGATCCCCGTATTCGGCCTCGAAGCGTGTCAGCGTCGTCGCGAGATGAGTTTCGCTGTAGCGATTGCCGCTGACGCGCGCGAGGGCCAGTCCGCGGCGCATGGCGTCCAACGAGACCACCGGATCGGCATCGCCGTATGCGAATCCGTAGGCGAGAAGCGCGAGCGCCAACGCATTTGGGTTTTGGGAGGCTTCGGCAGCCGCGACGAGCCCGTCGGCATCCGCCATTGCCTGCTCTGCCGATCCCACGATCGTCAGTACCATCACTAGCTGCGACCTGGTGAACGTGTGGGTATCACGACCGCTGTCGATCTGGGCGCGGCACCACTGGACGGTCCGTTCGAGTTGTCCGGCAGGGGTATACACACTGGACAACATGCCCTCGAGGCCGAACGGGACCTTCCCGCCCTGCTCGATGACCCGCCGGCCCGCGTCACCATAGCGCACCGCCGCCTGGATCCGTCCGACGATCCAGCATTGCGATGCCATCGCATACAGATGCGTGAGCCGGGGATGGTTGACTGCTTCGGCCGCCTCGATGAGTTCTCCGGCCCAAGCGATCGGTTCGTAATTCTCTACGCAGTAGCCCAGGAGCGCGGCGTACGTCGAGATGGCGGTGGCGTCGTCCAGCTCACCGCGGTCGGCGGCCCACCGGAAAGCGCTGCGCAGGTTCGGCAACTCGACGGTGAACCAGTCGTAGGCCTCGCGCTGGCGGGGGCCGTCCCACAGCGCCATGGTGTCGGCTTCCCGCTCTGCGAAGTAGCGACTATGCGCAGTCCGAATGGCGTCTGCTTGGCCGCCTGTTACGAGTTGCTCCTCGGCGAACTGGCGGATGGTTTCCAGCATCGAGAATCGTGTTCTGCCCGTTGACCGATCGGCCACGATGAGCGACTTGCGTACCAGGGCGTCGAGCAGATCGAGGATGACGAACTCGTCGGCGTAATGGTCAGGTCCCGACACCGCGCGAGCGCCATCGAGTTCGAATCCGCCTGCGAAAACCGAACACCGTTCCAGCAGTGCCCTTTCCGCATCGTCGAGCAGGTCATAGGACCACGCCACGGCTTGTCGTAGCGTCTGATGGCGCTCCAGGCCGCGCCGCGACCCGACCAGCAGTCGGAAGCGTTGGTCGAGGCGATCCCGCAGCTCGGCCGTCGTCATCGACGCCATGCGCGAGGCCGCCAGTTCGATGGCCAGCGGTATCCCGTCGAGCCTGCGGCAGATCTCGACTACGGCCTCGGCTTCGGCATCGGTGTCCATCGAGAAGTTCTGCGCCAGGCTCCTGGCGCGTTCAGCGAACAATTGCACTGCAGCGCAGTCGGTTCCCGCGTCGACGTCCAGTGAGGGGACCGATCCGACTTGTTCGTCGGCGACCCCGAGCGGCTCGCGGCTGGTGGCGAGGATTCTGACAGTCGCCGAGTGCGCGAGAATGGCCTCGATCAGATCCGCGGCCGCGTCGAGCACGTGTTCGCAGTTGTCGAAGATCAGCAGTCGGACGCGGCCCTCGAGGGCCGCGGCCACGCTCTGAGTCAGATTCATGCCGAGTTGTTGGGTGATGGCAAGCACCGCAGCCACCGCGTCCGGAACCGTGGCCGGATCGCTCACTGCTGCGAGTTCGAAAAGCCAGACGCCCTCTGGGAATTCGTCGGCGAGCTGGTTAGCGACCTCGGTCGCGAGCCGGGTCTTGCCGACCCCGCCGACACCGGTCAGCGTGACCAGCCGGTGCGCACGCAATGAGGCAACGACCCGTGCGACGTCCGACGCCCTTCCGACGAGGCTGGTCGCGGAGGGCCGCAGGTTCCCCGGCGACGCATCCACCGATCGCAGCGGTGGGAACTCCGTGCCAAGGCCATCGGCTCGGACCTGAAAAACCTCGACGATCGTCGAGAGGTCGCGCAACCTTCGCGGCCCGAGCGAGACGAGGTCGACTCCTGACAGCAGGCCCGCAGTCGTGTCGGCCAGCAGCACCTGACCGCCGTGTCCCGCGGCCATCACCCTTGCCGCCCGATTGAGCACCGGGCCGAAGTAGTCCTCGCCTCGCAGTTCCGCCTCGCCGGTCGAGATGCCCATGCGGACGGGTAGCTCGAGAGCGCGCTGAGCGGCGACTGCCGCGTCCACAGGTGTCCGTGGCGAGGCGAAGGCGGCGAGCATCCCGTCGCCGGTGTGATTGAACGTCCATCCACCGTGCGCCTCGATGGCCGCGCGCAGCACGTCGTCGTGCTCCGCCAGAGCCGCCCGCATGGCAGCGGCATCGGCCTCCCACCGACGCGTCGAACCCTCGATGTCGGTGAACAGGAACGTCACTACCCCCGTGGGCGCACCCGGCGTGGAC
>NZ_JAVROT010000278.1:0-3188 GCF_032162605.1 Mycobacterium sp. | reverse complement strand
CCAGCGTTGAGCGTCGAGGTAGGCGTCGTGGCGCCGGCCCACTTCAGCGAGTCGGCGCAATGACCGCCGACGACCGGCTGAACCTCGCACGGATCCCAGCCTCCCTGCGCGAGCACTATCTGCGCACTGGGCTGTGGAATGACACCTCGCTGGGCGACCTTCTCCTGGAAGGCCTGCGACGGCGTCCCGGCCAGCGAGTGGGGATTTGGTCGAAGCGCACTGGCCGCAGCGAGACATTCGGATCGCTGGAGGCCACCGCGCGCCGAGTAGCCGCCGGGCTGTCGCAGCGTGGGGTCGTCCAGGGTGATCGCGTGGTGATCTGGTTGCCGAATGGATGGGAGGCCGCAGCGACGTTCGTGGCCGTGGCGGCACTGGGCGCCGTCGTCGTTCCGGTGGCCTCGTTCTACGGTCGCAAGGAACTGGTTGAAATCGCCAACGCGACCGGCGCCGTGGTGCTGGTGACCTGCGAGCGCCACGGCTGCCGCGACTACCTCGCCGAAGTCGGGGACTCTCGCGCGGAGATGCCCAGCGTGGCAACCGTCGTGGTGTGCGCCGGAGAGAGCAATGGCGCGCCGCGCTTAGATCTCGTGTCCTTCGGTGACTTGCTAGGTGACCCCAGCGATGCGGTGCCGGGCACTCGATCGCCAGACGACGAGTGCCTGTTGGTCTTCACCTCCGGCACCGGTGGCACCGCCAAGGGCGTCGTCCATACCCACCGAACCCTCGGGGCCGAGGTGCGTGGGCACCTCGCCGCGATGATCCCGACTGACGCGACCCCCCAGATCATGGCTTCACCGATCGCGCATGCGGCGGGGATGACCCTAGGACTGCTGGCGCCGATTCACCGTGGCGAACCGATCCACTTGGTCGACACCTTCGACGTCGAGTTCATCCTCGACACCGCGCGGGCCGAGGGGCTCGCACCCGGCGGCGGTGCGTCGGTCTTCTTGTCGGCGTTGATCGACCATCCCGGTTTCACCGACGAACTCGCCCACCGGATGGGTTACGTGATTCTCGGCGGATCGACGGTACCGGAGAGCTTGGTCGCCAAGGCAGCCCAGCGCGGGATCACCGTGCTGCGAAGTTATGGACTGACCGAACACCCGACCGTCAGCGCCAACCGGCTTGGCGACACCCCCAGGCAACTGGCCCACACCGATGGCCGCCTGCTCGACGGGGTGGAAGTGCAGGTGCGCGATCGCGGCGGTGCCCTCCTGCCTTCGGGCAGCGGAGGAGAGATCTTCACCAGGGGCCCGGATCGCTGCGCCGGTTACCTCCAACCGGAGATGAACACCGCGTTCGACGTGCAGGGATGGCTGGAGACCGGCGACGTCGGCGTCGTCGACGCCGACGGTCACCTCTCGGTGACCGGACGGGCCAAGGAACTCATCATCCGCAACGGCGTGAAAGTCTCACCCGCAGAAGTCGAAAGCGCATTGATGACCTGTGCTGCGGTGGCCGAAGTTGCGGTCATCGGTGTCCCCGACACCCGTACCGAGGAACGTACGGTGGCAGTCGTCGTCGCGCGGGACAATCGGGACATATCCCTATCCACGCTCACCGAGCATCTCGCCACGATGGGACTAGCGAAGCCGAAGTGGCCCGAGGAGCTCCGGGTCGTCGACGAACTTCCGCGCACCGCATCGGGCAAGGTGCGCAAGAACGAGATCAGAAAGGCTTGGTTGGCGTGACAACGACAAACGCTGAGGCACTCGACCTTTCGGCGCTGGCCCGCTATCTCGACGGTGCCGGGGTCGCCCGCCAGGGCCTGCTTCGGGCCGAACTGATCTCCGGCGGTCGATCGAATCTGACTTACCTGATATTCGACGACGTGTCCACATGGGTACTCCGTCGGCCCCCGTTTCACGGCGTCACGCCCTCGGCTCATGACATGAGCCGGGAGTACCTGGTGGTCTCTGCGTTGGCCTCCACCGACATTCCCGTCGCCCGTCCTGTCACGATGTGCCAGGACGACTCGGTGTTGGGTGCGCCGTTCACAATGGTCGAACATGTCGTGGGTCAGGTGATTCGGACGCAGACCGAACTGGAGGTGATCGGATCCGACGCCGCTGTGCGCGATTGCGTGTACGACTTGATCGGCGTCCTGGCCGCGCTGCACGAAGTGGACCCCATCAGCGTCGGACTGGGCGAATCGGCACGTGTAGACGGCTATCTGCAGCGCCAGATACGGCGGTGGGGATCGCAGTGGGACCTGGTTCGTGAACCCGGCGACCCGCGCGACGAGGACGTTCGGCGCCTGCACGCGCTTCTCGCGGGATCGGTTCCGCCGCAAAGCGCGACGTCGATCGTGCACGGTGACTACCGCATCGACAACACCATCTTGGCATCGTCGGCGCCGCATCGGGTTCGGGCCGTGGTGGACTGGGAGATGTCCACGCTCGGCGACCCGCTGGCCGACGTCGCACTGATGTGCGTCTACCGTGATCCCGTCTTCGATCTGGTGATCGGCACCGCGGCGGTATGCGACTGTGTCCGGTAGGCCGCTGCAGCACTGGGACTTTCACCTCGCGCTGGGCTACTTCAAAGTGGCGATCATCGCGGCCGGAATCGCCTACCGCCACCGCAGCAACGACGGCGTGGTCGACATGGCGAGCGATGCGGTGGCCCCACTGATCACGACCGGCCTACGGCACCTGGGCCGGCCACGGGGCTGATCGGCTCACCCTCGGCGTGACCCCGCGGCCGCCGCCTTGGACTGCGCCGCGGCGACCGCCAGCCGGTGTTCCTCGGAGTGCATGCTGTCCAACTCTCCGGACAGTGCGACGGCGTAGGCATTGTCGAGCTGTTGATCGAGGTAGGCGTTCAGCGCCCGCTTGGTGGTCTGAAGGGCCGCGGCCGGCACGTCGGCCAGGCGCAAGGCCAGTGCGAACGCTTCGTCGAGAAGCTGCTCCGGTGCCACGACGCGGCTGGCCAGCCCCATGCTCACGGCGTCGGCGGCGGGAATCCGCGAGCCCAGGAACAGGTATTCCTTGGCCCGCGAGAGGCTGGTCAGCATGGGCCACGTCATGCCACCGTCGCCGGGCACCAAGCCCATTCGCAAGTGTGGGTCGGCCAGGAAGCTGCCTTCGCTCATCAGCACGATGTCGGACAACACGGCCAGGCTGCACCCGAGTCCCACCGCGGGGCCGTTGACCGCGGCGATGACGGGCAACCGGCACCGCACCATT
>NZ_JAVROT010000277.1:0-35750 GCF_032162605.1 Mycobacterium sp. | reverse complement strand
TCGCCCAAGAACCACTGATCCCCGCCGGGGCACCACTGGACTTCGTTCCCCAACGAATTACGGCGTGACTATCGACAGGGTGTGCACAACGCCGGTCGTAATCTGCCGTCCTGCACCAAGTGTCCGGAAAGAGCAGTCCGGAGAGAGAGCGGGCGCTGGCCGTGCGAGGCGTCCCCCAATTCCGACTTGGGGGCACCCCCCACCCTCTGTGGGCCTGCGTCCCCTTATCGGTCGTCGCGGCGTGGCTCGGACACGCCGACGCGAGCGTGACTGCAAGGATCTACGCGCACTCGCAACCAGATGCGCTTGTGGCGGCCTCGGTGACATTGGGGGCAGTTGTGACAAGCACCGTGACATCCGCTAGACCTGCCGCAGAAACGACCTAGGCTCTAACCCGCTGCATAGCTGGTCAGAGCCTCGAAAACTAAGTGCGCCCGAAGGGATTCGAACCCCCAACCTTCTGATCCGTAGTCAGATGCTCTATCCGTTGAGCTACGGGCGCGTGCTGTTCAGTTGTGTGGTTGACGCTAATCAACCGGTGGCGGAGGCGAGAGGATTTGAACCTCCGGTCCGCTTTAAGACGGACAACTCATTAGCAGTGAGTCCCATTCGGCCGCTCTGGCACGCCTCCTGACCGATCCCGAGGGTACCGGACTCGCGTTGGCTCGCCGGACCCCCCGGGTCGCTACGCTCCTGCCCACCGGGCCAGAACCGCCGAGGGAGAAGCGTACACAGCCAGCGCAGCGGAAGGCAAAGCACGTCCGGGGACGCCTCCTGCCCACCCCTAGACTGTTCGGGTGACCGCCCGCCTGCGCCCCGAGCTGGCAGATCTTCCCGCCTACACGCCGGGCAAGACTGTGCCCGGCGCCATCAAGATCGCCAGCAATGAAACCGTCGACGGTCCGCTGCCCAGCGTGCGCGCCGCGATCGCCAAGGCGACCGACTCCATCAACCGCTACCCCGACAACGGTTACGTCGAGCTGCGCGAACGCCTGGCCAAGCACCTGGACGGCGGCGCCTTCCCACCCGAGCACATCTCGGTCGGCAGCGGATCGGTGAGCCTCTGCCAGCAGCTCATCCAGATCACCTCGACCGTCGGCGACGAGGTGATGTTCGGCTGGCGCAGCTTCGAGATCTACCCGCTGCAGGTCCGCACCGCAGGGGCGACGCCGGTGCAGGTGGCACTGACCGACTACACCTTCGACCTCGACGCCATGCTGGCCGCCATCACCGACCGCACCCGGCTGATCTTCGTCTGCAACCCCAACAACCCGACGTCCACCGTCGTCGACCCCGACGCGCTGGCACGTTTCGTGGCGGCGGCGCCGAGCGACATCCTGATCGTCATCGACGAGGCGTACGTCGAATACATCCGCGACGGGATGGTTCCGGACAGCTTCGGGCTGGTCCGCGCGCACCGCAACGTCGTTGTGCTGCGGACGTTCTCGAAGGCCTACGGACTCGCGGGGCTGCGGATCGGCTACGCGGTTGGCGACCCGGACGTCATCGCGGCGCTGAGCAAGGTGTACGTGCCGTTCACGGCGACGAGCGTCTCGCAGGCCGCCGCGATCGCCTCCATCGACGCCTCCGACGAACTGATGGCGCGCACCGACGCCGTGGTCGGAGAGCGCGCCAGGGTCTCCACCGCGCTGCGCGCCGCCGGGTTCACCGTGCCGCCGTCGCAGGCGAACTTCGTCTGGCTGCCGCTGACCGAGCGCACCACCGACTTCGTCAACAGCGCCGCCGACAACCGTCTGCTGGTCCGGCCCTACGGTCAGGACGGCGTACGGGTCACCGTCGCCGCACCGCACGAGAACGACGCCTTCCTGAATTTCGCCACCCGCTGGATCACCACCGGCGGAGCCGGTAATCAGATCACAGCCTGAGCAAGGACGAGGCACGATGACTTCCTTCACGAGTACGGCACGAAAGACGTTCGCGGCGTTCAAGGAACACACCGGGCAGATTCCCGACGCCGACCTCGACGCCTTCTGGGAGACCCTGTCCCCTGCGACCATCGACTTCATGATCGGCGAGTGGAAGGGCGGCGAATTCGCCACCGGCCACCGCGCGAACGGCTTCATGGAGCGCCTCAACTGGTTCGGCAAGACGTTCCACTCGGCGTCCGACGCCAAACCGCTGGTCTGCCTGGACGCCGATGGGAACAAGTTCTCCAACGTCGAGGCCATGAAGGGCGAGGCCAGCCTGTGGCTCGAAGACTTCCGCAGCGAGGTGACCGCGACCATGGTCTACGACGGGGCGCCGGTGCACGACCACTTCAAGAAGGTCGACGAGAACGCCGTCATGGGCATCATGAACGGCAAGGGCGCGCTTGACGACAGCTCCGGATCACCGCGTCATCTGTACTTCTACCTGGAACGGCTTTAGCCCCTATCGTCAACCAGATGAGGACGCGCGTTCTTGTCGCTGCGGCGACCTTCGTCGTCGCAGGCGTCATCACGGGCTGCGATCGCACCACACCGGGAACGGTGGCGATGACCACCGAGCCTGGGGGATCCACCCGCATCTCGACGTCGTCCCGACCCACCACGTCGTCACCGCGGACCACGTCGTCACCGCGGACCTCCTCTGGCGCTCCACCGTCGGGGGATGCCCTCGACGTGACGTGCGAGGAGTACTCCGGCCTCGACGAGGCCTCCCAGACCGCGCTCATCGAGGAGATCCTCAACGATGAGTCCGCGGTGCTCGGGCCTGGCGATGCGGAGATCGCGAAGACCCTGGCGGACGCCGTGTGTACCTTCCTCCCGACGAGCAAGGTGAGCGAGGTCCTGCTCGGCGAGACGCCGCCGTAGGCCCGTAGCCTTTCCTGCCATGGGCGATGCATACGAATCCCTCACCGTCGACATCGACGACCACGTCGCGCAGGTGACGCTGACGGGCCCCGGCAAGGGCAACGCGATGGGTCCCGCGTTCTGGACCGAACTTCCATCGACGTTCACCTCGCTGGACGCCGACCCCGACGTCCGCGCGATCGTGCTCACCGGGTCCGGCAGGAACTTCAGCTACGGCCTCGACCTCGCCGCGATGGGTGACACCCTGTCGCCGATGCTCGCCGACGGCGCGCTGGCCCGGCCCCGCGCCGAGTTCCACACGCGCTTGAAGGAGATGCAGGGCGCGATCACAGCTGTCGCGGATTGCCGCACCCCGGTCATCGCCTCGGTGCACGGGTGGTGCTTCGGCGGCGGCGTCGACCTGATCTCGGCCGTCGACGTCCGCTACGCCAGCGCCGACGCCAAGTTCTCGGTGCGCGAGGTCAAGCTCGCGATCGTCGCCGACGTCGGCAGCCTCGCACGGCTGCCGCTGATCCTGTCGGAGGGACACCTGCGAGAATTGGCTCTGACGGGCCGGGACATCGATGCAGAACGCGCCGCACGAATCGGCTTGGTCAACGACGTCTTCTCCAGTGCCGACGCGGCGCTGGCGGCCGCTCACGAGACCGCCAGGGAGATCGCTGCGAACCCACCACTGGTGGTGCAGGGCATAAAGGACGTGCTCGACGAGCAGCGCACTGCGCAAGTCGCGGCGAGCCTGCGCTATGTGGCGGCGTGGAACTCCGCATTCCTGCCGTCGCGGGATCTCACCGAGGGCATCACCGCGATGTTCGCGAAGCGGGCACCCGACTTCAAGGGCGAATGATCCGGAACCACAGGTTGGCCACCGTCGCGGTGTGCGTCACGCCGACCGGTTCCAACGGCACCCGGGTGCCGCCGGCCCGGTCGAACAGGCGCACCCCGTCGCCGAGCATCAGTGGGGCCACACTCACCAGCACCTCGTCGAGCACCCCCAACGCCAGACACTGCGCCGCGACGTCGGCGCCGAGGACGGTGACGTAGAGATCGTCCGCCGCCTTGGCGGAGGCCGCGATGGCGTGCGCGATGTCGTCGGTGAAGCTGACGCCGGGCGTTGCGGCCCGTTCGGGCCGGCGCGTCAACACGATCTGAGGGCCGTCCCAGCTACCGTCGAAGGCCTTGCCCTCCCCCTCCTGCCCGCGGTGCGGGTCGTCGCCACCGTAGGTCCGACCGCCGACGAGCAGTGCCCCGACTCGCGGGATCAGCTCGTCCACGACGGGATTGGGCCCGAAATAGGCGGTGAGCCAGGACATGTCGCCGCCCGGTCCCGCGATGAAGCCGTCAAGCGACATCGCCGCCGAGTACAGGAATTTAGCCATGTACGTGTTGACCCGGGCGTGCCTGCGAACTCATCGGGTGGCAGGCCATCCCGGTCATCGCGATGTGAAGAGAGCGGTGGCGGAGGGATTTGAACCCCCGGACGGTGTTAGCCGTCTCTCGCTTTCAAGGCGAGTGCATTAGGCCGCTCTGCCACGCCACCGCCGACAACTCTAAGGTGTCTAGACCCGCCCCACCCTCGCGGGCGTCTCGTTGGACCGCAGAGCGACGCCGATCCGCCTGCAGTTGTCCCCCATCGCCGCCGTCTGAGTCCGCGACAACAGGCTGAGGAAGTGGGTGCGCACGCCGTCGCCGTACGTCGACATCGCCGAGTGCAGCACCTGCCGACCGTCGTCGGTGATGGTCGCGAGCACACCCCTGCCGTCCTCGGGACTCGAGCACCGACTGACCAGGCGGTGTTTCTCGAGTCGATGTATCTGTCGAGTCACCCTGCTGGGCAACGACATCAACTCGTCGGCCAGGTCCCCCATGCGTGCCGAGCCGGTCGGCGATCTGTCGAGCACGTCGAGCAGTCGCACATCGTTGAGAGTCAGCCGATGCTCGTCGACCAACTCCCGATTCAACGTCGCGTAAAGCCGGAGCGCGGCGTCGAGAAAGTTCTGCCATGCCCTTTGTTCACCTATGTCGAGGCCGGACATCGTGCTTGCCGTCCGCCCCGCAATTGTCTCCCCCATGGCGACATACTAGGACCGCACCGGGCGGGTAGTAGCGTTATCGGCATGCGTGCGATCGTCGCCGAATCTGCGACTGACCTGGTCTGGCGGGAAGTCCCCGACGTCTCCGCGGATGAGGGCGAAGTCGTCATCGACGTCGTTGCCGCTGGAATCAATCGGGCCGACCTGCTGCAGGCCTCCGGCAACTATTCGCCGCCGCCGGGCGCCAGCCCGATCCTCGGCCTCGAGGTGTCGGGCCGTGTCTCAGCCCTCGGCCCTGGCGTCACGACGTGGTCGGTCGGGCAGCCGGTGTGCGCATTGCTGTCGGGCGGTGGCTACGCCGAGAAGGTCGCGGTGCCTGCCGGTCAGGTCATGCCGATCCCCGACGGGGTCGACCTTCACCACGCCGCGGGACTTCCCGAGGTGGCGTGCACCGTCTGGTCGAACCTGGGCATGACGGCGCACTTGTCGCCTGGGCAGACCGTGCTCTTTCACGGCGGCGCGAGCGGCATCGGGACTCATGGCATCCAGGTGGCCCACGCGATGGGATGCCGGGTGGCGGTCACCGCCGGATCGGCCGAGAAGCTCACGGTCTGCCGCGAACTCGGCGCCGACGTGACCATCAACTACCGCCATGAGGACTTCGTCGAGCGCATTCGCGCCGAGACCGCCGGTGCGGGTGCCGACGTGATCCTGGACCTGATGGGCGCGTCCTACCTCGACCGCAACGTCGATGCGCTGGCGCCCGACGGTCGGCTCGTCATCATCGGATTCCAGGGCGGCGTCAAGGGCGAACTCAACCTCGGCAAGCTGATGGTCAAGCGCGGGGGCGTGATCTCGACGGCGCTGCGATCGCGACCGGTGGACGGACCGTCGGGCAAGAGTGCCGTCGTCGAGTCGGTGGTCGCCAACGTCTGGCCGATGATCGCCGACGGTCGGGTGCGTCCAATCATCGGCGCGGAGTTGCCGATCGAGCAGGCCGCCGAAGGGCACCGACTACTCTCCTCCGGCGACGCGCACGGGAAAGTGCTTCTGCGCGTACAGGATTAACCCAGCGACGCCAGCGCGCGAACCAGCTGGTCCACCTCGGCCATGGTGGTGTAATGCGCCAGGCCCACCGTGACGGCGCCACCGATGTCGTTGACCCCG
The DNA here is from genome assembly GCF_032162605.1 of Mycobacterium sp. Classification (GTDB taxonomy): domain Bacteria; phylum Actinomycetota; class Actinomycetes; order Mycobacteriales; family Mycobacteriaceae; genus Mycobacterium. The sequence continues at coordinate 29,740 of NZ_JAVROT010000277.1, read as the reverse complement.
ATGACGTCGAGCACGCGCGACGTCGTGTTGAGCGATGCCAGCACACCGTTGTCGGCGAGTCGCTGAACCACCCGCGCTGCTGGCACGCCGTTGAGGGCGAAGCTCAGCACCGGGATGCGCAACTCGGGCTGGCCGATCACCATCACCAGCGGCAGCGAACGCAACGACATCAGCAGGTAGTCGAACAGCCGGTCCATGTGCGCGGCGGCCGATTGCATTGAGACGGAGAGTCTCTCGCGACGGCTGCCGGACGCCGACTCGTCGAGCGACGCCAGGTACTCGACGCTGGCGACCACCCCGGCGAGCATGCCGAACTGATGCGCGCCCATCTCCAACCGCTCGACCCCGGTGGCGAGCGGGTCGAGCGACACCACCCCGAACGATTCGATCGTCGACGGATCGCGGAACACCAGCGCGCCGATGGGCGGCCCACCCCAGGCGACGGTGTTGACCGCGAGTACGTCGGCCTCGATCTCGTTGATGTCGATCAGCCGGTACGGGGCGGCGGCCGAATGGTCGACCACGACCGTGCCGCCGTTCTCGTGCAGCAGCTTGGCCACCGGACGCAGGTCGGTGACCGCGCCGATGGCCGACGACGCGGACGTGATGGCGACCAGCTTGGTCGGCTTGTCGATCAGGGATTCCCACTGCCAGGCGGGCAGTTCACCCGTCTCGATGTCCACCTCGGCCCACTTGACCTTGGCGCCGTACCGATTCGCGGCCCGTAGCCATGGTGCGATGTTGGCCTCGTCGTCCAGCCGCGTGACGACGAGCTCGTGGCCGAGCCCGACCCTCGACGACGATGCTTCGGCGAGTGAGGTGAGCAGGATCGCGCGGTCGGCGCCGAGCACGACGCCACGTGGATCGCCGCCGACGAAGTCGGCAATGGCCTGGCGGGCCGCCCGCAGCACTGCCGCGCTGCGGGTGGCGGCCGGATGGGGACCCTGACCCGTGGTCATCGAGCCACGGAAGGCAGTCGACACCGTCGTCGCCACCGAGTCGGGCAGCAGCATGCCGTTCTGCGCGTCGAAGTGCACCCAGCCATCGCCCAGGGACGGGTGCAGACCACGCACCCGGGCGACGTCGTATGCCATGCCTGCCACCTTCGAGAATGTTTCGGTGGTGCCCGCCCTCGCACACGCCCTAACGGACCAGATCACCTAGCCGGTCATACTAGTCCAGTGAGCTTGGCGATCGGGGTGCTAGTGGCCCTGTTGTCGCTAGTCATCCCCGGAGCAATCATCGCGCGAACGGCTCAGCTAACCTGGCCGGTCTCCGTCGCGGTGGCTCCGGCGCTGACCTACGGCACCGTAGCCCTGACAACCCTCCCGCTGGGCGCGGTCGGCATCCCGTGGAACCTGTGGACGGCGCTGCTTGCCCTGCTGATCGTGGTCGGGGTCGTAGCGGGTTTGCAGGCGGCGCTCGCGCACCGCCGCGAGCGCACTCGCGAAGGCAGCCCGATGACTGTCGGACCCGCGTTGGTGGTCGCTGCGGGCGTCGTCTTGGGGGCGTCGCTGATCACATTCGCAGCAATTCGTGGCATGCCGCACTGGCAATCAATTCCGAGCACCTGGGATTCGGTCTGGCACGCCAACACCGTCCGCTTCATCGTCGAGACCGGCCAGGCGTCGCCCACCCACATGGGCGAGCTGCGCAACGTCGAAACCCACGCCGCGCTGTACTACCCGTCCGCATTCCATGCCCTCGCCGCGATCCAGTGCCAGCTCACCGGCGTCTCGGCGACCACGGCGTACACGTTGAACTCGCTGGCGGCCTCGGCCTGGCTGTTCCCCGTGAGCGCGGCCGCCCTGACCTGGCACCTGTTCCGCGCACGTAACGTCGGCCAGTGGCAGACGGCCGGCTCGGCGGCGGCCGCCGCCGCGCTGTCCGCGTCGTTCACCGCAATCCCGTACGTCGAGTTCGACGCCGCCTCCATGCCCAACCTCGCGGCCTACGGGCTCGCGGTGCCCACGATGGTGCTGATCGTCTCGGCGGTGAGGCACCGCGACCGCATCCCGCTGGCGGTCCTGGCGCTGCTCGGCGTCTTCTCCGTGCACATCACCGGCGGGGTGGTGACGGTCCTGTTCGTGGTTGTGTGGTGGCTCTGCGAGGGCCTCTGGCGACCCGTCCGCGGCAGGCTCGGAGACTTCGCCAGCCTCGCCGCGGTCGCCGCCCCGACGGTGGTGTTGCTGCTCCCGCAGTTCGTCGGCGTGCTGCAGCAGGCCGAGATCATCGCGGGACACGAGTTCGACACCCACGAGGGCAAGAAGAAGGCACTGTTCGACGCGGTCGTGCAGCACACCCGCCACCTCAACGACTATCCGATCCAGAATGCACTCATCGCGCTCGCGGCGGTCGGCTTCGTGATCCTGTTGGTCCGGAGGATCTGGTGGCCCGCGGCCGTCTGGCTGGTCCTGGTGTATTCGATCGTGCATTCGTCCGCCCCGTTCGGCGGGCTGCTCGGCACGGTCAGCGCCATGTTCACCGACCTGTTCTACAGCGACCCGCGCCGACTGTCGGGGGTGGTGACGCTATTGCTCGCCCCGATGGCGGGCATCGCGCTGTTCACCGTCACGTCGGCCGCGCTGGCGGGTCTGCGGCGACTGACTCCCCGCCTGAGCGCCCGGGCTTGCCACGTCGCCACCGCCGTGATCCTCGTCGCGGCGCCGATCGGCATGGCGTGGCACTACTTCCCCCGGCACCGGCACCTGATCGGCGAGAAGTACGACCAGGTGATGATCGACGACAGGGATCTGCAGGCGTTCGCCTACCTGGCGACGCTGCCGGGGGCCCGCGACACCCTCATCGGCAACGCCAACACCGACGGCACGGCCTGGATGTACGCCGTCTCCGGCCTGCATCCACTGTGGACGCACTACGACTACCCCCAGCAACAGGGGCCCGGCTACCACCGCTTCATCTTCTGGGCGTACGCCGATGACGCCGACCACGATCCCCGCGTCGCCGAAGCGGTGCGCGCCCTCGACATTCGCTACGTCATCACCAGCTCGCCGGTGGTGCGCGGGTTCGTCATGCCCGACGGACTAGTCTCGCTAGGCAAGTCGAAGTCGTGGAAGGAGATCTACGACAACGGCGAGGACCACATTTATGAGTGGCAGGGAAAGTAGACCCCCAGGAGTTCAGAAGTGACGAGTAGCGCCGATGACAACAACGTCGAGGACATCGAGATCCTTGGCAACATTTCCGCCATCGGGGACGACGCCGACGGCAAGTCCCTGACCGATCTCGTCGAGCAACCGGCGAAGGTCATGCGGATCGGCACGATGATCAAGCAACTCCTCGAAGAGGTCAGGGCCGCCCCGCTCGACGACGCCAGCCGCAATCGGCTCCGCGAGATCCACGCGCGCAGCGTGCGCGAGCTGGAGGAGGGGCTGGCCCCGGAACTCCGCGAAGAGCTCGACCGGCTCACGCTGCCCTTCAGCGAGGACAAGCTGCCGACGGACGCCGAGTTGCGAATCGCTCAAGCCCAGCTGGTCGGCTGGCTGGAGGGCCTCTTCCACGGCATCCAGACCGCGCTGTTCGCCCAGCAGATGGCGGCCCGCGCACAGCTCGAGCAGATGCGTCAGGGCGCGTTGCCCTCAGGTGTCGGTGACGTGCCGGTGCACCGCGGCCCGTCGAGCACCGGGACCGGGCAGTACCTCTAGGTCACGCGTGTCCCAACCTACCGATTTACACCCCCACATCGAGACGCGCGATGCGTGGGTGGAGTTTCCGATCTTCGACGCCAAGTCGCGCTCGCTGAAGAAGGCGTTCCTCGGCAAGGCCGGCGGCACCATCGCACGCAATGAGTCGAATGTCGTCGTCATCGAAGCCCTCCGCGACATCACCATGTCGCTCGAGATGGGCGACCGCGTCGGTCTGGTCGGCCACAACGGGGCGGGGAAGTCGACTCTGCTGCGGCTGTTGTCGGGGATCTACGAACCGACCCGCGGTTCGGCGACCGTCCGCGGTCGGGTGGCCCCGGTGTTCGACCTCGGGGTGGGCATGGACCCGGAGATCTCGGGCTTCGAGAACATCATCATCCGCGGAATGTTCCTCGGGCAAACACGCAAGCAGATGGCGGCCAAGGTCGACGAGATCGCCGATTTCACCGAGCTCGGCGATTACCTGTCGATGCCGCTGCGCACCTACTCGACCGGGATGCGGGTGCGTCTGGCGATGGGTGTCGTCACGAGCATCGATCCGGAGATCCTGCTGCTCGACGAGGGCATCGGTGCGGTGGACGCCGACTTCCTCAAGAAGGCACAGACCCGGCTGCAGGATCTGGTGGCGCGGTCGGGCATTCTCGTATTCGCCAGCCACTCAAACGAATTCCTGGCCCGGTTGTGCAAGACGGCCATGTGGATCGACCACGGCACCATCAAACTGACCGGCGGCATCGAGGACGTGGTGCGCGCCTACGAGGGTGACGACGCCGCCCGTACCGTACGTGAGGTTCTCGAGGAGAACGACCGCGAGGCAAGCGGACCATGAGTGAAGCCGACGAGCGCTCGCGCGAAGAACATGAATCGGTCTGCGCCGTCGTCGTCACCCATCGACGCGTGGCGGAGCTGGAGCTGTCCCTCGACGCCGTGACGAGCCAGACCCGCGCACCCGATCACCTGATCGTCGTGGACAACGACGATGACGAGCGGGTGCGGAAACTAGTTGCCGCCCAACCCGTTCCGAGCACCTACGTTGGCTCCCGGCGCAATCTGGGCGGGGCGGGCGGTTTCGCTCTCGGCGTGCTGCAGGCGCTGTCACTCGGCGCCGACTGGGTGTGGCTGGCCGACGATGACGGCCGGCCTGCGGACTCCGAGGTGCTCGGCACGCTGTTGGGCTGCGCGGCAAGGCATTCGCTGGCCGAGGTGTCGCCGACGGTGTGCGACCTCGCCGATCCGTCAAGCCTGGCGTTCCCGCTGCGCCGCGGCCTGGTGTGGCGAAGGCGGGTCTCCGAGTTGCGAGTCGACGGCGCCGGCGATCTGCTTCCCGGCATCGCATCGCTCTTCAACGGCGCCCTCTTCCGGGCCTCGACCCTGGAAGCCGTTGGCGTGCCGGACATTCGACTGTTCATTCGCGGCGACGAGGTGGAGGTCCACCGTCGCCTGGTGCGTTCCGGCCTGCCGTTCGGCACCTGCCTGGATGCGGTCTACCTCCATCCGCAGGGATCCGAGGAGTTCAAGCCGATCCTCGGCGGGCGGATGCACACGCAGTACCCCGACGACGCCACCAAGCGGTACTTCACCTACCGCAACCGCGGTTACCTCCAGTCACAGCCAGGGATGCGGCGGCTGATCCCCCAGGAGTGGGTGCGGTTCGGCTGGTTCTTTCTGGTGAGTCGTCGTGACCCGGCGGGTCTGAGGGACTGGCTGCGGCTGCGGCGCTTGGGCCGCGACGAGAAGTTCGCCCACCCCGACCAGGGAGAACGACGATGACCTTCATCGACGCGGCATCGCAGTCAAAGACCTTCGCACGGGCGTGGGGTGACCTGACCACGGGCTTCGGCAGGCGCGAACTCTGGCTGCACCTCGGCTGGCAGGACATCAAACAGCGCTACCGACGCTCGGTGCTCGGGCCGATCTGGATCACCATCGCCACCGGCACCATGGCGGTCGCGCTCGGTGGCCTCTACTCCACGCTCTTTCACCTGCCACTGGCCGAGCACCTCCCGTACGTCACTCTCGGGCTGATCATCTGGAACCTGATCAACGCGTCCATCCTCGAGGGCGCCGACGTCTTCGTCGCGAACGAGGGCTTGATCAAACAACTTCCGACGCCGCTGTCGGTGCACGTCTACCGGCTCGTCTGGCGCCAGATCATCCTGTTCGGGCACAACATCGTCATCTTCGTCATCATCGCGATCATCTTCCCGCAGCCCTGGAAGTGGACCGATCTGGCGTTCATTCCGGCACTCGCCCTGATCGCGCTCAACTGCGTGTGGGTGGCGTTGTGCTTCGGCATCCTGGCCACCCGGTACCGCGACATCAGCCCGCTACTCTTCAGCCTGGTCCAGCTGCTGTTCTACATGACCCCGATCATCTGGAACGACCAGACGCTGCGGGACCAGGGCGCAGGCGGGTGGGCCAAGATCATCGAGTTCAATCCGCTGCTGCACTACGTCGACATCGTGCGCGCCCCGCTCCTCGGCGCCGACCAGGAACCCCGGCACTGGATCGTGGTGATCGTGCTGACCATCGTCGGATGGACCGTGACGGCGTTCGCGATGCGCCAGTATCGGGCCCGCGTTCCGTACTGGGTGTAGTCGCCCCGACCCTGCTCATCCACGGGGTCCAGAAGAATCGCGGCCGAGTGACAGACTCCTTGCAGGGAGTCTTCTCAGACTGGCGGAGTGCCGGCCCCTTGGCCCGACGACCACCACCACGCCCACGATCCCTTCCCCGACACTGATGCCGCGGTTGCCCGATCCCGACTTCAACAAGTGGGGCCAAGGTGTTCGTTGTTGGGCGGATGGTTCCCCATCGCCGTCGAGATCGTCGCCGTCGTGGTCCTGATTGCCGCGATCGGCTGGCGCACCCGCCGGTGGCGACTCCTGTGGCTGTCGGCCAGTGTGGTTTCGGGGTGGCCGCCGCCATCACTGCACGCGTCTACATGAACTCCGAGGGTCTGGCGTCCGACCCGGCGCCGTTCGAGCTGTGGGTGTGGACCGCAGTGTGCGCGGGTTCCGTTGCCGTCGCCGTGCTCGGCTTTCGAGAGGCGACGTGGTTGCGACGTGGCCTGTCGCTGTTGGCGATCCCGCTCACCCTGGTGTGCGCTCCGTGGATCGCGCAGCGCGTACACACGCCCGTCGGCCCGTATTTATCGCAGGGGAACGTCCGTTCACTGCGCAGGAGCGGCCGCGCGGCGTGGATCCTGGCCAATCCGCCGTTCTGACTCCCAGGCACTTCCCAGGGTTCTCCGCCGTTGAGAACACATGAGCATTCCGCCATACGAGCCACCGAAGCCACCATCGTCGACACCCGGAGTGGGCAACACCCTGCTGTGTCCCAAGTGCGCGGGGATCATGAAGACCTACGAGCGCAACGGCGTCCATCTGGAGCAGTGCGACACCTGCCGCGGGATCTTCCTGGACTTCGGTGAGCTCGAGTCGATGACGCAGATGGAGAATCGGTTCGTGCAGTCGGCGCCACCGCCTCCCGTTCAGCAGGGCTACGGGCAGCAGGGCTACGGCCACGGCAACGGCCCCGAGTGGGGGCATCGCGGCAACAAGCAGTACCGCAAGCAGGGCTTCGGCAGGCTGTTCTTCTCCAGTTAGCCCATTCGCCCGCACGCTGCGACCAACAGGTCGTCGTCGGGGTGATTGGCGGCCGCGGCCACGACTGCGGCGCGGGCGACCTGCTCCAGCACGGGCCAGGGATCGCCGTGCGGCAGAGCCGGACCGCCTGCGCCGCGGTAACCGCCGAGGAAGCGGTGCCAGTCATCGTCGGGCACCAGCCCGGCCGCCCAGAATCCGGCCGGCCGGGCCAGATCCCACACCGGATCGCCGACACCTAGGTCGTCAACGTCGATCAACTGCCACGCCTTGCCGTCATGACCGAGTTGACCGAGATGAAAGTCCCCGTGCGTCAACGTGTTCGGCCGGCCCGGCGATGCCGTCAGGTCCAGACCTGCCGCGGCTCGGCGGATCACGTCGGAGTTCGGGCCATCGCCCAACCGGGCGAGTGCGCGGCGCAGACGGTCCGGCGCGCCATGCCCCACCCGGAAGTCACCGACCGGCTCGATGTGCAATTGCGCCAACAGGTCTCCCGCCCGTGTCCAAGGCAGGCGAGCGGGATCGGGGCGCACCATCTCCAGACGGGGCCAGCGGGTGAGCCAACGACCGTCGACCCGTTGCGGCTCGAGGGTCAGCGGCGACGCGAGGACCCCAGAACGCACGGCGACCCGCAGGCGTCGTCGTAGTGCCTGCGGGTCGGTGCCTGGCCGGTGCAACTTCAGCACGACGCCACCCTCGTAGGAGATCTGCGCGTCGGGCACCCGCCCATCCTCGTCGAACGGGTCAGCGGCGCGGTGCCTTCATCCGAGTCGCCACGTTGAACCGGTTCCATGCGTTGATGGTCACCGCCATGGCGATCACCTGTGCGAGCTCCTTCTCACTGAAGACCTCGGCGGCCTTGGCGTAGACCTCGTCGGGGACATGACCGTGGTGCAGTTCGGTGATGGCCTCGGTCAGTTCGAGGGCGGCCCGTTCCTGCGTGGTGAACAGACTGCCCGCCTCATCCCACGCGGCGACGAGCGCGAGTCGCTGTTCGGTCTCGCCCTGCTTGCGGGCGTCGGCGACGTGCATGTCGAGGCAGAACGCACAGTGATTGATCTGCGAGGCCCGGATCTTGATCAGCTCGCCGATGGTCGGGTCGACGTCCTTCGCCGCGGCGGTGCTCAACCTCATCATGGCGTCGTACAACTCCGGCGAGACCTTGTAGATCGCGAGGCGGTCGATGGCGGTGGGGTGTTCGAGTGTTTGCGTCATGTTCGCCAGGCTAGCCGCCAAAGAACCATCGACATGGTTCAATTCTAGCGTGACTTCGTGGGCCAATACCGGAACACGCGACCTGCACCTCGAGCTGCGGGACGCCATCACGCCTGGGACGCGCGGAGTGCGAGAACTCCTGCTCACAGCTTTGCGCGACGCCGTGAGGACCGGCAGGCTCGCGGCGGGCACCATGCTGCCGCCGTCGCGGGACCTGGCCGGCGACCTCGGGTTGGCCCGCAATACCGTCGCCGAGGCCTACGCCGAACTGGTCGCCGAGGGGTGGCTGGCGTCGCGCCAGGGCACGGGCACCTGGGTGGTGAACAGCCGCGCCACACCGCTGCCCGCCCGTCCCAGGGGCGTCCCCGGCGTCCCGACGCACAACCTGATGCCCGGTTCACCCGACGTCGCCGAATTCCCCAGGAGTGCGTGGCTGGCCTCGACCCGGCGAGCGCTGGCCACCGCACCCAATGAGGCGCTGCGGATGGGCGACCCGCGGGGCCGGATCGAGCTGCGCGACGCGCTCGCCGAGTACCTCGCCAGGGTCCGCGGCGTTCGCACCACCCCCGACTCGATCGTCATCTGCGCGGGCACCCGCCACGCCGTGGAGATCCTCGGCCGCGTCTTCTCCGGTGCAGGCCCGATCGCCGTGGAGGCCTACGCCCTGTACCTGTTCCGCGAGGCGCTCGCCGCGATGGGCGTCGCGACGACCCCCATCGCCGTCGACGACCACGGCGCCATCGTCGACGACCTCAACGGGCTCCACACACCCGCCGCGCTGCTCACCCCCGCGCACCACTTCCCGCACGGCGTACCACTGCACCCCACCCGTCGCACTGCGGTGCTGAACTGGGCGCAGCGCTCCGGTGGATACCTCATCGAAGACGACTACGACGGCGAATTCCGGTATGACCGCCAACCCGTCGGCGCGGTGCAGGGACTGGACCCCGAGCGGGTGGTGTACCTCGGATCGGCCAGCAAGAGCCTGGCACCCGTGCTGCGTCTGGGCTGGATGGTGCTGCCCGACGACCTGATCGACCGGGTGCTCGTGGCCATGGGTGGTCAGCAGTTCTACGTCAACGGGATCGCCCAGCTGACGATGGCCGACTTCATCGCAAACGGCAGCTACGACAAGCACATTCGCCGCATGCGCCAGAACTACCGGCGCCGCCGCGACCGCCTCGTCGAGAGACTGCAGCCATTCGACGTCGGCATAATCGGACTGTCGGCCGGGCTGCACCTGCTGCTGACCCTGCCCGACGGCACCGAGGCCGAGATCCTGCGCCGCGCCGGCGAGGCCGGCATCGCACTCTCCGGCCTGGCACTGCTCCGTCACCCGGACGCAGGTCCCGAGATCCCTTCCACCGACGGCATCGTCGTCAACTTCGGCACCCCGGCCGAGCACGCGTTCGGTCCGGCGGTCGACGCACTGTGCTGTGTGCTCGAGAGGGTGAACTGGTGAGGCCCCCCGGGCGGGCTGGCTAAGCTGCCCGCGTGGCCGAGCCCCCGATGTCGCCGAACCTGAGCCTGACCACCCAGGCGTGGCGGTTCATCGTGACCGGCGGGCTGTCGGCGATCGTGGACTTCGGGCTCTACGTGCTGTTGTACAAGGCGGTGGGACTGAACCCCGATCTCGCCAAGACCATCAGTTTCATCGCAGGCACCACCACGGCGTATCTGATCAACCGCCGCTGGACGTTCCAGGCACCACCAAGCACTGCCCGCTTCATCGCTGTTGTCGCGCTATACGCCGTCACCTTCGCGGTCCAGGTCGGACTCAATCACCTGTTCCTACATCTGCTGCACTACACAGCCACCGCCGTCGTGGTCGCGTTCGTCATCGCGCAGGGCACGGCGACCGTCATCAACTTCATCGTTCAGCGGGCGGTCATTTTCCGGCTCCGCTGAGTCACACGTGGCAGGCGGTACCCTCGTCACGATGTTTGCAACCACCACCAAGCGGCTGACGGGCTGGAGCCGTACCGCGCCCACCGTCGCCCGCGTGCTGTCGACCCCCGACGCGGAGACCATCGCGAAGGCCGTCGCCAGCGCCGACGGCCGCGGCGTGATCGCGCGCGGGCTTGGTCGGTCGTACGGCGACAACGCGCAGAACGGCGGCGGGCTCGTCGTCGACATGACCGCCCTGAACAAGATCCACTCGATCAGCGCCGAGACACGTCTCGTCGACCTCGACGGCGGCGTCAGTCTCGATCAGCTGATGAAAGCCGCCCTGCCGTTCGGACTCTGGGTGCCGGTCCTGCCCGGCACCCGCCAGGTCACCATCGGTGGTGCGATCGCCTGCGACATCCACGGCAAGAACCACCACAGCGCAGGCAGCTTCGGCGACCACGTGCGCTCGATGGAACTGCTCACCGCAGACGGCCAGATCCGCCACCTGACCCCGGACGGCCAGGACGGCGAGCTGTTCTGGGCCACCGTCGCCGGGAACGGGCTCACCGGCATCATCCTGCGGGCGACCATCGAGATGACGCCCACCGAAACCGCGTACTTCATCAACGACGGCGACAACACCGCGAACCTCGACGAGACCATCGCCTTCCACAGTGACGGCAGCGAGGCCGACTACACGTACTCCAGTGCATGGTTCGACGCCATCAGCGCACCGCCGAAACTGGGCAGGGCGGCCATCACCCGCGGCCGGCTTGCGCGCAGGGACGAGCTGCCGGACAAGCTTGCGAAGGACCCGCTGAAGTTCGACGCACCGCAACTGATGACGGTGCCCGACATCTTCCCCAACGGCCTGATGAACAAGTTGACGCTCAGCACCATCGGCGAGCTGTACTACCGTCGGGGCGGCCACTACCGCGGCAAGGTCCAGAACCTGACGCAGTTCTACCACCCGCTCGACCTGCTCGGCGAGTGGAACCGTGGCTACGGGCCTGCCGGCTTCGCCCAGTACCAATTTCTCGTGCCGCTGTCAGCGGTCGAGGAGTTCAAACGGATCATCCATGACATCCAACGCAGCGGGCACTATTCGGCACTCAACGTGTTCAAGGTATTCGGACCGGGAAACAAAGCACCACTGAGCTTTCCGATGGCGGGTTGGAACGTCGCCATGGACTTCCCGACGAAGGCAGGCATCGGCCAACTTCTCAACGAGCTCGACCGCCGAGTCCTCGAATTCGGCGGTCGCCTCTATACCGCCAAGGACTCGCGCACTACCGCCGAGACCTTTCACGCCATGTATCCGCGGATCGACGAGTGGATTGCGGTGCGCCGCAAGGTCGATCCCGCCGGGGTGTTCGCCTCGGACATGGCCCGACGCTTGGAGCTTCTCTAAATGGTGTTCGACGGCGTGGGCAACCCGCAGACCATCCTCCTCCTGGGCGGGACGTCCGAGATCGGACTGGCCATCTGCGAGCGCTATCTCCGCGACGCCTCGGCGCGCGTAATCCTGGCCGACCTGCCGGACCATCCGCGCAAGGACGACGCCATTGCCGCCATGACGTCGGCCGGAGCCAAGTCCGTCGAATGGATCGACTTCGACGGCGTCAAGAGCGACACCCATCCGGCGGTGATCGAAAAGGCCTGGGGGGAAGGCACCGCCCGGAAAGACATAGATGTGGCGATCGTGGCCTTCGGCCTGCTCGGCGATGCCGAGGAGCTGTGGCAGAACCAGCGCAAGGCCGTGCAGATCGCCGAGATCAACTACACCGCAGCCGTTTCCGTGGGGGTGCTGGTCGGCGAGAAGATGCGTGCCCAGGGCTCCGGTCGGATCATCGCGATGAGTTCGGCGGCGGGCGAGCGGGTGCGTCGCTCCAACTTCGTCTACGGCTCCACCAAGGCCGGGCTCGACGGCTTCTACCTCGGGCTCGGAGAAGCGCTGCGCGAGTTCGGCGTTCGCGTGCTGGTCATCCGCCCAGGACAGGTGCGCACCTCGACTACGATCGCGCACTGGAAGGCGACCGGCGCCAAGGAGGCCCCGTTCACCGTCGACAAGGAGTACGTCGCCGAACTCGCCGTGACCGCGTCGGCCAAGGGCAAGGATTTGGTGTGGGCACCTGCGGCGTTCCGCTACGTGATGATGGTTCTGCGGCACGTCCCGCGGCCGATCTTCCGTAAGCTGCCGATCTGAGCGCCGGTGCTGGGGGTACCCCCGCTTGCGGGGCAGAGCGGAGCGACCCGGGGATGAACCGAGCGCGTCAGGTGCCGGCGTTGAAGGCGGTCGGCCTCATGGCTGCCGCCGCGGCGATCGCGGTCGTGGTCTCCGCGGTCTCGTTGGTCGCGATCGCGCGGGTCGAGTGGCCTGCGTTCAACTCGTCGAACCAGCTGCATGCGCTCACCACGGTGGGCCAGTTCGTCTGCCTCATCGGCCTTTTCGCGGCGGGCTGGCTCTGGCGCAAGCGCAAGCAGCTGCTCGCCGGGGCTGTCTCCGTGGTGTCGCTGTCGGCGCTCTCGACCGTCACCCTCGCGATGCCGCTGGGCGCCACCAAGCTGTACCTCTTCGGCGTCTCGGTCGACCAGCAGTTCCGCACCGAGTACCTGACGCGGCTTACCGACACCGCGGCGCCGCACGACATGACCTACATCGGTCTCCCGCCGTACTACCCGCCTGGCTGGTTCTGGTTGGGCGGCAGGCTGGCCGCCCTGACCGGCACGCCCGCGTGGGAGATGTTCAAGCCGTGGGCGATCATCTCGATCACCGCCGCCATCGTCGTCGCGTTCGTGCTGTGGGCGACGATGATCCGCTTCGAGCTCGCGCTGGTGGTGTCGACGGCCACCGCCGCCGCCACGCTCGCGTACGCACCGGCCGAGCCGTACGCAGCGATCATCACGGTGCTCCTGCCGCCGGTGTTCGTCCTGGCGTGGTCAGGGCTGCGGGGACGGAGCAGACACGGCGGCTGGGCGGCCGTCGTCGGCGTCGGTCTCTTCCTCGGGCTGGCGGCGCTGTTCTACACGCTGCTGCTGGCATACGCGGCGTTCACGCTCGTCCTCATGGCGCTACTCGCCGCGGTTATCCGGCGCAGCTGGGACCCGCTGCTGCGGCTCACAGTAATCACCGCCATCTCCGGTGCGCTCGCGCTGATCGGCTGGGGGCCCTACCTGCTGGCCGCCACCAAGGGCTCACCCGCCGACAGCGGCACCGCCCAGCACTACCTGCCGTCCGACGGCGCCCAGCTGACGTTCCCCATGCTGGACTTCACCCTGCTCGGCGCGCTCTGCATGATCGGCACGCTGTGGCTGGTGGTCTACGCGCGCAGCTCCACCCGCGCGGGCGCGCTAGCCGTCGGCGTACTCGCCGTCTACGCGTGGTCACTGCTCTCGATGCTGACCACGCTGGTGGGCACCACGCTGCTGTCCTTCCGACTCCAGCCCATGCTGACAGTGCTCCTGACGGCGGCGGGTGCGCTCGGGTTCGTCGAGGCCGCGCTGGCCATCGCCGCGAGGTACACCCCGAGGACCAGACAGCGCGTCATCGCCGCGGGCGCGGCACTCGGCGCGATCGGCGCCATGACGTTCACCCAGGACATTCCCGACGTGCTGCGGCCCGACATCGTCGTCGCCTACACCGACACCGACGGGAGCGGCCAGCGAGCGGACCGCAGACCACCGGGCGCCGAGCAGTACTACCGCGCGGTAGACGCCAAGATCGGCGAGGTCACCGGGCGGCCACGCAACGAGACCGTCGTGATGACCGCGGACTACAGCTTCCTCGCCTACTACCCCTACTACGGGTTCCAGGGCCTGACGTCGCACTACGCCAACCCGCTCGCCCAGTTCAAGGAGCGGTCGGCGGCGATCGAAGGTTGGGCCACCATCACCAAGGCCGACCAGTTCGTCGCGGCACTCGACAAGCTGCCGTGGCAGCCGCCGACGGTGTTCCTGATGCGACACGGCGCCAACGACACCTACACACTGCGACTCGCCAGCGACGTCTACCCGAACCAGCCCAACGTGCGCCGCTACCAGGTCTCGCTCGACGCCACGTTGTTCGACGATCCGCGGTGGGACGTGTCCGACATCGGCCCCTTCGTGCTGGCAATCCGGAAGTAGGTCGCCGTGACGGGTCAGACCTCGCCGACCGGCCAACTATCATCTAGCCCCGTGACGGAAGCCGGGGCCAACCACAGGACCGCGCGGCTCGTCGCCATCGTCGCCGGTCTGTTGGGTGCGCTCCTCGCCGTCGCCACGCCGTTGCTCCCCGTCACCCAGACCACCGCCCAGCTCAACTGGCCGCAGAACGGCGTCATGCAGAGCGTCGACGCCCCGCTCATCGGGTACGTGGCGACCGATCTCAACGTATCGATTCCGTGCCGCGCCGCCGCAGGGCTGGTCGGCCCTCAGAACGCTGCACGGACGGTGCTGCTCTCCACGGTGCCCAAGCAGGCTCCCAAGGCGGTCGACCGCGGACTGCTCATCGAACGCGTCGGTGGTGACCTGCTGGTCATAGTGCGCAACACCCCGGTCGTCACCGCACCGTTGACTCAGGTGCTCAGCCCCGCCTGTCAGCAGCTGACGTTCACCGCCCACGCCGACACGGTCACCGGCGAGTTCGTCGGCCTCAGAGCGGGCCCCGACGCCGAGAGCCCGGCCAAGCCGGGCGATCCGCTGAAGGGCGAGCGCAGCGGCTACGACTTCCGGCCGCAGATCGTCGGTGTCTTCACAGACCTGTCCGGTTCCGCACCGCCCGGCCTGCAGTTCTCGGCCTCGATCGACTCCCGCTACAGCACCTCGCCGACGCTCTTGAAGATGCTGGCGATGATCGTCGGCATCGCGATGACCATTCTCGCGCTCGGCGCCCTGCACGTGCTCGACAGCGCCGACGGCATGCGGCACCGGCGCTTCCTGCCTCCGCGTTGGTGGTCGATGACACCGCTGGACGGGTTGGTCACTGCGGCCCTGGTCTGGTGGCACTTCGTCGGCGCCAACACCTCCGACGACGGCTACATCCTCACGATGGCCAGGGTGTCCGAGAAGGCCGGCTACATGGCCAACTACTACCGGTGGTTCGGCACGCCGGAGTCGCCGTTCGGCTGGTACTACGACCTTCTGGCGATGTGGGCGCACGTCAGCACTGCGAGCGTGTGGATGCGGCTGCCCACGCTGTTGATGGCGCTGGCGTGCTGGTGGGTGATCAGCCGCGAGGTCATCCCGCGACTCGGACATGCGGTGAAGGCCAACAGGGCCGCCGCATGGACAGCGGCCGGCATGTTCCTGGCGTTCTGGTTGCCCCTGAACAACGGGCTGCGCCCGGAACCGATCATCGCGCTGGGGATTCTGCTCACGTGGTGCTCGGTCGAGCGCGGCGTCGCCACCAGCCGGCTACTTCCGGTGGCGATCGCGCTCATCATCGGCGCGTTGACGCTGTTCTCGGGACCCACCGGCATCGCCGCCGTCGGAGCCCTGCTGGTCGCCATCGGTCCGCTGAAAACCATTGTCGCAGCCCATACTTCGCGCTTCGGCTATCTAGCGCTGCTGGCGCCGATCCTGGCGGCGTGCACCGTCACCATCATCCTGATCTTCCGCGACCAGACGATGGCCGCCGAGGTGCAGGCCAACGCCTTCAAGTCTGCGGTCGGCCCCAGCCTGGCCTGGTTCGAGGAGCACATCCGCTACGAGCGCCTTTTCCTGGCTACGCCCGACGGCTCGATCGCGAGGCGGTTCGCGGTACTCGCGCTGCTGTTGGCACTCGCCGTCTCGGTGGCGATGTCGTTGCGCAAGGGGCGAATTCCCGGGACGGCGGCGGGGCCGAGCCGGCGCATCATCGGCATCACGATCATCGCCTTCCTCATGATGATGTTCACCCCGACGAAGTGGACGCACCACTTCGGCGTCTTCGCCGGACTCGCCGGACCACTCGGGGCACTGGCCGCCGTTGCGGTGACGGCCGTGGCCATGCGGTCACGCCGCAACCGCACGATCTTCGCCGCCGCGGTGCTGTTCATCACCGCTTTGTCGTTCGCCAGCGTCAACGGGTGGTGGTACGTCTCGAATTTCGGCGTGCCGTGGTCGAATGCGTTCCCGGCGTACAAGTTCGGGTTCACCACAATCCTGCTCGGCTTCTCCGTACTGACCCTGCTACTGGCGGCGTGGTTCCACTTCGCCGGAGGGCAGGAGCGCAGCGACCCGGGAAGAGGATCCGAGCGGGACACCGCACCGCCGAAGCGCGATCCCCGATGGTGGTCACGAATCCCGCAGGTGCCCTTGACGATTGCCGTGTGGGCGCTGGTCGTCTTCGAGGTGGCATCGCTGACCATCGCGACGGTCGGGCAGTACCCGGGGTGGACGGTCGGGCGGTCGAACCTGGAGGCGGTGGCAGGCAAGACGTGCGGTCTGGCCACCGACGTCATGGTCGAACAGGACCCGAACGCAGGCATGTTGACTCCGGTTGACACGCCGGTGGGCACTGCGCTCGGCGCTGCGACCGCACAGGGCTTCAACCCCAACGGAATTCCGACGGACGTGTCGGCCGACCCCGTCTCGGAGCCACAGGGCAGCGGCAACTTCGCCGACACCGACGGATCGGTGGTGTCCGGCAGCGAACCTGGCACCGAAGGCGGCACGACGGCCGCCGCGGGCGTCAACGGGTCACGTGCGCGGCTGCCGTACAACCTCGACCCAGCCACCACGCCCGTCATGGGCAGCTGGCGGCCGGGCACGCAGCAGCCCGCCCAACTGCGGTCGGGCTGGTATCGACTGCCCGCCCGCGACCAGGCGGGCCCGCTGCTGGTGGTCGCCGCCGCAGGACGGTTCGATCCGGGCGAAGTACTCGTCCAGTGGGCCACCGACGAGCAGGCCGCCAAGGGCCAGCCGGGCGGCAGCGTCAGGTTCGGTGACGTCGGGGCCGTGCCGGCGTGGCGCAACCTGCGCGTGCCACTGAGCGCGATTCCATCCGAGGCGACGCAGGTGCGCCTCATCGCGTCCGACCAGGACCTCGCGCCCCAGCACTGGATCGCGGTCACGCCGCCGAGGATCCCGCAGCTGAAGACGCTGCAGGACGTCGTCGGCTCAGAAGATCCGGTGTTGCTGGACTGGCTGGTCGGTCTAGCGTTCCCCTGCCAGCGCCCCTTCGCGCACCAGAACGGCGTCACCGAGGTCCCCAAGTGGCGGATCCTGCCGGACCGCTTCGGCGCCGAGGCCAACTCCCCCGTCATGGACTATCTCGGCGGCGGTCCGCTCGGCATCACCGAGCTGCTGGTGCGCGCCGAGCCGGTGCCGACGTATCTGAAGGACGACTGGTTCCGCGACTGGGGTGCACTGCAGAAGCTGACGCCCTGGTATCCCGGCGCCCAGCCGGCG
Organism: Mycobacterium sp.; assembly: GCF_032162605.1. Lineage (GTDB taxonomy): Bacteria > Actinomycetota > Actinomycetes > Mycobacteriales > Mycobacteriaceae > Mycobacterium. The sequence continues at coordinate 11,994 of NZ_JAVROT010000277.1, read as the reverse complement.
CGAATCGACCTCGGTACCGCGACCCGCAGTGGGCTCTGGTCGCCAGGTCCGCTGCGACTGAGCTGAGGTCAGCGCTCGAATTCCCGGGGTCGCCGCATGGCGACGCAACGCCCACGAGGTCTTCGCATAGCATCGAGCCTCGTGCCCGCTCGGACCGTTCGACTCATCGCGATCGCCGCGGGCCTCGTCGGACTCGTGCTCTGCCTACTCAGCCCGCTGCTGCCCGTCCGGCAGACGACGGCCACGATCCTGTGGCCGCAGGGCAGCGGGCCCGACGGGCTGGTCACCGACGTGACCGCGCCACTGGTGTCCGGCGCACCCCTGGCCCTCGACGTCACCATCCCGTGCGAGGCCGTCTCGACGCTGCCCGGCGCGGGCGGCGTGGTGTTCTCGACGATCCCCGACGGTGGCATCGACGCCAGCCGCAACGGCCTGTTCGTGCGGGCCACCACGGACAGCGTCGTCGTCGCCTTCCGTGACTCCGTGGCCACCGTCGCACCACGGCAGGCCGTGGACTCGGGCGCGTGCAGCTCGCTGCACATCTGGGCCAACGTCGGCGGGGTCGGCGCTGAGTTCGTCGGCATCCCCGGTGCCACCGGAACCCTTGCGCCCGAGAAGAAGCCGCAGGTTGTGGGCATCTTCACCGATCTGAAGGTCGCTGCCGCCAGTCCTGGCCCGTCCGCCCGAATCGACGTCGACACCCGCTTCATCACCTCGCCGACCACGCTGAAGACGGCACTGATGGTGCTCGGCGTGCTGGCCACCATCGCGTCGATCGTGGCGCTCGCCCTCCTGGATTTCCGGAGCCGCCCCGGCGGCGACATCGGGCTCAGCGGGGGCCGCCGGGTGCACGGTGCGTGGCGCAGGTTCTGGCGGGTCGGGCTCGCCACGTGGCTGGCCGACGTAGCGGTCATCGGCATCCTGCTGCTGTGGCACGTCGTCGGCGCCATCTCCTCCGACGACGGCTACAACCTGACGATCGCGCGGGTGTCCCGCGATGCGGGCTACGCCGCCAACTACTACCGCTACTTCGGAGCCACCGAAGCACCGTTCGACTGGTACCAGTGGGTGCTCGCGCACCTCGCCGCGATCAGTGCCACCGGAGTGTGGACGCGCCTGCCCGCGCTGTTGGCGGGTCTGGCGACCTGGCTGCTGCTGAGTCGTTGGGTGCTGCCCCGGCTTGGAAGGCGGCTGGCGGTGAACCGAGTGGCCGTGTGGACCGGCGCCGCCGTCTTCCTCGCCAGCTGGCTCCCGTTCAACAACGGCTTGCGACCCGAGCCGCTCATTGCCTTCGGCGTACTGCTGACGTGGGTTCTGGTGGAGTACGCAATCGGGGCGCGCCGGCTCTGGCCCGCCGCCGTCGCGATCATCGTCGCGATGTTCAGCGTCACGCTGGCGCCGCAGGGCCTGATCGCGGTCGCGCCGCTGCTGGTCGGCGCCCGTGCGATCGCCCGGATCGTCCGCGCCCGGCGGTCGGGCGAGAACGGCACCGGACTGCTGGCCCCCCTGGCCGCGTACGCGGCGTCACTGTCACTGCTCTTCGTGATCGTCTTCCGCGACCAGACGCTGGCCACCGTCGCCGAATCCGCCAGGATCAAGTACACCGTCGGCCCGACCATCGCCTGGTACCAGGAATTCCTCCGCTACTACTTCCTGACCGTCGAGGACAGCGTCGACGGATCCCTGACCCGACGCTTCTCGGTGCTCATCCTGCTGCTGTGCCTCTTCGGCATCCTTGCGGTGGTGCTGCGCCGCGGCAATCTGCCAGGCATGGTCAGCGGCCCGGTGTGGCGCCTGATCGGCACGACGGCCATCGGCCTGTTGCTGCTGACCTTCACCCCCACCAAGTGGGCCGTGCAGTTCGGGGCGTTCGCGGGCCTCGGCGGAGCGCTCGGCGCGGTCACCGCCTTCACGTTCTCCCGCGTCGGGCTGCACAGCCGACGCAACCTCGCGCTGTACGTCACCGCGCTGCTGTTCGTGCTGGCCTGGGCGACCTCGGGAATCAACGGCTGGTTCTACGTCGGCAACTACGGCGTGCCCTGGTTCGACAAGCAGCCGGTGATCGCAGGCCAACCCGTGACGACGATGTTCCTGGTGCTGGCGATTGCGTCCGGTCTGCTGGCCGGTTGGTTGCACTTCCGGATGGACTACACCGGGCACACCGAGGTCAAGAACACGCGCCGCAACCGGGTGCTGGCCTCGACGCCGTTGCTAGTGGTGGCGACGTTGATGGTGCTGTTGGAAGTCGGGTCGATGATGAAGGGCGCTGCGGCCCGCTACCCCAACTACACGACCGCCCTGGCCAACGTCGACGCGCTCACTGGCGGAGCGAGCTGTGCGATGGCCGACGCCGTCCTCGTCGAATCCGACCCGAATGCCGGCCTCCTGCAGCCCGTTTCGGGTCAGCAGTTCGGGCCGGACGGTCCGCTCGGTGGCACCGACCCCCAAGGTTTCACGCCCAACGGCGTCAGCGACACCCTTCTGCCGCCCGAGCCCGTCACCGCCAACCCTGGCACCGTCAACTCCCCGGGATCACCCGACAAGCCGAACGTCGGCATCGGGTTCTCGGCGGGCACCGGCGGCGGCTACGGTCCCGCGGGCATCAACGGATCGCGCGTGTTCCTTCCGTTCGGGCTCGACCCGTCGCGCACCCCCGTGATGGGCAGCTACAAAGAGAACACCGCAGCGGCCAGGGCGACGTCAGCCTGGTACGAGCTGCCGCCAAGAACGCCGGATCGGCCCCTGGTCACCGTCGCCGCGGCGGGCGCCATCTGGTCCACCGACGAGGAAGGCGACTTCAGTTACGGCCAGTCGCTGAAACTCCAATGGGGCGTGCGCAACCCGGACGGCAGCTTCCGCCCGTTGGCCGAAGTCCAGCCCATCGACCCGGTCACGCCGCAGAGAGCCTGGCGCAACCTGCGCTTCCCGCTGGCCTGGGCACCGCCGGAGGCCAACGTCGCCCGCATCGTCGCCGACGACCCGAACCTGTCCACCGACCAGTGGCTCGCGTTCACACCGCCACGCGTGCCGGTGCTGCAGACCGCGCAGCAGTTCCTCGGGTCGACGACACCGGTGCTGATGGACATCGCATCGGCCGCCAACTTCCCGTGCCAGCACCCGGCGACGCAGCACCTCGGCATCGCCGAGCTCCCCGAATACCGGATTCTTCCCAACGCCAAGCAGGTCGTCGTTTCGTCCAACCAATGGCAGTCCGCTGACGACGGCGGCCCCTTCCTCTACATCCAGGCCTTGTTGCGCACCTCCACGGTGCCGACGTACCTGAGCGGGGACTGGTACCGCGACTGGGGCTCGATCGAACGCTACGACCGGATAGTGCCCGCAGCAGCCGCCCCCGAGGTCGCCGTCGAGGTGGGCACCGAGACGGTTCTGGGCTGGACGCGTCGCGGCCCCATCCGGGCCCTGCCGCTGGGAACTGACTCATGAGATCGGACGCCAAGACCACCCGCTGGGTGGCGATGATCGCCGGTTTGATCGGCTTCGTGTTGTCGGTGCTGACGCCGCTGCTTCCGGTGGTGCAGACGACCGCGACGGTGAACTGGCCGCAAAGTGGGCAGCTCGAGAACGTCACTGCGCCGCTGATCACCCTCACACCGGTCACGATGTCGGTCACCGTGCCGTGCGAACTGGTCAGAGATATGCCACCCGCGGGTGGCATGGTGCTTGGCACCGCCCCCGCCGACGCCAAGGATGCGGCGCTCAATGCGCTGTTCGTCAACGTCAACAGCACCCGCGTCGACGTCACCGACCGCAACGTGGTGGTCGCGAGCGTCCCGCGAGCCAAGGTGGTCGGCTCCTCGGGCACGCCGGGATGTTCGACCATCGAGATCACCTCTGCCGAAGCAGGTACGTTCGCCACGTTCGTCGGGCTCACCGGTCCAGACGGCAAGGAGCTCCGCACCGGATTCGCCGACCCCAACCTGCGGCCGAACTTCGTCGGCGTCTTCACTGGCTTGACCGGACCTGCGCCGCAGGGACTTTCACTATCGGCGACGGTCGACACCCGCTACACCACCAAACCCACGGCCGCGAAGCTCGGCGCGATGCTGCTGGCCATGGTCGCCACCGTCATCGCGCTCGTCGCGCTGTGGCGCCTCGACCAGCTCGATGGCAGACGCATGCAGCGGGTGATCCCGTCGCGCTGGCGCACCTTCTCGGCGACCGACGTCGTCGTGGTCGGTGGGTTCCTGGTCTGGCACGTCATCGGCGCCAACTCGTCCGACGACGGCTACATCCTGCAGATGGCCCGGGTCGCCGACCGGGCGGGCTACATGTCCAATTACTTCCGGTGGTTCGGCAGCCCCGAGGACCCGTTCGGCTGGTTCTACAACCTGCTCGCGCTGATGACCCACGTCAGCGACGCCAGCATCTGGATGCGCCTGCCCGACTTGATCTGTGCGCTGGTGTGCTGGCTCCTGCTCTCGCGCGAGGTGCTGCCCCGGCTCGGGCCCGCGGTGGCGTCGAGTCGGGCCGCCATGTGGTCCGCCGGACTGGTATTGCTCGCCGCGTGGATGCCGTTCAACAACGGGCTTCGGCCCGAGGGCCAGATCGCCACCGGAGCGCTGATCACCTACGTGCTCATCGAGCGCGCGATCATCTCGGGTCGGCTCACGCCGGCCGCGCTGGCGATCACGGCCGCGGCCTTCACCCTCGGCATCCAGCCGACGGGCCTGATCGCGGTCGCCGCGCTGCTGGCCGGTGGTCGGCCCCTGCTGCGCATCCTGGTGCGCAGGCGCCGCGTCGTGGGGACCTGGCCGCTGGTGCTCCCCCTACTTGCCGCGGGCACCATCATCCTCACCGTCGTCTTCGCCGACCAGACGTTGGCAACGGTGTTGGAAGCCACCAGGATTCGCACCGCCATCGGTCCGAGCCAGGCGTGGTACACCGAGAACCTGCGCTACTACTATCTGTTCCTGCCGACCGTCGACGGGTCGTTGTCGCGCCGATTCGGCTTCTTCATCACCGCGTTGAGCCTCTTCGCGTCGCTCTTCATCATGTTGCGCCGCAAGCGAATTCCCGGCGTCGCCCGCGGCCCGGTGTGGCGGCTCGTCGGCATCATCTTCGGCACCATGTTCTTCCTGATGTTCACGCCGACCAAGTGGGTGCATCACTTCGGCCTGTTCGCCGCCGTCGGTGCGGCGATGGCGGCAGTCGCCACGGTGCTGGTATCGCGGGTCGTGTTGCGCTCCGCGCGCAACCGGATGGTCTTGACCGCCGGCGTGCTGTTCGTGCTGGCCCTGACGTTCTCCAGCACCAACGGTTGGTGGTACGTCTCGAGCTACGGCGTCCCGTTCAACAACGCGATGCCGAAGCTCGGCGGCGTCACCGTCAGCACGATCTTCTTCGCACTGTTCGGGATTGCCGCGCTGTGGGCCTTCTGGCTGCACTTCACGCGCGACCGCACCGAGAGCAGGCTGGCGCGCCTGGTGACCGCCGCGCCGATTCCGATCACTGCTGGCTTCATGGTGGTGGTGTTCGTCGGTTCGATGCTCGCAGGCGTGGTGCGGCAGTACCCGACCTACTCCAATGCGGCGTCCAACCTCAAGGCGTTCACCGGAGGCTGCGGCCTGGCCGACGACGTGCTCGTCGAGCCCGACACCAATGCGGGCTTCCTGGCGCCGCTGCCGGGAAACTACGGACCCCTCGGCCCGTTGGGCGGTGTCGGCCCCGTCGGATTCACCCCCAATGGCGTGCCGGAACACATTGTGGCCGAGGCGATTCGCAACGACCTTCCGACGCCAGGCACCGACTACGACTGGAATGCGCCGGTCAAGCTGTCGAGCCCAGGCGTCAACGGGTCGACGGTGCCGCTGCCGTACGGCCTCGACCCCAAGCGCGTGCCGCTGGCCGGAACGTACGTGGGCGGCCCGGCGCAACAGCAGAGCCGGTTGAGCTCAGCGTGGTACCAACTGCCTGATGGAGGGAAGCGCGACGACGCGCAACCTCTGGTGGTCGTCACCGCGGCGGGCAGCATCACCGGCGACAGCGTGTTCAACGGACGCACCGACGGCCAGTCCGTCGTGTTGGAGTACGCCAAGCCGGGTCCGGACGGCGCGCCGGTAGCGGCGGGCCGCGTCGTTCCCTACGACATCGGGCCCATTCCGTCGTGGCGCAACCTTCGCTTCGACCGCTCGCTGATCCCGGCCGATGCAACGTCGGTGCGGATCGTCGCCGATGACCTGTCGCTGACGCCCGGCGACTGGATCGCCGTCACCCCACCGCGCGTCCCCGAGCTGAAGTCCCTCCAGCAGTACCTCGGCTCGGATCAGCCGGTGCTGATGGACTGGGCCGTCGGCCTCGCCTTCCCGTGCCAGCAGCCGATGCTCCACGCCAACGGCGTCACCGAGGTCCCGAACTTCCGCATCACACCCGACTACAACGCCAAGCGCAAGGACACCGACACCTGGCAGGACGGGCTCAACGGCGGCCTACTGGGCATCAGTGATCTGCTGCTGCGGCAGAACCTGATGGCGACGTACCTGTCGCACGACTGGGGCCGGGACTGGGGCTCACTGCGCAAGTTCGACACGATCGTCGACGCGCAACCCGCCCGGATCGACCTTGGCACCGCGACGCGCAGCGGGCTGTACTCGCCGGGCAAGATCAGGATCGAGCCCTAGGGTTTCGCCCCCAACCCTGCGATGACGAGCTGCACCATGCGCCGCGCGTCGTAGCCGGGGTCGGTATCCGCGCCGATGCAGAGGTTGCCCACGCCGCGCATCAGCCAGAGGGCGCCGACGTCGGGAAGGATCTCACCCGCATCGGTGGCGGCCTCGAGCAGATCGGCGCACACGGGGACGAGACGGTCGAGGAAGTAGGCGTGCAAGGTCGCGAAGCCGGCGGCGTCGGACTGGAGGGCGCCCGCGAGTCCGTGCTTGGTGACGAGGAAGTCGACGAAGAGATCGATCCATTTCGCCAGCGCGGCGTATGGCGAGGAGTTGGCGCCCAGCAGGGCTGGACCGGCCTGGGCGCAGGCTTCGACCTGGTGGCGGTAGACGGCGACGATGAGGTCGGCCCGCGTCGGGAAGTGCCGGTAGATCGTGGCGACGCCGACACCGGCGGCGGTGGCGATGTCGCGCACCGGCACGTCGACGCCGGACTTGACGAAGGCCGCCGCCGCCGCGGCGAGCAGGGCTTCCTCGTTGCGGCGGGCGTCGGACCGTTTCCGCGGTGCCGTCATCCGCGGTGCCTCCCCAGCGTGCGATGGCTAAACGGAACAATGTTCCGTAAGGTTGATAGAGGAACATCGTTCCGCTTATTGAAGTCTAGAGGTTCCAGAGGAGACGTTCACATGTCCCAGACATCCGGGGTGCGGTTCGGCATCATGACCGCGCCGTCACAGGTCACCTACGACGACGTTCTGCGGGTCTGGCAGGAGGCGGACGCGATACCCGAGATCGAGCACGCCTGGCTCTTCGACCACCTGATGCCGATCTTCGGGGATCCGAACGGACCGATTCTCGAAGGCTGGACGTTGCTCTCGGCCCTGGCCGCGCAGACCCGCCGACTGCGGGTGGGACTGCTCGTCACCAGCAACCGCTTCCGCCCACCCGCGCTTCTCGCCAAGATCGCCACCACCACCGACGTCGTCTCCGGTGGGCGGCTCGACTTCGGCATCGGCGCCGGCTCCCGGCCCAGCCACCCCGCGGCCAGGCGCGAGTACGAGGCACACGGTCTGCCGTACCACGACTTCTCGGACTCCGTCGGGAACCTCAACGAGGCTCTCTTGGTGATCAGGCGGTTGTGGACCGACCCGGAACCGTTCGACTTCACCGGCACCCACGTCCAGCTGACCGGTGCGTTCGGCAACCCGAAGCCGATCCAGCGACCGCACCCACCGGTCATCATCGGCGGGCGGTCGGCACTTCTCCTGCGCGTCGTCGCCGAGCACGCCGACCTGTGGAACATCCCCGGCGGCGACATCGACGACGCCGTCGAGCGCAGCGCGCTGCTGGACCGTTACTGCGCCGACATCGGGCGTGACCCCGCCGCCGTCGTGCGGTCGATGCACCTGCAGGTCTCCTACGACCAGCCCGGCATCGCAAGGGATTCGATTGCCCGCGCCATCGAGGCCGGCTTCGGCCACCTCGTCCTCGGACTACCGGATCCCTACCCCGCCGACGTCGCCCACTGGGTCGTCGACGAGCTCATCATCCCGTCGGTCTGACGTAGACCACCCGGGTACCCAGCACCAGGTCCTGCACCGAGCGGCGCCGCCGGTCGACGGCGACGAGCACCAGACCGACCGGGAAGATCACGCAGGCCGCCGCCCGCAACAGCGCAACCACCAGCGACACACGGCCCGAACGCCGACCGACGACCCGCAGACCCATCACGACGCCGCCCGCCGTGCAGCCGGAGGTGACCCAGCACCCTGCGAGATACACCACCGCCACCGCGAACATCACCGCCGTCGAGAAGAACGCGTTCGGCGCGGGAAACCTGAACGACGACGGTTGCAGCATCAGCCTCGTCAATGCCACGCCGAGGTAGAGGATGCCGACGACGACTCCGGCGACGAGCAGATCGATCACGGCCGCGGTGCCGCGGCTGACGATCCCCGCGGCGCGATCGTCCGGCGGCTCCTGCCGACCAGGCGTCAACGGGGTGTCCGATTGCGGCCGAACATCCGGTCGACGATGCCCGATACCACGTCGTCGGCGTGGCAGGACAACGCCGACCTCCTGGTGCCGACGTTCTTCGAACCGGGGACCGGGCGGTGGCGGGTCGTGTTGCAGAGCTGGGTCGTCGAGGTGGATGGACTCACCGTCGTCGTGGACACCGGCGTCGGCAACGACCGCGAACGCCCGCACATCCCGACGCTCGCGCATCTGAACAACGACTTCCTCGGCGCGTTGGGGCGGGCAGGAGTCGACGCGGGCGACGTCGACGTCGTCATCAACACCCACCTTCATACCGACCACGTCGGGTGGAACACCACACTCGATCGGCGGGCAGGAGAGCAGCGACCGGGGAATTCTTCGAGCGGCTCTTGGGTGCCGACGTTCCCCAACGCGCGCTACCTGATCCCGGAGGCCGACTACCGCTTCTTCGCCCCCGACGGGCCGGGCACGAACCAAGGTGCGCGAATCGTCATGGACGACAGCGTCATTCCCATCGAAGGCCAGATGGAACTGTGGTCGGACGATCTCCAAATCAGCGAGTCGCTTCGGCTTCGACCCGCCGCGGGACACACCCCTGGGTCATCGGTGTTGTGGCTCGACGCGGGCAAGCCGGCCGTCTTCGTCGGCGATCTCACGCATTGCCCCATCCAGATTCCCCGGCCCGACGACCCGTGCGGCTTCGACGTGGACCCGGCCGCCGCGGCCGTGACGCGCAAGCGGGTGTTCACCGAGGCGGCGCGCGCCCGCGCGTCGGTGATCCCGGCGCACTATCCGGGTCACGGCGGCGCGACCCTGGTGGCGCGCGGAGACCGCTTCGAGGTCGACGACTGGTTGGAACTGTCTGCGATCTAGTGCGGCGTACCGAGATAGGGGAACTCCCCCAGGGTGTCGGCATGCGGGCTCAGGCCGCTCGGCGGGCAGTCACCCTTGGTGAGGAACGCCAGCCGGTAGTCGATGACGTCGTCGGTGAACACCCGACCGTTGGGGTACTTCGCGGGCTTGGACGGGTCGTAGTTGAGCATGTCGGGCAGGATGCCCTCCTCGTCGATCGCCGCGACGGCCTCGGCTCGCGAGTAGCCACCGGTGTGACCCATCAGGTGGATGAACATGGCGATCCAGCGCTCGCGGTCGTGGACCGGTTCGGAGGCGTTGTACTCCTCCTTGGTCTCGTCGGTGTTGAAGAAGCTGCTCACCGACGGGTGCCCCGCCCTGTCGACGTGCAGCAGTTCACCGTCGCGACGCAGGCTGCAGCGGCCCCAGATCCGAATGTCGGGGTCCGCGCCGAGTGCACTCGTCGGCAGCTCCAGCACCATCGAGCACACGTTGGCTTCGGTATTCGAATCCACACCGGTCCAAGGGGATTCCGCGCCGAGATGCGGCGACGTGAAGTTCCGCCCACCGGACGTGTCGAACAGATTCTTGACGCCGTCGAAGTCGAAGAAGAACGCGTCGCTGCGGGCGCCGGCGAAGAACGTGAAGCTGCCAGACTGGAAGACCTGCGGTGTGGGCCCGAACGACACCTCGACGGCATCGAAGATCTTCGACCCGACGGCCTGCTCGGCGCGGGCCTCGTCGTCGACTGCCAGATAGACGTCCACCGTCTGACGCCCGTCCTGCGGCTCCGAGAACACGAAGCTGAACGTGATGTCGTCGCGGAGGTCGCCGTCGTTGTCGATGCCGATGCGGTAGATGGCGTGGGGGTGCAGGAAGTCGGCCTGCGGGTTGGCGTTCAGGATCAAGACGGTCCGTGAGGGATCCGCGGCAGACTGAAAAGCGTAGAGATCGCACAGATCGAGGCGTTGGTCGCCAAGCGGGGGTCCGAGGCTGAGTCCGGTGAAGTGGTTCGACACCCCTGTCATCCAACGCTGGACGCGTGGCGAGCGTGCGCATTTGCGCAAAAACTGCGGCGTGTCGCGGAGCAGACACGCACGCTCGCGGAGGAAGCGGGGTTAGATCGGGATCAGGCCGTGCTTGCGTGCCACGCGCTGAATCTGCTTGTCCCGCAACAGCCTCATGGCGCTGCGTAGGTGCAACCGCGTCTGGTGCGGCTCGATGACCGCGTCGATGTAGCCGCGCTCGGCAGCGATGTACGGGATCGCCAGGTTGAGATTGTATCCCTCGATGAAGTCGGCCTTGATCTTCTGCACCTCGGGAGCATTAGGATCGGGGAAGCGCTTCATCAGCAGCTGCGCGGCACCGTCGGCGCCGATCACCGCGATGCGGGCGGTCGGCCACGCGAAGTTCATGTCCGAGGTCAACTGCTTGCTGCCCATCACCGCATAGGCGCCGCCGTAGGACTTGCGGACCGTGATGGTCACCTTGGGGACATCCGCCTCGACGACGGAGTACAGGAATCGACCGCCGCGCTTGATGAGTCCGTTCTTCTCTTGCTGCACACCGGGCATGAAACCCGGGGTGTCGACTACGAAGACCAGCGGAATGTTGAACGAGTCGTTGAACCGGACGAAACGGGCCGCCTTGTCGGACTCCTCGTTGTCGATCGCACCCGCGTTGTACATCGGCTGGTTGGCGATCACGGCGACCGGGTGCCCGTCGACCCGGGCGTACCCGGTGATGATCGCCTGGCCGGCCTGCGCGGCCACCTCGAGGAAGTCACCGTCGTCGAAGATCCGCAGCAGGATCTCCTGCATGTCGTAGCCCATGTTGTCGGCGTCCGGCACGATCGCGTCGAGTTCGAGGTCGTGCGGGGTGACCTCGGGTTCGAGCCCGGGGTTGACGATCGGCGCCGCGTCGAAGGTGTTGGAGGGAAGGAAGCTCAGGTAGTCGCGGACATACTGGAACGCCGCCTTCTCGTCCTCGACGACCTGGTGGATGTTGCCGTACCGGGCCTGGTAGTCGGCGCCACCGAGCTCGTCGAGCGACACCTCCTCGCCGGTGACGTCCTTGATGACGTCGGGGCCGGTGATGAACATGTAGCCCTGGTCACGAACCGCTACCAGCAGGTCGGTTTGGATCGGCGAATAGACCGCTCCCCCAGCGCATTTGCCCAAAATGATCGAGACCTCGGGCACCAGGCCGCGCAGCATCTCGTGCCGTCGGCCCAGTTCGGCGTACCAGGCCAGCGAGGTGACCGCGTCCTGGATCCGGGCGCCGGCCGAGTCGTTGATGCCGATGATCGGGCATCCGACCATGGCCACCCATTCCATCAGCTTGGCCACCTTGCGGCCGAACATCTCGCCGACCGAGCCCTGGAACACCGTCTGGTCGTGGCTGAACACCGCCACCGGCCGGCCGTTGATCCGGCCGTGCCCGGTGACCACGCCGTCACCGTAGAGCGCGTTCGGGTCACCCGGTGTGCGGGCCAACGCTCCGATCTCTAGGAAACTCCCCG
>NZ_JAVROT010000276.1:0-12442 GCF_032162605.1 Mycobacterium sp. | reverse complement strand
TCAGGTCGTTGCGCACCTTGCCGTCGACGCGGCTCGACATGAACGGCTCGAGCATCGCGATCAGGCCATGCGCAGCCAGTTCGTCCACGGCCTTGGCGCACGCCGCCATGGTGGTGACCGTCCCGGGATCGTCGAGGGCGATGCGGCACAGCATCTTTCCGCCGTTCATCTTCGCGGCGGCGGTCGACTCCGGGGTGGCAGCGGTCATCTGATCGTCGAACTCGAACGCCGCGCCTGCCAAGCCGCCACGGTTGAACGAGGAGAACACGACCTTGTCCTCCAGCGCGCCGACGAGCAGCAGGTCGTCGAGGATGTCCGCCGTGGCAAGCACGCCGTCGACACCCGGGTCGGCCAGCGCGGCGCGCAGACGGTCCAGCAGATCGGTGCGACTGTTCATTGCGGTCGGCCGGTTGCCGACGGCCAGCGCGCCGCGGGCGGGATGGTCCGCGGCCACGATCATCAGTCGACCGTCGCCCCGGATGGTGGGCCGGGTGGTGCGGTCCTCCCAAGCGCGGGCGACGGCAGCAGGATCGGCCGCTCGCAGATCGGTCACCTGGGCGTAGTCGACACAAAGTGCGTCAGACATTGACGGCCTCCACTGCGGTTTGTTCCGCCAACTCGGCAACTTCTGCTGCAGTGGGCATGGCGGTCGAACATTCGAGTCGGGCGGCCACGATGGCGCCTGCGGCGTTGGCGTAACGCAGTGTCTTCTCCAGCGGCCATCCGCGCAGTAGACCGTGAATCAGGCTGCCGCCGAAACTGTCTCCCGCACCGAGTCCGTTGACGACGTCCACCTCGTTGGGCGGCACGGTCACCGAGCTGTGCCTGGTCTTGCCTAGCACGCCTCGCGGGCCCTGCTTCACGATCGCCAACTCCACGCCGAGATCCAGCAGAGCTTCCGCCGCCTTGCGGGGGTTGCTCTCGCCGACGGCGATCTCGCACTCCTCACGGTTGCCGACGGCGACCGTGACGTGTTGAAGTGCGCGCTGCACCTGCTCCGTCGCGGCAGCGGGTGACTCCCAGAACATCGGGCGGTAATCGAGGTCGAGCACGGTCAGGGGAGCGCGACCTCCTCTTGTCCCCGTCGCTTCGCTCGCCCCAGATCGCCTCTCCCATGCCGCGAAGTGCGCGCTTCTGCTGGGCTCTTCGGAAAGGCCGGTCACCGTCGACCAGTACAGCCGGGCCGACCGGACCGCGTCGGCGTCGATCTCGTCCGGCGTGATCTGAAGGTCTGGAGCGCTCGGCTTGCGGTAGAAGTACAGCGGGAAGTCGTCGGGCGGGAAGATCTCGCAAAACGTGACCGGGGTCGGGTAGGCGTCATGTGTTGCGACATAGCGGTTGTCGACCCCGAGCCTGTTCAGCTCTGCTCGGACGAATCGTCCGAACGGGTCGTCGCCGACGCCGGAGATCAGTGCCGCGCGGTTGCCGAGACGGGCCGCCGCCACCGCGACGTTGGCGGCACTGCCGCCGAGGAACTTCCCGAAGGACGTCACCTCCTCCAGCCCGACGCCTATCTGCAAGGGGTAGATGTCGACGCCGCTTCGGCCGATGGCCAGCACGTCGAACGGCTGTGAGGTGGACACGTCAGCTCCCAGGGCGGTAATTGAATGGCTTGCCTACGACTGTGCCCCTCGCCACTCGGCTCTGTCAAGAGTTTGTCCTGACATTCAGACTTGCGATCATGCCAGTGTTACTCTTGGGCCCAGTCTTGTCTGGTCACCCGAGATCGGAGGCGACGTGCCGCTGCAGGTTGAGCTCGACCGATCGAGCCCTGTGCCGTTGTATTACCAACTCGCTCAAGCGATCGAGGCGGCAATCCGGGACGGTGACCTCGTCCCTGGGGATCGCTTCGAGAACGAGCTCGACCTCGCCAAGCGGCTCACGTTGTCGCGTCCAACGACGCGCCGTGCCATTCAGGAAATCGTCGACAAGGGCCTATTGGTCCGCAAGCGTGGGGTCGGCACGCAGGTCGTGCAGAACCCCGTTCACCGTCGCGTCGAGCTGACCAGTCTCTTCGACGACCTGGTCCGTGCGGGCCAGGAGCCGACGACGGAACTGCTCGATTACCAGATCGGCAAAGCCGACGACGAGGTCGCACTGCAGCTGAACCTGGCCAGTGGCCACGAGATCGTCACGATCCAGCGGTTGCGTCGTGCCAACGGTGAGCCTCTGGCAGTGATGGTCAACTATCTTCCGGTCGACTTGGCGCCGGCGGCAGAGGAACTCGAGCGCATCGGTCTTTATCAGGCGCTGCGCACCCGCGGTGTGCACATCCGTCTCGCCAGGCAACGAATCGGCGCCAGGCCTGCGACGCGAACCGAGGCCAGGTTGCTGACCGAGAAGGCCGGCGCCCCTCTCCTGTCCATGAGCCGGACCGCCTTCGACGACTCGGGCAAAGCCGTTGAGTACGGCGACCATTGCTATCGCGCGTCGCGCTACTACTTCGAGACCACGCTCGTCGACCGCTAGTCGCTCAGTCGTCGTTGGTGACTGCGGGCTGTCTGGCTAACTTTTTTGCGTCGGGGGTCATATGACCTGCAGTCCTAATGTCCGAACAAAGTATTGACTTTCGGCTGTGACCCGTATTACATCGTCTCCAGGGCAGTGTCGCACGGCACTCGCAGACAGGAGAGACGATGAAGTTTGTTCGGCTGGCAGCCGTCGCTGGAGCCGGGGTTGTCGCCCTCGGACTCGTGTCGTGTTCGAGCACCGGAGGGAAGCCCGCCGGGACCGGTGACGGAGGTGGCGGCGGTGGCTCCGTCGACACGCCGCGCATGACGGTCGCGATGATCACCCACGAGGTGCCGGGCGATTCCTTCTGGGACCTCATCCGCAAGGGTGCCGAGGCTGCCGCCAAGAAGGACAACATCGAACTCCGGTACTCCAACGATCCTGAGGCGCCCAATCAGGCCAACCTGGTTCAGAGCGCCATCGACAGCGGCGTCGACGGCATCGCCGTCACGCTCGCCAAGCCCGATGCCATGGCGCCAGCAGTCAAGGCCGCCGAGGCCAAGGGTATTCCGGTGGTGGGGTTCAACTCCGGCTTCGACGATTTCAAGTCGATGGGAGTTCAGGAGTATTTCGGCCAGGACGAAAAGCTTGCAGGCGTCGCGGCGGGCGAGAAACTGAACGCCGACGGCGCGAAGAAGATCATCTGCGTCATTCAGGAGCAGGGTCAGGTTGCACTCGAATCCCGTTGCGCCGGAGTCAAGCAGGGCTTCAAGGGCCAGAGTGAAATCCTGAACGTGAACAGCAAGGACATGCCGTCGGTCGAGGCAACCATCACGGCCAAGCTGCAGCAGGATCCCTCCGTCGACCACATCGTCGCGCTTGGCGCGCCGATCGCGCTGACCGCAGTCCAGTCAGTGGGCAACGCGGGCAGCCAGGCGAAGATCGTCACGTTCGACACCAATGCCGCGCTCGTCGACGCGATCAAGGGCGGTCAGGTCCAGTGGGCCGTCGATCAGCAGCCATACCTGCAGGGCTATCTCGCAATCGACTCGCTCTGGCTGTTCGTGAACAACAAGAACCTGATCGGTGGCGGTCAGCCGACGCTGACCGGGCCGTCCTTCATCGATCAGGGCAACATCGACGCCGTCGCCGAGTTGGCCAAGTCCGGAACTCGCTAGGAACGGGAGACCACACATGACTACGCAGGCAGACCTTAACGTCGCCGACCACAAGGTCGTTCGCGACGAACGCGTCAAGGAGCGGAATCGCCTTCAGAGGCTGCTGATTCGCCCTGAAATGGGTGCGGGCATCGGTGCCATCGGCATCTTCGTCTTCTTCCTGATCGTGGCGGCCCCGTTCCGCGAGGCGGCGTCACTGGCCACCGTGCTGTACGCAAGTTCCACCATCGGCATCATGGCGTGCGGCGTGGCGGTCCTCATGATCGGCGGCGAGTTCGACCTGTCGGCGGGCGTGGCGGTCACGTTCAGCTCGCTCGCGGCGTCGATGCTGGCCTACAACCTGCACCTGAATCTCTGGGCAGGTGCGGCACTGTCTCTCGTCCTCGCGCTGAGTGTCGGCTTCTTGAACGGCTACCTGGTGATGAAGACCAAGATCCCCAGCTTCCTCATCACGCTGAGTTCGTTCTTCATGCTCGCCGGCATCAACCTCGCCGTCACCAAGCTGGTCGCCGGTCAGGTGGCCACCCAGAGCGTCAGCGACATGCAAGGCTTCGACTCGGCTCGCGCGACCTTCGCGTCGTCGTTCACCGTGTTCGGAGTCGGTATCCGCATCACCGTCGTGTGGTGGCTCGTCTTCACCGCGATCGCGACGTGGGTGTTGTTCAAAACCAAGATCGGCAACTGGATCTTCGCCGTGGGCGGTGACGCAGAAAGCGCTCGTGCCGTGGGTGTTCCGGTGACCAAGGTGAAGATCGGGCTGTTCATGTTCGTCGGCTTCTGTGCCTGGTTCGTGGGCATGCACCTGTTGTTCGCATTCAACACGGTGCAGTCCGGGCAGGGCATCGGCAACGAGTTCTTCTACATCATTGCCGCGGTCATTGGCGGCTGCCTCCTCACCGGCGGCTACGGCACCGCCATCGGTGCCGCCATCGGTGCTTTCATCTTCGGCATGACGAACCAGGGCATCGTCTACGCCGGTTGGGATCCCGACTGGTTCAAGTTCTTCCTTGGCGCCATGCTGCTGTTCGCGGTGATCGCCAACAACGCCTTCCGTAACTACGCAGCGAAGAAGTGATCCGATGACCACAACAGTCGAAAAGCCAAGCAACGACGCTCCGTCCGGCGGCAAGGTGCCCTTGGTCGAACTGAAGAACGTCGGCAAGTCCTACGGAAACATCACCGCGCTCAGGGACATCTGCCTGCGGGTGCACGCCGGGGAGGTAACCGGCATCCTGGGTGACAACGGTGCGGGCAAGTCCACGCTGATCAAGATCATCTCCGGCCTGCACCAGCAGAGCGACGGTGAACTGCTGGTCGACGGAGAACCTATGAAGTTCGGCTCACCCGCCGACGCGCTGGCCAAGGGCATTGCCACGGTGTACCAGAACCTGGCCGTCGTTCCGTTGATGCCGGTGTGGCGCAACTTCTTTCTCGGCCAGGAGGTGCGCAAGAAATCCTTCCCGTTCTCGTTGGACGCCGACGCGATGCGGGCGACGACGCTGACGGAGTTGTCGAAGATGGGCATCGAACTGCCCGACGTCGACGCGCCGATCGGCTCGCTGTCGGGCGGACAGCGCCAGTGCGTCGCCATCGCTCGCGCGGTATTCTTCGGCGCGCGGGTGCTTATCCTCGACGAGCCGACCGCTGCGCTGGGCGTCAAGCAGTCCGGCGTGGTGTTGAAGTACATCACCGCGGCCAAGGAAGCCGGGTTCGGCGTCGTCTTCATCACCCACAACCCGCACCACGCGCACATGGTTGGTGACCACTTCGTCCTGCTCAACCGCGGTCGGCAGAAGCTTGACTGCGCCTACGACGACATCACGCTCGACCACCTGACCCAGGAGATGGCCGGCGGCGACGAGCTCGAGGCGCTGACGCACGAACTGGGTCGCAAATAGCGGGCAAGAACTCGACGAATCACCGGACTCCGTCGGCCTTCGGGCCGGCGGAGTCTTGTCGTCTTTTGCCGGACGACGGGCGCGCGGCCGACGATGAATGCGTCCTGGCATCTGCGCGTCACACCCACGCCTTCAGGGGCGACAGCAGGCAGACCGACGATGGGTGTAACCGAGCAGTAGGAGCCAAGAATTCAATGAAGGCGATCTTGACGCCGGCGGCCGGCGCGGCGCTTGCGATGGTCATGCTCGGCGGGCCTGCTGCGGCGCTGAGCCATGCTTCGCCGCAATCCGATCACACCGTCACCCGCGACATCCTGCAGACGACTCCCGTCGATGCCCCGGTACCTCAGAATGCCGTCACCGGTGTCGTCACATTTCCGCCGCGGGCTTCGGCCGGGCATCACCTGCATCACGGCATCGAGAGTGGTTACGTCCTCGGTGGCGGCGTGGAGATCACCATCGATGGTCAACCGGGACGGATGTTCCACCCGGGTGAGACCTTCGTGACGACGCGAGATCATCCTCATGTCTCGTTGAATCCCGGCGACGTCGAGGCGCGGGCCGTCGTCACCTGGGTCGTCGACGCCGACCAGCCTCTCACCACGCCCGTTCCCGACTAATGGCAGTCTTCCCCCGATCGGGGGACAACGTTCTCCACCAGCGTGGGGCCTGATCGCTCGACAGACGTCGGCCCCTCTGGGCGGCATATTTGAGTCATCGCCGGGGGATCCGGTCGAGAGCCGAAAAGTCACCTACCCGAGGAGAACTCAGATGAACGCCATCGCCCGCAGGATCACCGCAGGAGCCGCCCTGGCCGTCGCCCCCGCACTTCTCGCCGTCGGTTTCGCCACCGCTAGCCAGGCCAGCACCGTCGTCCCCAACCCGGGGCCGCAGACCTTCGCCGGCCAGACCCACCACGACGGCGTGAACGGCACGAACATCAAGCCGGGCACCCCTGAGCACCACCGTCACCAGAGGAACCGTTAGAAACGGGTGAACTACGTGGACGGTGTGTCGCGGGCTCATTCAGTGGGTATTACACCGGACATGACTACGTCAGCCGTGTCCAAGGTCGATGCCGGTCCGCAGAAGGTAGCCAGGCGGGTTCTGGTCAAGGCGCCTGCCGCGGAGATCTTCGCGATCGTCAGCGACCCGCACCGTCATCCCGAACTCGACGGCTCCGGCACTGTCCGCGACATCGACGTCAAGGGCCCCCATCACCTGGCGGTGGGCGACAAGTTCACCGTCGGGATGAAGCAGTTCGGGGTGCCGTACAAGATCACCTCGACCGTGACCGACGTGCAGGATGGCAAGGTCATCGAGTGGCAGCATCCACTAGGGCACCGTTGGCGCTGGGAGCTGACCGAAGCGACGCCCGGCGACACCACGATCACCGAGGTCACCGAGACCTTCGACTACAGCACCGTGAAGGTACCGCTGATGATCACTGCGTTCGGGTACGTCAAGAAGAACGGCGACGGCATGACGTCGACGCTGGAGCGGCTCGCAGGTCGGTTCAGCACCTAGACCGTGAATGCCGCGCGAAACGCGTTGAGTGCGTTCACGTCGTCGCCCTCCGCGTAGCCCTCCAAGCCGACGGTGCCGCGATAACCCATGTCGAGCAACGCCTTCGCGACGGCCGGGTAGTAGATCTCGCCCGTTCCCGGCTGGCACCGGCCCGGCACGTCGGCTACCTGGATCTCGCCGATGGCATCGCCGCAGCGGCGGACCAGTTCGATCAGGTTTCCCTCCCCGATCTGCGCGTGGTACAGGTCGAGCATCATCTTGACGTTCGGGTGCCCGACACCCTCGATGAGGGCCAGCGTGTCCTTGGCACGGGCCAGCGGCACGCCGGGATGGTCGACGATGGTGTTGAGATTCTCCACGCAGAACTCCACACCGGCGGATGCCCCGAGTTCGCCCAGCTTCTCCAGAGTTCGCAGCGCGGTGGTCCACATCGCGCCGGTCGCGCGCAGGCGGGGTCGCGCAGGCAAGCCGTCGACGAGCTCGGCAGTGTGCAGGTTCAGGCGCGTAACGCCAAGCGTCTCAGCGGCCTTGATACTCAGTTCCGCGGTACGCACGACCTCGTCGGCGGTCTCGGGGTCGATCAGGTCGCCGTGAAGATATCCGGTCATCGACGTGAACTTCGCACCCGTTGCCGCCAGTGCGTCGAGATCCTTGTCGTCCCAGCTCCAGATCTCGGCGGCGAAGCCCATATCGTGGATGCGGCGGACCCGTTCGATGATCGGCGATCCCTTGAACACCATCTCGGCATTGACCGCGAGTTCGAAGTTGCTCATGCGGGTCAGTCTTATGCGGTCGAGCGTGGGATTCAACACCGGAAATCCGGCAAAAACCCCTCAATTGTGGTGGCGATACGGCGGAAGTTGGGCGGTTGTTCAACGACCCGACGTCATCTGATGGCCCGCGTCACCGTGCCCGATTCGCGCTCGGACGGCACAATCGACGTGTGGACATCGATCGCAAACAATCGGCACGCACGTCGGCGTGGCGTGACCCGTTGGCCATCTCCTTCAGCGCCCACCGGCAGGTGATGCTGCTGCGATTGCGGTGGCACGAGCGGGCTGCAACTCGCCCACGGACGAAGCGCGGCAAGCCCCGGCCCTGATCGCATTTTCGCGCCGCGAAGGTGCGCGTTCTGCCAAGAGGTCTCGGCGGGTCGTGCGCAGACACGCACGCTCGCGCCAGGGGGGTGGGCGCTAGCGGGGCTGCATCCCCGCGGCGCGGTACGCGGCGTCCACGAAGGCCATGTTCGCCACCGCGTCGGCGGTGCCGAACGGCAGCGGGGTGCCGTGCAGCACGTGGGCGGCGAAGGCCTCCAGCTGATACGTGTAGGACGTTCTGGTGCCGAGTCGTTCGACCGTGGTGCCCGCCGGAGTGGTGATCGTCAGTCGATCGTCGGCATTCGGCTTGATGAAGTCGTGCACCAGAAGACTGCCAGCCGTGCCCACGATTCGGATCGTGTGCATGTGGTGTTCTCCCACCATCGAATTGGCGGTGAGGCCGGTAGCTCCGCCGGGGAAGCCGATCTCGACGTCACACCAGGCGTCCACCCCGGGAGTGCGCTGCTCGGCGTGGGCGCGCACCACCGAGGGCCGCCCCTCGATGCCCGGCGCCGCGAGGCGACCGAGCGACCGCATCACGTGCAAGCCGTAGCAGCCGAGGTCCATCAGGGCTCCGCCTGCCAATTCCAGCGACCAGCGTGGGTCGTCGTCGCCCGGTGCGGGCATCGACATCCGGACCTCGACGTGCACGATGTCGCCGATGGTGCCGTCGCCGGCCAGCTCGAATGCACGCTGGGTGACGGGATGGAAGAAGTAGTGAAAGCCCTCCTGCACGGTGACGCCCGCGGCGTCGGCTGTCTCTGCGACGAATCGGGCCTCGGATTCGTCACGGGCGAAGGGCTTTTCGCTCAGCACGGACTTGCCCGCCGCGATCGCCGCGAGATTCCACGGCGCGTGCAGGGAGTTGGCCAGCGGGTTGTAGAGGACATCGACGTCGGGATCGTCGATCACCGCCTGGTAGCCGTCGACAACCCTCTCCACGCCGTACTTCTCGGCGAAGACCTCGGCACGTGATCGGTCCCGGGCCGCCACCGCCACCAGTCGGTGGCCGAGTTCGGCCGCCGGTCCGACGATCCCCAGCTCGGCGATCCGCGACGCGCCAAGAACCCCGATGCCTAATGCCATGCGCGGTCCCGCTTCGCTCCGCTCGTGCCTCACGACGTGACCTGGCGGAGATGAGCGACACTGGCCAGCACGTCACGGATGGGCCCCTCGTCGGCCGGCTCGCCGTCGAGGATGGTGTCCTGTTCGAGAACGAACCAGCCGTCGAAACCGTTGTCCCGCAACACCGAGACGATCCCGGCGATGTCGACGTCACCAGTGCCGAGTGGGGTGTACATTCCCGCCTTCACGGCGTCGGTGTACGTCAGATCGCCGGACTGCACCTTGGCGGCCAGTGCGGCATCGACGTCCTTGAGGTGGGTGTGGGCGATGCGGTTCGGCACTGCCTTGGCCAGCTCCAACGGGTCGGTCCCGCCGATCAGCAGGTGACCGGTGTCCAGGCACAACGGGATCGAGGACCCCGCGAGCACCCTGTCGACGTCCGCGCGGGTCTCCACGATGGTGCCGACATGCGGATGCAGCACCGCCAGCAGACCCCGGTCGGCGACGATGGCGACCAACCTGTCGAGGTTGGCGAACAGCGTCGACCATTGAGCGTCATCGAGGACGGGACGGGAGTCGTAACCGTCGGACCCAGTAGCCGCCGCGAGCACCACGACGCCCGCTCCTGCGGCGCACAGCGACTCCAACGGACCGGCGAGGTCATCGCCCGGATCGTGATCGGCATTGTGCAGGATGACGGGGACGAAGCCGCCGACGCAGGCCAGATCGTTGGCGCGCAGAACCGATTTCAGCTCCTCGGTGTCCGATGGGAGGAAGCCGTCGGGCCCGAGCTCGGTGGCGGTTAGCCCGGCACCGCGCATCTCTGCCAGCACCCGGTCGGGCTGCAACTGATAGCCCCAACCGGGCACCTCGCAGACGCCCCAGGAAATAGGCGCCCCGGCAATCTTGATCGCTGGGTCGATTCCCCGGTCGCTTCGCTCTCTCCCGCAAGCGGGGGGACCCCCAGCGCCGGTCACGAGTTGCGCACTTCGTCGATGCGCACCGGCGCGTGCCGGCGCAGGGACTCGGCGGCGGCTTCGGCGAGCCAAGCCACCTCGACGGCGTCGGCCACCGTTGCGCCGTGGATCGGGCCGCCCTTGGCGACCTGGACGAACTCGGTCAGCTCGGCGCGGAACGCCGCGGTGAAACGGTCCATGAAGAAGTGATGAGCCGGGCCGGTGGGAAAGTCATTCCGCAGATCCATGTTTCGCAGCGGCACGCCCTGGTCCCAGCCGGCCGCGACACTGTCGTCGAAGCCGTGGACCTCCAGGCGGCAGTCGTAGCCGCGGGCGTTGTAGCGGGCGGCGGACACGATGCCCGTGGCGCCGCCGTCGAACGTCACGATCACGGCGGCGGTGTCGACGTCGTCGTACTCGGCGAAGAGCGGGTCGCCCTGGACCGTCCCGGTGGCGTAGACCTCGACGGCCCGTTGCCCCGTGATCCAGTTCAGCACGTCGAAGTCGTGCACTGCGCAGTCGCGGAAGATGCCGCCGGAGCCCTTGATGTAGTCCATCGGTGGGGGAGCGGGGTCCATCGTGGTGCTGCGCACCGTGTGCAGGATGCCGAGCGACCCGTCGTCCACGGCGCGCTTGGCCGCGGCGAACGCCGCGTCGTACCGGCGCTGGTAGCCGACCTGAACGGGCACACCGGACTTGAGGATCACCTCGGCGACGCGGGCGCTCTCGGCCGCCGTGGACGCAATCGGCTTCTCGCAGAACGTCGGGAGGCCACGCTCCACCGCGGCAAGGGTCAGCTCGGCGTGGGCCGGCGTCGCCGCCGCAACGACCACTCCGTCGATGCCGGAGGACAACAGCTCGTCTACGGTGTCGACGGCCTTGACGCCGTACTTGGTGGCCACGGCGTGTGCGACGTCGGTGCGCTCGTCGGTGATCACCAGCCCGTCCAGGCCGTCGATGCCGCTGAGGGTTTCGGTGTGAAAGGCGCCGATACGGCCCAGTCCGATTACGCCGAGGGTGGTCATGGAGTTCTCCGTTCGATTTGTTGCGCGAGCGCGACGTCGAGTGCATCGGGGGTGAGTCCGTCGGCAAGGGCGGCCAGTACGGTGTCGACCTGGCTCGGGGGCGCAAGGCTTCCGATCGGTTGGTCGTTGTCGAGGTTGGTGGGGAACGGATAACCCTCGGCGGTGGCGTTGACCGCGTTGCCGAGCGCGCGATCCGAGCGTCCGGAAGCCTTCATCTCCAGCAGTGCGGGATAGATGGCCCGCACCATCGCGGTGCGGTCGAGCGCCTCCATCGCCCGTCCGAACGGCGACGAGATCTGCAACAGGTTGGCCATCCGGCGGATGTCCGTCGACGTGTTGGCGCCCGCGCCGTGGAAGAGAGCCGGGTTGAAGAACACCGCGTCGCCCTCTTGCAGCGGCACCTGCACCTGCCTGGTGGCGAAGTAGTCGATGAACTCCTGGCGGTAGAACGCGACGTAACCGCCCACGAACTTCTGCGAGTGCGGCAGCAGCATGGTCGGCCCGGTCTTCAGTGGCATGTCGCAGTGCGCGACCGCGCCCTGCAGGGTGAGGGCCGCCGACATGCGATGCATGTGCGCGGGATAGGCAGCCAACTGCTCGACGTCGACGAAGCCAAGGTGGTAGTCGCGGTGCGGAACCTGGGGAGCCCCACCGGGGTTGACGACGTTCACCTGTGAGGTCATCTGGTAGCGAGGGCCCAGCCACGCCTGCGACACCAGTGCGATGGCGTCGTTGGCGTAATAGTCTGCGAACACCTCTGGGGCGTGAAGAGCGAGCTTCTGTGCCGCATTCCAGACCCGGTCGTTGGCGCCTGCCTTGCCGAAGTGATCGCCGGCGGCGCCACCCTCCGCGCGCTGGGCCTCGATGATGGCGGTGAACGCCACGCTGGCGCGGTCCACGACGGTGGGCTCGAAAGCGCCCTCGAACACGACCACGCCGGGTCCGTCGGCGAGCGCGCGGATCAACTCCGTCTGTAGGGCGTGCCGGTCGGCATTCGCCATCGTCTCGGCGGAGTAGACGAGCACGCCCTGACGGACGTCGCTCGCCAGCGGGTAGTCGCGTGAGTCGGTTTCTGTCGACACCAGTGCGCGGAAGTCGTCGAGATCGCAGTCCGCCTGCTCGATCCACGCCGCGCGTGTCTCGGTGGTCAATGCAGTCATGTCGTTAGTCTGGTTGTGACGCGCGCAGCAATCAACACCAAAAACCAATCAAAAAACCCTCACCCCGTTGCGCGAGCAGACGCAA
>NZ_JAVROT010000275.1:0-6345 GCF_032162605.1 Mycobacterium sp. | reverse complement strand
ATGAGCAGGTTCATCACGGTGACGCTGGACAAGCGCGGCGTCAGCTGCGTCGCCCGGTTGCTCGACGACGAGGCGCCCCGTACCTGCGCGGCCGTCTGGGATGCGCTGCCGCTGGTGGCACCGGTCTTCCACGGCAAGTACGCCCGCAACGAGATCTACACATTGCTGCCGGCGTTCGCCCCGGTGGCCCCCGGCAAGGAGAACACCACGATCACCCCGATCCCTGGTGACCTGTGCTGGTTCTCGTTCGACTCAGACGACCTCGGCAATCCGGCATACGGATACGAGGACAGCGCCGGGACTGGAACAACCGGCGCGATCGTCGACCTCGCCCTGTTCTACGGCAGGAACAACTTGCTGATCAACGGCGACCAGGGGTGGGTGCCTGGCAACGTCTTCGGCGCCGTCGTCGAGGGACTCGACGAGACGGCCGCGGCCTGCCAGGACCTCTGGCTGGGCGGCGTCCGCGGCGAGACCCTGAGGTTCAGCCGCCGCGACTGAACGACGGTCGCCGCGATGGGAGACTTCGTTCGTGAGCCACCCAAGCGACGATGGCACCGACAGTTCGACGTTCGACGTCGACGCGATCCGCGGGTGCTTTCCTGCGTTAGGCCCTGTCCTCGGGCAAGGCACGGCCTACTTCGACGGTCCCGGTGGTTCGCAGACACCCACGGCCGTCGCCAACGCCATGCGGGACGCCATGCTCCGTCCCCTGTCGAACCGCGGAACCGCCACCGCCGCGGCGCGCAACGCCGAAGAAATCGTCGTGCAGTGCCGCCTCGCTCTCAGCGATCTGCTCAACGCCGATCCCGACGAGGTGATCTTCGGGCGGAGCATGACCGCGCTGACCTTCGATCTGTCGCGGGCGCTGTCCGCTCAGTGGGATCCCGGTGATGAGATCGTCGTGACACGCCTTGACCACGATGCCAACGTCCGGCCGTGGGTGCTCGCCGCCGCCGCTGCGGGCGCGATCGTCCGGTGGGTGGACTTCGACACCGCGACCTCCGAACTGCCGGTGGAGAACGTCGAGGCGCAGCTCAGCGACCGCACGCGCGTGGTCGCCGTCACCGCCGCGTCCAACCTCATCGGCACGATGCCCGACGTGCGGACCATCGCGACCCGCACCCATGCCGCCGGAGCCCTGCTGTTCGTCGACGGCGTGCACTACACCGCCCACGGCGCAGTCGACTTCCGCGGTCTCGGCGCCGACTTCTTCGCCTGTTCGCCGTACAAGTTCCTGGGACCGCACTGTGGCGTCGTCGTGGGCACGCGCGACGTTCTCGCCGGGCTGCGGCCCGGCAAGCTGCTACCCGCCACCGACCGGGTGCCCGAACGCTTCGAGCTCGGCACGCTCCCCTACGAACTGATGGCAGGGACGACCGCCGCCGTCGACTTCCTCGCGGGCATGACGAGTGCGACCGGGAGCCGCCGCAGCCGCCTGCTGGCCGCCACGAGCGCACTCGAGCACCACGAGGACGCGCTTCGCCTGCGCATCGAGGCCGGTCTGCAGCAGCTGCCAGGGGTGCGCATCCACTCGCGTGCCGCGCGCCGGACCCCGACGCTGCTCGCCACCTTTGCCGGTCGGGATGCCGCCGAGGTCAGCGCGGTGCTCGCCCAGCACGACGTCAACGCGCCCGCCGGTTCGTTCTACGCCTATGAGGCATCGAGAAGGCTCGGGCTGGGCGAGGCGGGTGGCCTGCGGATCGGCTTGGCACCCTACAACGACGCCGACGACGTCGACCGGCTCCTGCGCGTATTGGCGGCGGCCATGGACGACCCCTCGTGAGCGGTCGTAGTGGTTACATGGATGAACACGGCGTGATCTGCGCTGCCCCGCATTGACGTCATTGGAGTCGAGATGGTTGACATCACCATGCTGATCTTGGCCGACCACGGTTGGTTCCGGGAGCAGTTCGCGAAGCTGGACTACCTGCAGGCCGATCCATCGGTCAATCCCAAAGCACTGCAACGGGTTTGGCGTCCCCTTGCGGACAAGTTGGACGTGCACGCGTACATCGAGGAGACGATCTTCTACCCGCAGTTGCTGAAGCGGGGGGTCGACGATCCCGAGGACGAGACACTGGATGCGATCGGCGACCACAACGACATCCGGGACGGCGTCCGCGCTGCAGATGAAGCACCGGCCGGTTCGGCCGACTGGTGGGTGGCGGTCGGCGCGGCCCGAAAGGCCAACGACGAACACATGGGCGAGGAGGAACGCGAGGGGCTCTCGGACTTCCGGCGGCACGCGTCTGCCGGACTTCGAGAATCCCTCGGCCGCCAGTACCGCGAATTCATGGCGCGACACCCCACCACGAAGGGACTGAAGGTCGCCGACCGTGATCCGCAGTCCTACGTCGAGGGTCTCGAGGCCGAGCGTGGGTCGCGGCCGAAGGACACGTCGCTCGGGATCGGCAGTTTGAAGCCCTGACGAACCTACTTCCAGGCGAACAGCGGTTGTTCGAGCTCGTCGACCGGGTCGTGGCGACCCTCGAGGCACAGCCACCGCAGTTGCAGGAGCACGGCACCCGTCGGCGCGTGGATGAGGTCGTTTCCCAACGGGATTTGTACCACCGGACGCGGGCTCTCCGGGATGGTGATGAAGCGCGGCGAGTCCTCGCGCTGTAGTTGGTGCAATCCCACCCGGTAGACCGCCACCACCTCGGCAGGCGCGGGACGGGGATCGAGACGTCCGCCTCCCCAGATCACCACCGGGGTGATGACGTAGCCAGACCGCGTCGGGTAGTCGTCGAGCAGACCCAACACAGTCGAGTCCGACAGTCCGATGCCGACCTCTTCGTCCAGTTCCCGCAGCGCGGCGTCGACCACGCCCTCCTCAGGGTCAATGCGGCCGCCGGGCAACGCC
The DNA here is from genome assembly GCF_032162605.1 of Mycobacterium sp. GTDB lineage: Bacteria > Actinomycetota > Actinomycetes > Mycobacteriales > Mycobacteriaceae > Mycobacterium. The sequence goes on along the minus strand of NZ_JAVROT010000275.1, from coordinate 3,479 downwards.
CACTGCGCGGGGTGTGAGGTGAGACGAGATGCCCTGCGGCACAGCAGAAAGGCGGCGCCGCCCGACACGCCGACCATGCGGCCGTCGAGACCCGCCTCCATCGGCCTGCCTGCGATCCAGTCCTCCACGGCCGCCGGGTCAGCCCTGTCCTCGCCGGCCTCGGAGTCGACCAGCACCACCGCGACGGCCGCGTGCCGCTTCGTCCGGTCGGTCACGGTGCGGCGGTCGTGGTCCGCCAGATGTGCCCGGATGCGCCTCCGAAGCGCGTCGTCGTAGGTGATCGTCACGGCTCGACGATAGGCGGGCCGTGCTGAGTCGCTTCCGAGGCCTCGCGGGTCAGCGACGCCGGCTACCAGATTCACGGTCGCCACCTCAGACACATACGTCGCTGATGTTCCGCACTCCCCACCAGTGTGGCCCGGCGACACCGCGTGCCCGGTTCGTCACAGTGACAAACTTGGCGGTGCGAGCCAGTCACTCACGCCGACAACGCATCTCGCTCGCGGACCGTGTTCGACAGTTTGCCGATGAGGTCGACCTCGACGTCGACTGTGTCACCGACACGCATGGGCCCGACGCCCGCAGGACTGGCGGTGAGCACAACGTCTCCGGCCTGCAGGGTGATCCAGCGGGTGATCCAGACCAGCAGCTCGACGACACCGAAGATCATGTCGTCGGTGCCGCAGTCCTGAACGATCCGCCCGTTGAGCCGCGTCGTCAGCCGCATAGCTTGTGGATCGTCGATCCCGGTCTCGATCCACGGGCCCAACGGGCAGAAGGTGTCGAGGCTCTTTGCGCGGGTCCACTGGCCGTCGGCTCGCCAGTCGCTGGCGGTGACGTCGTTGGCGCAGGTGTAGCCGAGCACATGCCGCGCCACGTCGCCGGCTCGGAGATCTCGTGCGGTACGCCCTATCACGACCGCAACCTCGCCCTCGTACTCCAGCCGGTCGAGCCCGGGCGGGTAGGCGATCGCGTCCGACGGCCCAGCGAGCGTATTCAGTCCCTTCAGGAACATCGACGGCTGGCTCGGGCGCGGTCGGCCGAGTTCGGCGAGCTGGCTGGCGTAGTTGCTACCGGCGCAGACGATGACTCGGGGTGTGCACGGATTCACCAGTGTCACGTCGGCGAGCGACGTGATCCGCCGCCCCGCAGCGGGCATGTCGAACCCGCCGTCGAGAGCCAGCACGTCCTCACCGTCCAGTACTCCGTACCGTGGGCGGGATTCGTGCCGATCAGTGAAGCGGATTATCCGCATCGCGTGTCTCACCTCCGACTACCGAGACCAATGCTTCGGCAACGAGTTCCACGGGATGCCATGCGGAGCGGTCTGTTCCGTGGAAGATCTGTTCGCGGCACGACGTTCCGGTCGCTGCGACGATCGTGGTCCGCCCTGCAGCTTCGATTGACGGAAACAGCCGATCGGTGCCGACCTTCATCGAGATGTCGTAATGCTCGGCTTCGTAGCCGAACGATCCGGCCATGCCACAGCAGCCCGCGTCGATCTCGACCAGCTCAGCGCCAGGGATGCGGCGCAGCAGCGCCACGGTGGCGGCCGTCCCGACTTCGGCCTTCTGGTGGCAGTGGCCGTGATAGAGGATCTTCCGGCCTGCCAGCCACGAGTCGGGAGCCAGGACGAGCCGCCCATCGTCGATGGCCTCGCCGAGTAACTCCTCAACCTGCCGAACCCGGGCCGCGACCGCTTTCACCTTCGGGTCGCCGGGCATCATCGAGGCGTGCTCGTCGCGGAGGGTGAACAGGCACGACGGTTCGCATCCCACGATGGGCGAGTCCGCGACGGTGTCGTCGTGCAGCTGCGAGACCAACGCCTTGGCCTTAGCGGTGGCCTCGTCGACCAACCCTTTCGATAGGGCCGAGCGCCCGCAACACCCCGCGCTCGCGAGGTTGACGTTCCACCCCGATCGTTGCAGCAGGCCAATCGCGGCGCGCCCGATGTGCGGTTCGGTGAACGAGGTGAACGAGTCGGCGAGGAAGTTGACCGTTCCGATACTCGTGGCGGGCTGGCCGCGGCGGCCGTTAGTGCCGTACCAGCGGATGAGGTTGCGGAACTTGTACTGCGGCATGGGCCGTTGCGGAGCGATGCCAATCGCGCGGGCCATCACCCGGCGGGCCAGCCGGCTACGGCCGGCCAGGTTCGCGACGGGACCCAGTGCCGATCCGAGGCGGTTGAGCTCGCGGATCGAACCGAAAATCCGCGAACGTAGCGGCACCCCGTGTTCGTCGTGGTAATGCGAGAGTGTCTCGCTCTTGAGCTTGGCCATGTCCACACCGAGCGGGCATTCCGTCTTGCACGCCTTACACATCAGGCACAGGTCGAGGATCTCGTGCAGTCGTTCGCCGCCGAGCGCCGCCTTCGGGTCTGGTTCCGAGAGCGCTTTCACCAGTGCGTTCGCGCGCCCGCGGGTCGCGTGTTCCTCTTCGCGGGTGGCGATGTACGAGGGGCACATCACCCCGGTCGTGCTCTTGCGGCACACACCGATGTTCATGCACCGATCGGCTGCACCGCGCATGCCGCCGAGGACTTCGAAGTCCAGGCGGGTGCGCAGCAAAGGTGCCGGCGGGAGGTTCGCATCGCGGAGGTTCTCGGTCATCCGCGGCGCGTCCACGATCTTGCCGGGGTTCATCCGCTGATCGGGGTCGAAAAGCCGCTTCACGTCGCGCATTGCTTCGTAGAGTTCATCGCCGAAGATCTCGCGGTTGAACTCGCTTCGGGCGAGTCCGTCGCCGTGTTCGCTGGAGTTGACACCGCCGAATTCCTTGACGAGGTCCTTGATCCGTTCGGCGACAGCGCGCATCCGGACGATTTCGTCGGGTCGGCTCAGATCAACGAACGGCCTGATGTGCAGGCACCCGACCGAGCAGTGTCCGTAGAAGCCGGCGTTCATGCCGTACTCGTCGAGGATCGTGGCGAATCGCGCGGTGTACTCTGCCAGCACCTCCGGCGGAACGGCGGTGTCCTCGACGAATGCCAGCGGGCGGTTGGAACCCTCGCTGGCCGCCATCAACAGCCCCAGGCTCGATTTGCGCACCTTCAACAGTGCGGATTGCTGTGCGGCGGTGACCAGGCGCAGCGTGTGGTAGCCATGGCCGCTCTGCTGCCATAGGTCGATCAATCCGTCCAGGCGGGTGAGGACCTCGTCGAGGTCGTCACCGGTGAACGAGACGAACAACAGCGCGGCCGGGTCGCCGACGAGGCTGTCGCCCAGGCTGGCGTACTCGATCTTCTGCCGCGATAGATCGAGAATCGTCTTGTCCATCAACTCGACCTGCGCCGGCACGCAGGAAAGGGCGTCCGTGGTGGCCTCGATCGCCTTCTGGGTGGTGTCGAAGTGGCCGACTGCGTAGACGGTGTGTTTGGGTTTGGGCACGAGATCCACCTCGACCGCGGTGGCGATCGCGAGGGTGCCCTCGCTCCCCACTATGAAACGCGCCAGGTCGAACGGCGTCTCGGGATCGGCCAG
>NZ_JAVROT010000274.1:0-3556 GCF_032162605.1 Mycobacterium sp. | reverse complement strand
CCGGTCTTGCCGCCCTTTCGTTCCGGATACCACTTGCCCACCATGTTCACGCAGGTGGCGTAGACGAAACCGGCCGCGGTTCCGCCAAAGAACCCGAAGCCCAGATAGGCGAAGAAGACGTTGGGAGCGAACGCCAGCGACACGTATCCCAGCAGCGCCCCGGCCGCGCCGAGCATCATCGCCGCCTTGGCCGACAACTTGCCGCTCTCCCGCAACTTGCCTGCCGGGAACGCCACCGCGGCCTGGAAGAACACCCATACGCCCAGCAACCAGAAGATGTGGCCGTGGCCCCAGCCGTGCGCCTCGACGAGTGTGTCCTCGGCCGAGGTGAACGCGTATTCGGACGAGCTGATGGCCATCATGGCGATCCACGGCAGCCACACCATCCACACCCGTGAACGCCCGAGGATGTCGCGGTCGGTCTCACCGATCCGGTACACCCTGCCGTTCTTGTCTGTGACCTCGCGGAACGTCGGTCGAGCTGTCGCATTCATGCTGGCTGAACCCCCTGGCTCCGTGTCGAGCCCGCCGGTGTTCGGTCGGTCGGTCCGACGATCCTCGAGACGGCCCGACTCCGCGGGCGGAGGGGCGGACTCGTAGCCGCCCACCTTCGCGTCTCGGTGGATATTGCATACAGATTCATATGTAGCGCCAATCACTCTAGGGACGGGTTAGTGACCACAGTCACAGCGGACGGTATACTACATACAATCCTGTGCGCAACCACAAAATGCGCTGTGAATCTCCTGGAGATCGTGACGAGACCCTGAAAGCGCTTGCTTTCCCGCCTCGACCTCGGAGAATGGGGACCACCGGAAGTGCTGCGAATAGGGACTATTCGTCGAAGTCACGGGCGAAGGCCGCTGTTGGTGGCCGACATGGCCACGGTCGCTGGGTCAGCCGGCTGGACCCTGGGCGATTGAGCCTTGCCAAATGTGGGCGAAAAACTAGACAAGAACTTGTTAGGTGGGACACACTCATAGCTGAACGCATACGGTATGCAATTTTCCGCAATCGCTCACCCGAAGGAATCCCCGGCCCGAACCGCTCACGTGCCGAGGCGAGTAGAGGAGATCGTGATCATGGTTGAGATCCCCCCCGTCGCGAACGGCGACCGCACTGCGCCGGGTGCCGGTGTGGGCAAGGCGTTGTCTGGCGTTCGGGTTCTCGACATGACGCACGTCCAGTCGGGTCCCTCGGCGACTCAGCTGCTCGCCTGGCTCGGCGCCGACGTGATCAAGCTGGAGGCGCCAAGGGGCGGCGACGTCACCCGCAGCCAGCTGCGCGACGTCCCCGGCGCCGACAGCCTCTACTTCACGATGCTCAATTGCAACAAGCGCAGCATCACCGTCAACATGAAGAGCGATGAGGGCAAACAGATCTTCACCGACCTGGTGACGCGCGTCGACATCCTGGCCGAGAACTTCGGACCGGGTGTGGTCGATCGCTTCGGGTTCACCTGGGAGCGACTGCACGAGATCAACCCGCGGCTCATCTACGCCTCGATAAAGGGCTTCGGCCCCGGCAGGTACTTCAACTTCAAGGCCTACGAGGTCATCGCGCAGGCAATGGGCGGCTCCATGGCGACGACCGGGTTCGAGCACGGTCCCCCGACCGCGACCGGCGCGCAGATCGGCGACTCGGGTACCGGCATCCACCTGGTCACCGGAATCCTGGCCGCGCTTTACCAGCGCACCAACACCGGCCGCGGCCAGCGCGTCGAGGTGTCCATGCAGGACGCCGTGCTCAACCTGTGCCGGGTGAAGCTGCGTGACCAGCAACGGCTGGCACACGGTCCGCTGCTCGAGTACCCCAACGAGCGCTTCACCGACGAGGTTCCACGATCTGGCAATGCCTCCGGCGGCGGCCAGCCCGGGTGGGCGGTCCGGACCAGCGGCGGCGGTCCCAACGACTACATCTACGTCATCGTCCAACCCCAGGTGTGGGCACCGCTGGCGGAATTGATCGGACGGCCCGAGCTGGCCGACCATCCCGACTGGTCCCGGCCCGAGGACCGGCTTCACAAGTTGGACAAGGTCTTTGCGCTGATCGAGGACTGGTCCGAGAAGCACACGAAGTGGGAGGCGTTGTCGGCGCTGAACGCGCTGAACGTGCCGTGCGGTCCGGTGCTGAGCACCAAGGAGCTCATCGAGGACGAAACCCTGGCCGACCTCGGCTCGATCGTCACCGTTGACCATCCCGAACGGGGACCGTTCAAGACCGTCGGCTCTCCACTGCGGTTGTCGGATTCCCCGGTGGAGATCATCCGCTCGCCGATGCTGGGCGAGCACACCGAATCGATCTGTGCCGAACTCGGCTATTCGCCGGAACAACTGGAGCTGTTCAGGCATGCCGGAGCCATATGAGAAACCGGTCCTGGGCATCGTCGGCCGGCTCATCCACCGAAACGGGTCAGTGGCCACACAACGAAAGGGCGAGGGCGTCATGAGGTAACCCCATGAGGCAGGACAGCAGATGCTTTGAAAACGGTCGCCGAGTGTCGCTTGGCGCTAACGGCCGCAAGGCCAACAACGGTCCGCGACGCACTTCACCGTGACTTCAGTGTGCGCGCCCGATTCCCTGCATCGGGCATTATCCCCGTGCAGTACACGACAAGTGCTCGGATGTCCTTCGCGAAAACCTGACGCGGGAGGCCATCGAGGCGCGAGCCTGTAACCATCGCAAGAAAGAGAATGAACGATGTCCGCACCAGTAGCAAGTTATCGCGAGATCACCGACGCGAACAATCGCGTCTACCGCGTCGGGGAGACCGACCGCGAACTACTCGGAAGGTCCCGGGCCTGGATGGTCTGGCTGCCGTGGGCCGCCATGATGGCGGTCAGCGTCTACGAATACGGCTACGGCGCCGCCCAAGCCTCGGTCCGGGAAGCCCACGGCTGGAGCATGTCCGAGACCTTCTGGCTACTGTCCATCTGGGCCTTCTTCCAGGCCCTGATCGCCTATCCGGCAGGAAAGTTGCGGGAGAAGGACATCGTCTCGGCGAAGGTCGCCATGCTGGTCGGCGCCGTCCTCTCGGCGGTCGGCTTCATGAGCCTCACCCAGGACAGCATCGTCCTCGCCTACCTCGGCTTCGCCCTCTGTGGCGGTGTCGGCGCCGGCCTGGTGTATGCGACCTGCATCAACATCGTCGGCAAGTGGTACCCGGAACGGCGCGGAGGTAAGACCGGCTTCGTCAACGGCGGGTTCGCCTACGGCGCCGTGCCCTTCATCTTCATCTTCAGCTACGCCCTGCATCCGAGCACCTACGTCTGGGTCCTCGACCTCGTCGGGGTATACATGCTCATCGTCGTCGCCGCCTGCGGGATGTTATTCCGGGATCCTCCGAAGAACTGGTGGCCGGCCGACGTGGACCCGCTCGAGTGGGCCAGCAGCAAGAGCGGCGCGCAGAGCCTGCGGAAGAACCCCCCGGCCGTGCGCCAGTACACGCCGCGGGAAGCCATCCGGACAGGCATGCTGCCGCTGATGTGGCTCTCGCTCGGGATCAGCGCCGGCGTCTCGCTGTTCGGCATCAGCTACATGGTCCCCTTTGCCAAGG
>NZ_JAVROT010000273.1:0-15854 GCF_032162605.1 Mycobacterium sp. | reverse complement strand
CTCTGGGGTGATTTCCCACGTCTTGGCGCCGGAGCAGATACCTGCGTTGGGCAACACGATGTCGACGCGGCCAAACTGTTGGATGCCGCGGTCGAAGATCGCCTTGACCTGGGCGTGGTCGCGGGTGTCGCCGACTTCGGCCACTATATCGGCGCCGGTCTCCTTCACCAGGCGCACGGTCTCCTGAAGGTCCTCCTCGGATGCCCCGGGGTAGGCGGTGGTCGTGGGTTTCGCGCACAGATCGAAACCGATGATGTTGGCCCCCTCGCGCGCCAGCGTCAGGGCGTGTGACCGGCCCTGCCCCCGCGCGATACCGGAGATGAATGCAACCTTGCCGTCGAGCTGTCCCATTGAAGACTCCAAAAGCGTATTGATCCGATGTCCTCCGCCGGCTCTACGTGGGATGTGGTCGTCGTGAAGCACGAGCGCTTCGCGGCGGCGGAGTGCGCCACTGCGGTGGCACTGGTGAATCGTATCACCACAGGACGTCCATAGCGATAGCCGTCGGCGTCTCATCTGTGGTGATACGATTCATCAACGGGTGATACCAGATCAGAACCGTCGTGGTGGAGACGGCTGTCCGGGAGCCGGAGACCGTTATGAAGTTCAGCAGAATGCTCAACGTCGTGGACTGTCATGCGGAGGGGAGCCGGGAAAGGTCGTCGTCGGCGGCGTGGGCAACGTCCCGGGTCAGACCATGTTCGAGAAGCGCGTCTACGTCGAGCAGAACCTGGACCAACTGCGTGCACTGCTGCTGTTCGAACCCCGCGGGGCGGTGTGGCACAACGCCAACATCGTTCTCCCGTCGAACAATCCAGAAGCCTCGCTCGGCTACGTGATCCTCGAATCCACCGAATATCCGGCGATGTCGGGCTCGAACACGATGTGCGTCGCGACCGTCCTGTTGGAGACCGGCATGCTGCCGATGGCCGAACCCGTCACCGAGCTGGTGTTGGAATCACCGGCCGGTCTGATCCGGGTTCACTGTGAATGCCGCGACGGCAAGGTCATTCGTGCCAAGCTCTACAATCAACCGGCCTTCGTCTATTACCAGCGCGAGGCAATCGACGTGCCAAGGGTTGGCCAATTGACGGTCGACGTCGCCTATGGCGGCATGACCTATGTGCTGGTCGATGCCGCTGACCTCGGGTTCGTCCTACACCCCGACGAGGGTCGCGCACTGTGTGAAGTGGGTCAGCGAATCAAAACCGCTGCGGCAGAACAACTCGAGGTCGAGCACCCATCAACCCCGACGTTCCCGGCATCACCCAGACCGCGTTCACCGGGCCGCTGTAGGCCCCGCCGAAGGCGGTCCCTCCTCCAATGATGACGGTCGGCCCGGCCGTATTCTTGGAGACGGGACTGGTCGTAGGGGCGCATCTACCCCCAACAGATCACCGCGACAGAGGCGCAGTGGATCAGAACCGCTGGGTGCGAAAGGTGGTGTAGCTCAACGAGTCAGGTCGCACAGCCGACGTGGACGACTCTAGGAGCGCGCAACCGTGACGTCGTATGGTGGTCAGAGTTTCAGATCCTCAGAGAGGATCGTGGGTCTGATACCGACCCTCGGCTACCCCACCCGAGCTAGCGTGGGCTTGGAGGCGCTGGTGAAGAAACGGCTCCCGCGTGCCCTTGAAACCTGGCTTGATTCACCGTTTCCCGGCGTTGCGGAATCGCCTCGGTTTGGGTGTGGCGCCAACGGTTCTATGCATGCTGCACCGCCCCATCCGACCCCTCGCACGGGGAAGATCGGATGGTCCAACCCGTCTCACGATGACCGCGCCAAATGCCACGAGGGAGGGGTGTCACTGCCCTGCATGCAAGCGGTCACACTGAACTGACGCGCCCGGAAGACGTGCGCGACGTCGAGTTCGAGGAGGCTTCGTCGTGCTGTTCGTCGCGATCACGACGGTGAAGCCAAGCGTGGCCGCCCATCCGCCAGCCGATTACGCGCTGCACCTTCAGGAGGAGGCTGCGCAGACTCACCGAGCTCTCGCCGAGGGTGTCTTCCACCAGGCGTGGCTCAAGAACGACTTATCTGGCGTCGTCATAATCTTTGAAGCGGAGTCGTCGACAACTGCCGCCGAGATGCTCGGTGAGTATTCGCTGGTCAAGGCGCATTATGCGGATCTGCAGATTGTCGCGATCGATTCATTTCCGAGACTGTTCCGCTGATGTAGGCGTTTGCCGATCCCGGTCGATTCAGGTGTGGAGCTTCTCGCGAACCTCGTCGATTGAGATCGGGATCGTGCCCGCTACGCACGCCGCGGGCGGTGCACACTCTGCCTGGCTGCCAGGTCAGGGCTTGAGCAGCGCGACGACCTTGTTCTCCAGATCGATGGGATCGTCGGAGAACGGATCCATCACCTCGCTCTTGGGCAGCGCCACCTCGGCGTCGGCGAAGTCGCGGTATGACTTGTCGCCGGTCAGCGCGTGCAATAGATATCCGGTCAGCAGTGCGCGCACGATCTTCTGCGTGCCCTTGTCCGCTCCTGGCAGCTTGACGAGCCGGGACAGTCGGCGACCCTCGACCAGTCCGCCTGCCGTCACCTTCTTGGCGCTGCGCAGTGTCGCGGGCTTCCAGGCCCGGGCCAGCTCGACGGCGTTGGATCGCAGCGACATGGGATCCCCGTGGTCGGCGAGGATCAGGCCGGGCACCTTGAGCGTGGCCGCGGGCTGTTCGGCGGGTGGCCGAGTGACCGACGGGAATAGTGCGGCGGCCGCCTTGACCCGGCCGGCCATCCCCGCCGCGGCGAACACTGCGGCCGATCCTCCGAAACCGTGACCGACCACACCCAACTTGGTGGGATGGACGCTGATCTTTCCCGGACCAAGCCGGACGCCGGAGACGATGTCGAGCGTCGTGCCCAGGTCGAACGCCAGATTCAGCACCGATGGCGCCATGCCGGTCTCGGTGTGCGGGGCCGCGGCGACGATGCCCCAGGACGCAAGATGCTCCAGCGTTCCCGAATACCGGTCGGCCGCGACCAACCAGTCGTGACCGAATGCGACGCCGGCCAGATTCATCCCCGACGCAGGCGTGTACACGATGCCCGGCAGGCCGGCAAAGGCCAGGTCACCGCGCAGAACCTCGTGCGGGCCGCGATGGGTCAACGCAGCGAAGAGTTTCTTCGTCTTGGCCACCCGATGACCGTAGCTCACACGGGGGTGAGCCGACTGCTGCACTGCCCCTCCCAGCCGGAGGCTGCATTAAGCTGCAGCGTCATGTGCGGAATCGTCGGCTATGTCGGGCAGCGTCCAGCCCGCGATATCGTCGTCGATGCCCTGCGGCGGATGGAATACCGGGGCTACGACTCCTCGGGTGTCGCGCTGCTGGACGGGCACGGCGGAATGGCGGTACGCAGGCGCGCAGGGCGGCTGGCCAACCTCGAGGCGGCTCTGGAAGAGGCCGACTCGCAGGAGCTGATCGGGAACACCGGTGTCGGGCACACCCGCTGGGCCACCCACGGCAGGCCGACCGACCGCAACGCCCACCCTCACCGTGACGCGGCGGGCAGGATCGCCGTCGTTCACAACGGGATCATCGAGAACTTCGCTGTGCTGCGTGCCGAGTTGGAGGCCACCGGCGTCGAGTTCGCGAGCGACACCGACACCGAGGTGGCGGTCCACCTGGTGTCGTGGCAGTACCACCACGGGCCCACCGCAGGGGACTTCGTCGGCTCCGTGATGGCGGTGCTGCCGCGCCTGGAAGGCCACTTCACGCTGGTGTTCGCCTGCGCCGACGATGCCGACACCATCGTCGCGGCGCGACGCTCCACCCCGCTGGTCATCGGGGTCGGTGAGGGGGAGATGTTCCTAGGCTCCGACGTCACCGCCTTCATTGAGCACACCCGTGAGGCCGTCGAGCTCGGTCAGAACCAAGCCGTGGTGATCACCGCCGACGGATACCGGGTCACCGACTTCCACGGCAATGAGGACGTCCCTACTCGTCGATTTCACATCGACTGGGACCTGTCCGCCGCGGAAAAGGGCGGTTACGAGTACTTCATGCTCAAGGAGATCGCCGAGCAGCCTGCCGCCGTCGCCGACACCCTACTAGGGCACTTCGTCGACGGCCGCATCGTGCTCGACGAGCAGCGGCTGTCCGATCAGGAGCTGCGGGAGATCGACAAGGTCTTCATCGTCGCGTGCGGCACCGCGTACCACTCCGGGCTGTTGGCCAAGTACGCCATCGAGCACTGGACCCGGCTGCCGGTCGAGGTCGAACTGGCCAGCGAGTTCCGCTACCGCGACCCGGTGCTCGACCGCAGCACGCTGGTCATCGCCATATCGCAGTCCGGCGAGACCGCAGACACCTTGGAGGCCGTGCGGCACGCCAAGGAGCAGAAGGCAAAGGTGCTGGCCATCTGCAACACCAACGGCAGTCAGATCCCCCGCGAATGCGATGCGGTGCTCTACACCCGCGCGGGGCCGGAGATCGGCGTCGCGTCCACCAAGACGTTCCTGGCTCAGGTCGCTGCGAACTATCTGGTCGGGCTCGCGCTGGCGCAGGCCCGCGGCACGAAGTACCCCGACGAGGTCCAGCGGGAGTTCGACGAGTTGGAGGGGATGCCCGACCTCATCGCACGCGTGCTGACCTGCATGAAGCCGGTCACCGACCTGGCTCACCGGTTCGCCTCGTCGTCGACGGTGCTCTTCCTCGGCCGACACGTCGGCTACCCGGTGGCCCTGGAGGGTGCGCTCAAGCTCAAGGAACTGGCCTACATGCACGCCGAGGGCTTCGCGGCGGGTGAACTCAAACACGGGCCGATCGCGCTGATCGAGGACGGCCTGCCGGTCATCGTCGTGATGCCGTCGCCGAAGAACGCGGCGGTGTTGCACTCCAAGCTGCTGAGCAACATCCGCGAAATCCAGGCTCGCGGCGCGGTCACGATCGTCATCGCCGAGGAGGGCGACGACACGGTACGTCCGTACGCCGATCATCTGATCGAGATCCCGGCAGTCTCAACACTTTTCCAGCCGCTACTCTCGACCATCCCGTTGCAGGTGTTCGCCGCGGGTGTCGCGCAGGCGCGTGGCTACGACGTCGACAAGCCGCGCAACCTCGCGAAGTCCGTCACCGTCGAGTAAGCGTGGCCGGGGTCGGGCACTTCCGCAGCGACGCCGCCCAAGCTCGCTTTCTGGAGGTGTACCGCACCGGGATGGCCGCACTGCCGGACATCGCCGCCTCGTTCGGCGTGCCAACCGCATTCGGTACGGTTCGCGCCTACCGGTTCGACGGACCTGCCGGTCGCCCGCCGTGGTACTGCTGCCCGGGCGCAACGCATCCACCCCGATGTGGCGGCCGAACCTGCCGGCGATCCTGAAGATGCGCACGGCTTACTGCGTGGATCTGCTTGGGGAAGGCGGCCTTTCGGTGCAGACGATCCTGATCTCCGGAGCGATCCACCGATGGCCAACTGCACTCGCTGGACCTACCGGTGCTGGCATTCATCGCGGGCCGCAGCGTGATGCCCGACGCTGACCGCGCGGCGGCCCGAGCGCGAAACCTCCTGCCGCGTGGTCAGGTCGAGCTGAGGAGCCAGGCCTCACACGCAATCAACGGCGAGTTGGACGGCGAACACCGAGACTACGGTTTCTGACGAAATTTCGGCCAAATCCGTCAAAAACCGTAGTCTCGGCGAGCACTCAACCCGCGTGCTCGGCGAGGAAGGGCCTGATCAGCGTTACGACCGCGTCCAGGCGGCTCTCCAGTAGGAAGTGTCCACCGTCGATCAGATTGATGTCGGCATCGGGGAGATCGCGGCCGAACGCCAAGGCGCCTGCGGGCCCAAAGATCTGGTCGTTGCGGCCCCACACTGCCAGCAGCGGTACCTGGGAGGTGCGGAAGTACTCGTGCACCCGGGGATAGAGCTCGACGTTGGTGACGTAGTCGGCGAAGAGCTCGAGCTGAACCGCGATGGCCTCCTCGCTATCTGCGACGGCGGCGTGTGCATTGACCCAGGCGTCCGGGTCGATCACCGTGGGGTCTGAAACCCCGTGGGTGTACTGCCATTTCAAACCGTCGATGCTGATGAGGTCACGCAACGCCTTGGCGTTGGCCTCTGAGCGATCCCGGCCGTAGGCGAACAGCGGTTCCATCGCATCGCCGACGAAACCCTCGACGTATGCGTTGCCGTTCTGCGTGACGATCGCGGTGATGCGGTCCGGGTATCGCAGGGCCAGACGCCAGCCGACGGGTGCGCCATAGTCCTGGACGTACATTGCGTACCGCGTCAGTCCCAGATGATCGAGCAGTGCGTCGACATGGTCGGCGAGCGTGTCGAAGGTGTAGTCGAAATCGTCGACGCCCGGTCGCGCGGAGTGCCCGAAGCCCGGGTAGTCCGGGGCGATGACGCGGTAGCGATCGGCCAGCGCGGGGATCAGGTTGCGGTACATGTGCGAGCTGGCCGGCGTGCCGTGCAGCAGGACGATCCCTGGCGCGTCGGACGGTCCGGCCTCGCGGTAGAAGATCTGTCGCCCGGCGATCTCGGCGTAGCGGTGGTGCGTCGTCATGTCTAACCCCTTTGAGATGTTTTAGCGGTTATGCAAAGTGAACACCGACCTGCCTAACCTGTCAAGTGCGCTATGATGGTTAGTATGCGTACGAACTGGTCCGAGGTTCTCCTCGATCTGCTGAACACCACGCCAGTCGTCGACGGCATGGGGACCGACGTTCTGGACGACGACGCTGCAGCAACGGGTTGGCTGGCTGCCCACGAGGGTGGCGGTGAGAAGGACCTCGCCGCCGTCCGCGAGGTCCGCGACGACCTGCAGCGCGTGGTCCGCGGCGACGTCGAAGTCGAGGTGCTCAACCGCTACCTCGCCCACGTGCGCCAGGTGCCCAGGATCCACGACGGCGGACTGGACTGGGCGCTCGAGCCGTCGACCGATTGGCGAGCGCGCGTGGTGCTGGCGTGGGGCGAGGTGCAGAACGATGCCCCGGGGCGGTTGCGTGCCTGCGCGAACGACGAGTGCCACCTCTTCCTGCTGGACCGAAGTCGGGGCGGTACCGGCCGGTGGTGCTCGATGAGCGGCTGCGGCAACCGAATGAAGGCGCGCCGTCACTACAGCCGGACGGCAGGGAAGGCAGGGGACTGACCGACTCCGCGAAGTGATGTCACCGGCGATATCACCATTGGGATCAGGTCCATGCCCGGAATGAGCCGGTCGATCAGGTGGAGGACGTAACGTAGGTCCCGTGCGGCACTACTACTCCGCGGACGCGATCCGTGCAGCGGAGGCGCCGCTGTTGGCCGCTCTGCCCGATGGCGCACTGATGCGCAGAGCCGCGTTCGGCCTGGCAGACGCGATCGCCCGCGAACTGCATTCGCTCACCGGCGCCATCGCAGGACGCCGGGTCTGCGCGGTCATCGGCTCGGGGGACAACGGCGGCGATGCACTCTGGGCCGCCACGTTCCTACGGCGGCGAGGCGTGGCCGCGTCCGCCGTCGTGCTCAACCGGGAACGGGTGCACCGGGTTGCGCTCGCGGCGTTCACTCGATCGGGCGGCCGGCTCGTCCAAAGCGTGCCGCCAACAACCGATCTGGTCATCGACGGCGTCGTCGGCATCTCGGCGAGTGGCCCGCTACGTCCTGCTGCCGCCGAGGTGTTCGCCGCCGTCGACGCCGCGGGCATCCCGGTCGTGGCGGTCGACGTGCCGAGCGGGCTCGACGTCACGACCGGCGCCGCCGACGGGCCACACGTGAACGCCGCGCTGACCGTCACGTTCGGGGGACGCAAACCCGTTCACGCCCTTGGTGATTGCGGCCGCGTCGAGTTGATCGACATCGGCCTCGGCCTGCCCGACGGCGACGTGGTGAGCGTGGAGGCGGCCGACGTGGCCGCCCGCTGGCCCGTTCCTGGACCGAAGGACGACAAGTACAGCCAAGGTGTCACCGGTGTGCTCGCAGGGTCCGCCACCTATCCGGGTGCGGCGATCCTGTGTACGGGTGCGGCCGTGGCTGCCACGTCGGGCATGGTGCGCTACGCAGGAACCGCGGCCGGCGAGGTGGTTTCGCACTGGCCGGAGGTCATCGCAACGACCTCGGTCAACGCCGCGGGTCGCGTTCAGGCCTGGGTGGTCGGGCCAGGGATCGGCACGGATGAGGCGGGTGCAACAGCACTCTGGTTCGCGCTCGACACCGACCAGCCCGTGTTGGTCGACGCCGACGCGCTGACTATTCTCGCCGCGCACCCCGACGTGGTTGCCAACCGGAGAGCCCCAACGGTGCTCACCCCACACGCCGGCGAGTTCGCGCG
Organism: Mycobacterium sp.; assembly: GCF_032162605.1. Taxonomy (GTDB): domain Bacteria; phylum Actinomycetota; class Actinomycetes; order Mycobacteriales; family Mycobacteriaceae; genus Mycobacterium. The sequence goes on along the minus strand of NZ_JAVROT010000273.1, from coordinate 7,592 downwards.
GCTCGCCGGTCACCCGCCGGGCGACGACCGCGTCGCCGCAACCCGCAAGCTCGCCGACGCCTACGGCGCCACGGTCCTACTGAAGGGCAACGTCACCGTCATCGCCGAACCGGGTGCCGCGCAGGCGTACCTCAACCCGGCCGGTCAGTCCTGGGCGTCCACGGCGGGATCGGGCGACGTCCTGTCGGGGATCATCGGTTCACTGCTGGCCGCCGGACTGCCGCCCGGCGAGGCCGCCGCGATGGGCGCGTTCGTCCACGCCCGCGCCGCGGGCCTCTCCGCCGCCGATCCTGGACCGCGGCCGGCGCCCACGTCGGCGTCGCGAATCCTCGCCCACATCCGTTCGTCGATCGCCGATCTCTAGAAGGGACACCAGATGTCATCCAGGCACACTCCGGGGCCATCCATCGCACCGGCCTACACGGGTCGGCTGGGCACCACGGCCGTCCCATCGCTGCGGATGCCCGACGAGTCGATGGACCCGCAGGCCGCCTACCGCTTCATCCACGACGAACTGATGCTCGACGGAAGTTCGCGGCTCAACCTCGCCACCTTCGTCACCACGTGGATGGATCCCGAGGCCGAGAAGCTCATGGCCGAGACATTCGACAAGAACATGATCGACAAGGACGAGTACCCGGCGACCGCCGCGATCGAGTCGCGCTGTGTGTCGATGGTGGCCGACCTCTTCCACGCCGAGGACCTGCGCGACGACGACCCCGCCACCGCGATCGGAGCGTCGACCGTGGGCTCCAGCGAGGCCGTGATGCTGGCCGGGCTCGCGATGAGCTGGCGGTGGCGCGCGAAAGTCGGAAAGGACTGGCGCAAGCGCACTCCCAAGCTCGTACTCGGTTCCAACGTCCAGGTGGTCTGGGAGAAGTTCTGCCGGTACTTCGACGTCGAACCCGTCTACCTCCCCGTGGAGGAGGGCCGCTACGTCATCACCCCGGAGCAAGTCCTCGACGCCGTAGACGAGGACACCATCGGCGTCGTGGCGATCCTCGGCACCACCTACACCGGTGAGCTCGAGCCCATCGGCGAGATCTGCGCTGCGCTGGACAAGCTGGCCGCAGACGGGGGAGTGGACGTCCCGGTTCACGTCGACGCGGCGAGCGGCGGTTTCGTCGTCCCGTTCCTGCACCCCGACGTCATATGGGACTTCCGGCTGCCGCGGGTGGTGTCGATCAACGTCAGCGGCCACAAGTACGGCCTAACCTACCCCGGCATCGGCTTCGTGGTGTGGCGCAGCCGCGAGTACCTGCCCGAGGAACTGGTGTTCCGGGTGAACTACCTCGGCGGCGACATGCCCACGTTCACGCTGAACTTCTCCCGCGGCGGCAACCAGGTCGTCGGCCAGTACTACAACTTCCTTCGGCTGGGCCGCGCGGGCTACGGGCAGGTGATGTCGTGCCTGTCGGAGACCGCCCGCTGGCTCGGTGACCAACTGCGCGACAGCGAGCACTTCGAGCTGATCTCCGACGGATCGGCGATCCCCGTGGTCAGCTTCAAGCTGGCGGGCAACCGCGGCTACACCGAGTTCGACGTGTCGCACTCGCTGCGCGCCTTCGGCTGGCAGGTACCTGCCTACACGATGCCCGACAATGCGACGAACGTCTCGGTGCTGCGGGTCGTGGTCCGCGAGGGCTTCTCCACCGACCTCGCCCGGGCCCTGAAGGACGACGTCATCACGGTCCTGAAGACCCTCGACGAGCTCAAGCCGAACGGGCACTTCGACCGGTTGCAGCCCTTCGCGCACTAGGCCCGCCGACCCGGTTCCGCGCCCTCTGGGACAATCGACGACGGTGACATGACCATGCACACGACCGAGCCAACGACATCGACCGCCGCCGCGAAGGCAGTGGTCGATCTCGGCGCCATCGAGCACAACGTGCGGCTGCTGCGCGAACGTGCCGGATCGGCCGAGGTGATGGCGATCGTGAAGGCCGACGGCTATGGGCACGGTGCCTCCCGGGTAGGGCAGGCCGCCATCGCCGCGGGCGCCGCCGAGCTCGGCGTCGCGACCATCGACGAGGCACTGGCATTGCGTCGTGACGGCGTGACCGCCCCCGTCCTGTGCTGGCTGCACGCGCCGGGCACCGACTTCGCGCCCGCTCTGGAGGCCGACGTCCAACTCGGGGTGTCCTCGACGCGCCAGCTGACCGAGCTGCTCGACGCGGCACGACGCACCGGCCGCACGGCGATCGTCACCGTGAAGGTGAACACCGGGCTGAACCGCAACGGGGTCGGCGCCGCAGAGTTCTCCGACATGCTCGTGGCGCTGCGCCGCGCGGCGTCCGACGACGCGATCCGGCTGCGGGGCATCATGTCGCACCTGGCGTGCGGCGACGATCCGGCCAGCCCCGTCAACGACCGCCAGGCGCAACGGTTCTCGGAGATGCGCGCGCAGGCCCGCGCCGCGGGAGTCGAGTTCGAGATCGCGCACCTGTGCAACTCCCCGGCGGCGATGACGCGGCCCGACCTCGCGTTCGACATGGTGCGGCCCGGTATCGCGGTATACGGGCAGACGCCGATCCCCGCCAGGGGTGACATGGGGTTGCGGCCCGCCATGACGCTGAAGTGTCCGATCGCCCTGGTCCGTTCGCTGAAGGCCGGTGAGGGCGTCTCCTACGGTCACACCTGGGTGGCCGAGCGGGACACCACGGTCGCACTCGTTCCGATCGGTTACGCCGACGGTGTCTTCCGCAGCCTCAGCGGCCGAATGGACGTCCTGATCAACGGACGACGTTCGCGCCAGGTCGGCCGCATCTGCATGGACCAGTTCGTGGTCGATCTGGGGCCGGGGCCCGTCGATGTCGGCGAGGGCGACGACGCGATCCTCTTCGGTCCAGGTGACGATGGCGAGCCCACCGCACTCGACTGGGCGGAATTGCTCGGCACCATCAACTACGAGGTCGTCACCAGCCCGCGCGGTCGGGTGTCCCGGCTGTACGTCGAGGCGACGGGCGCAAGCCGTTGACCGACGACGAGAATGGCGTCCCGCATCGTCGCAAGCGCACGGGTCGCTGGTTGGCTGGGGCCGCGGGACTGTCCGCCATCAGCGGGCTCGCGGGTACCACCGTCGCGCACTCACTGACGCGACGCGTCAGCGACGACGATCCCTACCTCGTCGAGGACTTCGAACTCCTCGACGCCGACCGCGGTTGTGTCGTGACCACGCCCGACGGCGTTCCACTCGCAGTCAGGGAGGTGGGTCCCCAGGATGCGCCGCTGACGGTGGTCTTCGCCCACGGTTTCTGTCTGCGCATGGGCGCCTTCTACTTTCAGCGGGCGAGGCTGACCGAGCAGTGGGGGCCCCAGGTCCGCATGGTGTTCTACGATCAGCGGGGGCACGGCCAGTCCGGCGATGCGCCGCCGGAGACCTTCACGGTTCCCCAGTTGGGCCAAGACCTCGAGGCCGTCCTCGCGGTGATGGCGCCGCGTGGCCCGGTGGTGCTCGTCGGGCACTCGATGGGCGGCATGACGGTGCTGGCCCACGCCCGCCAGTATCCGCAGCGATATCCCACCCGGATCGTCGGTGTCGCCTTGATTTCCACTGCAGCCGAAGGAGTTTCGCGTTCTCCGCTGGGTGAGGTGCTGAAGAATCCGGTACTCGAGGCGGCCCGCTTGGCAGTGCGGTACGCGCCGAAGACGGTCCACCGCACCCGTGGCGCCGCCAGTTCGGTGATCGGACCGGTGCTGCGTGCCGCGTCCTACGGCGACGAGAAGATCAGCCGCAGCGTGGTGGCGTTCTCCGAGAGGATGATGCACGACACGCCCATCTCGACCCTCGTCGGTTTCCTGCACGCGCTGGAGGTACACGACGAGACCGAGGGACTGCTCGTGCTCGCCAAGGTGCCGACCCTGATCGTCTGCGGCGACCACGACCTGCTCACGCCCAAGGAGTACTCCGAGGCCATGGCGGCGGCGCTGCCGAAGTCGGAGCTCGTCGTCATCGGCGGCGCTGGACATCTCGTCCAGCTCGAGCAACCCGAGATCGTCGACGACGCGCTGGTGCGGCTCGTCGAGCGTGCCACACCCTCGAAACTCATCGCGATCACACGCCGCCTCAGGGAACGGGTCCGCAACCATGGCTGAGGTGCTCGAGGGGACGGCTGAACTGCCGACCGCGGACGACACCTTCGCGCTCGGTGCCCGGTTGGGGGCCAACCTGGCGGCCGGCGACGTCGTCGTGCTGTCGGGACCACTGGGAGCGGGAAAGACGGTGCTGGCCAAGGGAATCGCCTATGCCATGGACGTCGCGGGGGCTGTCACCTCGCCGACGTTCGTGCTGGCCCGCGTACACCCCGCCCTTCGGGTCGGTGCCCCGGCCATGGTGCACGTGGACGTCTACCGGCTGCTCGATCATGCGGGTCCCGACCTGCTCGCCGAACTGGACTCACTGGACCTGGACACCGATCTCGACGACGCCGTCGTGGTCGTCGAATGGGGAGAGGGGCTCGCGGAGCGACTCTCCGATCGCCACCTCGACATCAAGCTGGAGCGCGGCCGCGATACCGACGTCCGAGCCGCGACGTGGCACTGGAGTCTCGGGGGCGTGCCTGGGGCGGGCGAAGCGACGGGGGAGGTCCTCCCATGAGGACCGTCCTCGCCATCGACACCGCTACCCCGGCCGTCACCGCCGGGGTGGTCAGCCGCGGCCCGTCGGGCGTCGAGGTCCTCGCCGAGCGCGTGACCGTCGACCCACGTGCCCACGCCGAGCAGCTCACCCCGAACGTGTTGGGCGCACTGTCCGACGCCGGCCTCGGCATGGCCGACCTCGAAGCCGTCGTGATCGGCTGCGGCCCTGGCCCGTTCACCGGTCTGCGGGTCGGGATGGCCACGGCCGCCGCGTACGGTCACGCCCTCGGCATTCCGGTGTACGGGGTGTGCAGCCTCGACGCGATTGGCGTGGACACCGTCGGTGAGACCCTGGTGGTCACCGACGCCCGCCGTCGCGAGGTCTACTGGGCGCGCTATCGCGACGGTGTCCGCATCGACGGGCCCGCCGTCAACGCCCCGCCCGACGTGCCCGCGGACGCGTCGGGCGTCGCCGGATCTCCAGAGCACGCCGCGCTCTTCGGCCTGCTGCTCCTGCCGCCGGTGTATCCGACGGCGTCGGGACTGGTGCGTGTCGTGGACTGGACGTCGGCGCCGGAGCCCTTGATCCCGCTGTATCTGCGCCGCCCCGACGCCAAACCGCAACAGGTGCACTCGTGACCGTCGAATTCGGTTCTCTGACGGGTGGCGACGCCGATCGCTGCGCAGAATTGGAGGCACAGTTGTTTCCTGGCGACGACCCGTGGCCCGCCACGGCGTTCCTCCGTGAACTCGACTCGGCGCACAATCACTATGTCGCCGCACGCTGCGGCGGAGTGCTCATCGGGTACGCGGGCATCAGCCGATTGGGCCGGAAACCACCCTATGAGTATGAGATTCACACCATCGGCGTCGACAAGGCCCACCAGGGTCAGGGTGTCGGCCGCGTGCTTCTGGACGGACTGCTCGACATCGCCGGCGGAGACACGGTCTTCCTGGAGGTCCGCACGGACAACGCGCCTGCCATCGCCCTGTACCAGAAGGCCGGCTTCGCAGTGATGGGGCTACGCAAGCGCTACTACCAGGTCAGCGGAGCTGATGCCTACACCATGCGGCGGGAGGTCCAATGATCGTTCTGGCGATCGAAAGCTCCTGTGACGAAACGGGAGTCGGCATCTGCGAGCTCGCTCCCGACGGGTCCATCCGGCTGTTGGCCGACGAGGTGGCCTCCAGCGTCGACGAACACGCGAGGTTCGGGGGCGTGGTTCCCGAGATCGCGTCGCGGGCTCACCTCGAGGCCCTCGGGCCCACGATGCGCCGGGCGCTCGAGACGGCAGGGGTCGGCAAGCCGGACGTCGTCGCGGCGACCATCGGACCGGGGCTCGCGGGTGCGCTTCTGGTGGGAGTCGCTGCGGCAAAGGCCTATTCGGCAGCGTGGGCGGTGCCGTTCTACGCGGTCAACCACCTCGGTGGGCACCTGGCCGCCGACGTCTACGATCACGGCCCGCTGCCCGAAAGCGTCGGGTTGCTGGTGTCCGGCGGTCATACCAACCTGCTGCACGTTCGATCGCTGGGGAAGCCGATCGAAGAACTCGGCAGCACCGTCGACGATGCGGCGGGTGAGGCGTACGACAAGATCGCCAGACTGCTCGGCCTCGGCTATCCGGGCGGCAAGGTGCTCGACGAGTTGGCGCGCACCGGAGATCGCGGCGCGATCGTGTTCCCCCGTGGCATGACCGGGCCCCGTGACGACCCCTATGCGTTCAGCTTCTCGGGGCTCAAGACGTCGGTCGCCAGGTACGTGGAGTCACACCCCGAGGCCGCCACGGCAGACGTTGCGGCGGGGTTCCAGGAGGCGGTCGCCGACGTGCTCACCAAGAAGGCAGTGCGCGCGGCGAATGCACTCGGGGTGTCCACTCTCTTGATCGCGGGCGGCGTCGCGGCCAACTCCCGACTCCGCGAACTTGCCGAAGAGCGGTGCACAGCAGCGGGTTTGACGCTTCGTGTTCCACGCCCGCGGCTCTGCACGGACAACGGCGCAATGATCGCGTCGTTCGCCGCGCACTTGATCGCAGCGGGTGCGTCCCCGTCGCCGTTGGGAGTGGCCACCGACCCCGGCCTTCCGGTGGTGCGGGGGCAGGTGGCGTGAGCGCGGTCGATCAGAATGGCGGCGGGCGGTTGCGTTCCGCGACATGGGCGTCGTTGAGTGCACGCTCGGCGTTCACTCGTTCGGTACGCGCCGTGGCGCGACTCTGCTTCCGTGGCGGCATCATCATCGCGCGGTGCTCGTTGATCGCAGTCGGTGTTGTGGCCGGGGTATTGATGGCCCACGACGGGAAGAACAAGCTGCTGCCGGGTTTGGTCGAATAGACGTGTGCCGCCGGCGTGGTCACGATTACCGTGTCGTCGGCCAGCTGACGGTCGAACCACCCCAGTCGGAATGTTTTGAGCGGGTGCTGTGTTCGAATACGTGAAGGACGCTCTAGGGCGATTACGAATGCGCCTTGTTGCTGTATCACACTCCCGCCGTGGCTGAACTCAACAGTCCAGAGCTCGCTGAACTTTCGATCCTGGTGTGCGAGCGCAACGCCATCGAAGTCCGCATTGCTCGAATGCTGGATCGGCCGAGAAGCGTAGGGGACACACTGGAGCGGGGCGCCGTGTTGATCACGGCTCGGCGCGTCGGTCAGCGATGTTCACACGTTGGGCTTGAATGTGTAGGTATCGCCATGAGCGAGGTAGACGAACTCCGTGCTCGCGGTCGAGGTACGGGCGGCCTTCTTGAAGTCGTCGAGTCCCGACAGGAATACCGAAAAGTCGTTGTAGTGGATCGGGATGGCGGTGCGAGGTTTGGTGATCTCGACAGCCCTGACTCCTTGCTCGCCCGTCATCGTGACAACGGTGACCAGGAAGGTCGTGCCACCCGTGTGGATCAGGCCGAGGTCAATGTCGGGGTAGCGGAGCGGGATGTCCTCCAGGCTATCGACGAGCATGGTGTCGCCGGTGATGTAGAGCCGGTAGAGCTGATCGCCGTTGCGGCTGAAGTCGAGCAGGTG
>NZ_JAVROT010000272.1:0-14094 GCF_032162605.1 Mycobacterium sp. | reverse complement strand
GCGTCTCTCCTCGCGATCTGCATCTTTTGTGGTGTCTCCTTGTTGGCTCGCGCTACATGTGCGTCCCTTTGAGGATCGCTTGTCAGCACCGCCGTGTCGTTCCTGCTGGCACCTATGCCCCGATTCCCGCCAGCGCCACTCCGACGGAACGCGGCTGCGGTGATAGTGATGCGGCGGCGGCGTCCGCACGCGTGTCGAGCATCGACGATCACTGCGTAAGGGTGGGTGTCGTCCGCCAAAGGCAAATCACGAGCCACATCGCGCTGACCTGCGGGCTGGCGAGGCACCTCGCCACAAAACCCGGGCTAACGCCGCTATGGAGCTTTCAAGCCGGATTGTCGTGGTGACGGGCTACGCCGATCTGCCTCGCGGACGACGGTAGAGCCCGAGAAGAACCCTGGTGGCTCGAGGACCACACCGAGTTCCGCAGAGTGCTCGGCAACGAGGTCGTCGGTGATATCAACGCCACCGATACGGTGACGCACAATCCGCTGGTGTGATTGGACGACAAGTTCCGCGAATACATCAGCGACCGACGGCGCGAACCACGCGCTGATGTGCCGACCGAACTCGCCGCGGCGACATATCCGGACGGTGCGACGCCAGACGTGGAGGAGGTCGTGAAGCTTGCGACGTTCCTCTTCGCCGCGGGTATGGAGACCACGACGAAGCTGCTCAGCACCGGCATGCGGGTGATGGGTGAGCGACCCGACATCCAGCAGGCGATTCGCGACAACCGCGCCCTCATTCCCAGCTTCCTCGAAGAAGCACTGCGAACGGAAAGTCCGGTGAAGAGCCACTTCCGGCTCGCCAGCCAGACGACGAGCATTGGGGGCGTGGATATCCGGCGGGCACGATCCTCATGATGCTCCCAGGGGCCAGCAATCGCGACCCGCGCAAGTTCGACGATCCCCACGAGTTTCAGCACGATCGCCGTAACGTGCGCGAGCACGTCGCCTTCGGGCGAGGTCCGCATTCGTGTCCTGGAGCGCCGCTGGCGCGGTCCGAGGCGCGAATCTCCTTCAATCGGATCCTGGATCGCATGGCCGACGTCCGCATCGACGATTCGGTGCACGGACCCACTGAAAACTGCATCTACACTTACGATCCCACCTTCATCATGCGTGGATTGTCCGCACTACACGTCGACTTCACTCCCGTGTGACATGCTTCGGATCCCGTGGGTTTCCCCGACCGGATCACTTGTCCGTGATTAGCGCAGCACGTTGGTGCGCGCTACTGACCACCACCCACGGGTGGCCGACGCAGGGTGCACTCCTCGCGGACTATGTCTTGAGGACCTTGCGGAGCTTGGAACCCGCTCCGGCGAGATGACCTCGGCTCATCGACCCATCACAGTGCTCGGCCGATGCCGCGCGCGGCGACGTGAAGAGCCCCTAACAGCCTCTGACGATCGCGTTTCAGGGAGGGCACCACCACCCCGATCGCCGCGACGACCGAATCGTCGGTCGACTGTACGACCGGCACTGCCAGCGAACACCCGCCCAGCGTCATCTCTTCGGTCGTCGTCGCCACCGCATCCCGGCGAACGCGCTCCAACTGTGCGCTCAGCACCGACGGCGACACGATCGTGTAGGGGGTGATCCGGGTCAACCGAGCGAGGACCCGCTGGACCACGTCGGCGGGGGCGTGAGCCAGCAGCACCTTGCCGACCCCGGTGCAGTGCATCGGCAGTCTGCTGCCGACGGTGCTGACGATGGGAACGGACGCCCGGCCCATCATCCGCTCCAGATAGAGCACTTCGTCACCCTCGCGTACCGCCAGATGCACGGTGGCCAGTGTGGCGGCGTAGATGTCATGCAGGAACGGCTCGGCTACTTGGCGCAATCTGCCCTCCACGGGTGCCAGCAGGCCGGCATCCCAGATCAGCCGGCCGATCACGTACCGGCCGTCGGTGCGTCGCTCCAGTGCACCGCCCGCCACCATCTCGGCCGCCAAGCGGTGCGCCGTCGGCACCGGGAGGCCGGCGCGGTGGGCGAGGTCGGTCAGCGCAAGGCTGCGGTGGCGGGCGTCGAAGGCGCCGACGATGTCGAGAAGCCGGGACGCGACCGTGGCGCCGGGTGTCGAGGTGTTTCCCGCCATCCTCTGACTCCTTTCACTGAGTGGAATACTAGTCTTTCGCCCGTCGTGCCGGCGTGGATACCGTTCGCACCATGACGACAGTGATCGGCAGCGACCCGGACAGCCTCCTGGTGAGCCAATCCGAGATCAGCGGAGAGATCGGCGCGATCGAGACGGCCTACCAGCGGGCCGGTACGGAAGAGAGCCAGCCGCGGCTGGACTATGCGCCGTACCGGAGCAGCCTGCTGCGTCATCCGACGAAGGATCTGCAGCGCGCCGACCCGGAGGGCATCGAGCTGCGGGCGCCGTGCTTCGGCGAGCGTGACGTGCATCCGCTCGAAGCCGACCTCACCATCCAGCACTCCGGCCAACCGATCGGCGAGCGGATGGTGGTGACCGGGCGGATCGTCGACGGTGACGGACGTCCCCTACGGCGCCAACTCGTGGAGATCTGGCAGGCCAACGCCGGCGGACGCTACATCCACAAGCGCGATCAGCATCCGTCGCCCCTGGACCCAAACTTCGCAGGGGTGGGCCGCTGTCTGACCGACGCTGACGGTTTCTACAGGTTCACGACGATCAAGCCCGGCCCGTATCCGTGGCGGAACCACCGCAACGCGTGGCGCCCCGCGCACATCCACTTCTCCTTGTTCGGAACCGACTTCACGCAGCGGATGATCACCCAGATGTACTTTCCGGGCGACCCGTTGTTCGCGTTGGACCCGATCTACCAGTCCATCACCGACCAGAAGGCGCGGGATCGTCTGGTTGCCACCTACAACCACGACGTCACCACCCACGAGTGGGCCACCGGCTACCGGTGGGACATCGTGCTCAGCGGCTCGGCACGCACTCCCGCGGACAACCCCGAGAACGGAAGTGAGCACTGATGAGCATGACGACTCCGGGCCAGACGGTCGGACCGTTCTTCGGCACTGCTCTTCCCTTCGACGGTGGGAGTCACCTGGTGCCGCCCGGTTCCGTCGGAGCCATTCAGCTCCACGGTGTCGTCACCGACGGCGACGGACGCCAAGTTCCGGACGCGCTACTGGAGATCTGGCAGGCCGACCGCGATGGAGTGATCCCCGAAGCCACCGGCTCACTGCACCGAGACGGCTGGACCTTCACCGGATGGGGCCGCGCCGCCACGAACGACGATGGGCGCTACAGCTTCTCGACCGTCATTCCCGGGGCCACCGCCCCGGGTGCGGCACCGTTCATCGGGGTGACGGTGTTCGCCCGTGGACTGCTGAACCGGCTCTTCACCCGTGCCTACGTGCCGGGCGACCATGTGAGCGGTGACGCGCTGCTGAACTCCCTGCCTGCAGACCGCAGACAGACCATGATTGCGACCAGGGATCATCTCGGTCTGCGTTTCGACGTCAGCCTGCAGGGAGCGAACGAGACAGTCTTCCTGCGATACCCGGGACACCGACGGTGACCGATCTGTTCTGGCCGGGTGACCATCTCGCCGGTGGCCTGATGAGCGACGCGACCTTCCTCGCGGCCATGGTGGCCGTTGAGCAGGCGTGGTTGGACGCCCTCGTCGAGGCCGGCATCGCGCCGCGGGATGCGCGCGCGAACCTGGCGGAAGTCGTCACCGACGGCGATGCCGAGACCATCGCCATCCGCGCCGACGTCGACGGAAGCCCCGTCAGCGCGCTGGTTGCGCTGATTCGGGAGCGCTCGAAGTCGTCGACTGCCCGCTGGCTGCACAGGGGACTGACCAGCCAGGACGTCGTCGACACCGCGCTGATGCTGTGTGGCCGGGACGTGCTGATCCGCATCGGCGAAGAATTCGGCACTCAAGTGCGGGTACTGAGCGAGATCGCCGAAAGACACCGCCACACACCGGCACTCGCCCGCACACTCACACAGGCCGCATTGCCGAGCACCCTCGGAGCCAAGATCGCGCGCTGGCTGATCGGCGTGCTCGATGCGGCCGAACCATTGACGGGACTAGTTCCGTCGCTGCCGGCGCAGGTCGGCGGAGCGGTGGGAACACTGGCGGCGGCCACCGAGTTGGCCGGGTCCGTCGACGGCGCCATCGCGCTCAGCGACGCCTTGGCCGCTTCTCTGCGGTTGGCTCCCGCCCCGCCCTGGCACACCACCCGGTCTGAGGTCACCCGGCTGGGGGATGCGCTGGTGAGCTGCTGCGATGCCTGGGGGCACATCGCCTCCGACGTCGCGACGGGCAGTCGGCCCGAGGTTGGCGAGTTGGCCGAGGGCAGTGGTGGAAACTCATCGACCATGCCGCACAAGAACAATCCCGTCCGCTCGGTGCTGATCCGGCGTGCCGCGCTCACTGCGGGAGCGCTGAGTGCGACCCTGCACGCCGCGGCGGCCACGAGCGTCGACGAACGCTCCGACGGCGCCTGGCATGCCGAGTGGGCCACCCTGCGAACGCTGGCCCGCCACGCGGTCGTCAGCGCTGCTCACACCTCTGAACTCGTCTCGGGGCTGCGGGTGAACGAGGACCGCGTCAGTGCCAATCTGGAGACTGCAGTAGGACTGCTGGCCGAACAACGATCCATGACCGAATTGACCGGGCGCGCAGCACTGTCCGACTACACCGGTGCTGCTGATCGCCTCATCGAATCTGCCTTGAGCAGGGCCCGCCGCTACTTGAAGGAGGCGTCATGATCGTTTCCCGTCTGAGCACCGTCGACTTCGGCGGAACCGACACCGGGCAACTTCTCCTGCTCGGTCCGTCTCTCGGCACCTCGTCGGCGACGCTGTGGAGCGGCACCGCTCAGAAGCTGACCGAGCACCTCCACGTCGTCGGGTGGGATCTGCCCGGCCACGGCCGTAGCGCAGTCGGCGAGCGGTTCACGATCGCTGAGCTGGCGACCGCGGTGCTGAAGCTGGCCGACGAACTCGGTGCCGAATCATTCTCCTACGCAGGGGATTCCATCGGCGGCTGCGTCGGTCTGCAACTGGCGCTGGACGCTCCGCAGCGGATGCGGTCGGTGACCGTTCTCTGTACGGGCGCGGTCATCGGCACGTCGGACGGCTGGCACGATCGTGCCGCGACGGTCCGCGCCAATGGCATTCAGACCGTGCTCGCCGGGGCGGGGCAGCGGTGGTTCGCGCCCGGCTTCGTCGAGCGTCAACCGGGTATCACTGCGGCGCTGCTGGACGCCCTGAGTCACACGGATCCGGAGTCCTACGCGCAGACCTGCGAGGCGCTGGCGGCCTTCGACGTCACCGACCGCTTGCGAGAGATCATCACGCCGGTGCTTGCCATCGCCGGCAGTGCTGACATCCCCACCCCGCCGGAATCGCTGCAGCGCATCGCCTCCGGGGTGGACGACGGCCGGCTCGTCGTGCTCGACGGTGTCGCACACCTTGCGCCCGCAGAGGCTCCCGACCGGGTGGCGAAGCTCATCGCGGAACACGTCGGCATCCCGCAGCCGGGATCCGGCACCACCACCGACGACGTGTACCGCGCGGGAATGGCAGTGCGACGCGAGGTGCTCGGTGACGCTCACGTCGACCGCGCCGTCGCGGGCACGACCGACCTCACCGCCGACTTTCAACGAATGATCACCCAGTACGCCTGGGGCACCATCTGGACGCGACCCGGTCTGGATCGCCGCAGTCGCTCCATGATCACACTGACTGCCCTGGTGGCCCGGGGGCACCACGAAGAGCTCGCCATGCACGTGCGCGCGGCGCGCCGCAACGGTCTGAGCAACGACGAGATCAAGGAGGTGCTCATGCAGACCGCCATCTACTGCGGCGTCCCCGACGCCAACACGGCGTTCCGCATCGCCTCGCGCGCGCTGTCCGAGATCGACGCCGGGAAGAGTGCCGGCGAAGACAACCTGGAGAACCTGACGGGAGCCGACTCGTGAGCCGCACCACCATCTACGCCACCGCTGCCGACGCGGTCACCGGGATCGGCGACGGCGCAACCATTCTGGTCGGCGGATTCGGCATGGCCGGAATGCCCACGACCCTCATCGACGCGCTGATCGACCAGGGGGCCACCGATCTGACGATCGTCAGCAACAACGCAGGCAATGGAGAGACGGGCCTGGCCGCACTGCTGGCCGCGGGCCGGGTCAGCCGAATCATCTGTTCGTTCCCCCGCCAGAGTGACTCCTACGTGTTCGACGCGCTCTACCGCGCGGGGAAGATCGACCTCGAGGTCGTTCCCCAGGGGAACCTGGCCGAACGAATGCGAGCGGCGGGCGCAGGCATCGGGGCCTTCTTCTGCCCGACCGGTTTCGGCACGGAACTCGCAGGGGACCGCGAGACCCGCACCATTGACGGGCGCAGCCATGTCCTGGAATATCCGATTCGCGGGGACGTGGCACTGATCGGCGCCCACCGGAGCGACCGGATGGGAAACCTGGTCTACCGCAAGACGGCCCGCAACTTTGGACCGGTGATGGCGACGGCGGCCGATCTGACCATCGTCGAAGTGTCCGGGGTCGTCGAGACCGGCGAAATCGACCCCGAAGTCGTCGTGACGCCGTCGATCTACGTGGACCGAGTGTTCGATCTCAGCGCAGCGAAGCGCGCTCTGTCGGAGGCATCATGACCATCGCGCTCACCGCTTCCCAGACCCTGGAGAACCTCGACCGAGAGCCTCTCGGACGTGACGAGATGGCGAAGGCCGTAGCTGCGGACATCCCGCACGGGTCGTTCGTCAATCTGGGTATCGGGCAGCCCACCAAAGTCTCGGACTACCTGGCGCCGGGCAGCGGTGTCGTGCTGCACACCGAAAACGGGATGCTCGGCATGGGTCCCGAGGCTCTCGGCGACGAGATCGATCCAGACCTGACGAATGCCGGCAAGATCCCGGTGACTGAATTACCCGGTGCGGCGTACTTCCACCACGCCGACTCCTTCGCGATGATGCGCGGCGGCCACCTCGACGTGTGCGTCCTCGGCGCCTTTCAGGTCTCCGAACATGGCGACCTGGCCAACTGGCACACCGGAGCGCCGGGTGCGATTCCCGCTGTGGGAGGAGCGATGGATCTCGCAATCGGCGCCAAGGACGTCTTCGTGATGATGTCCCTGTTTGCCAAGGACGGGACACCGAAACTCGTTCCGCTGTGCACGTATCCGCTCACCGGTCTGGCGTGTGTGAGTCGTGTCTACACGGAGTTAGGCACCTTTGCCGTCGGGCCGGCTGGCATCCGCGTCATCGACACCTACGGGATCAGCGTCGCCGAGTTGCGCGAACGAACTTCCGTAGAGCTCAGACGAATCGAGGACTAGCGGCTCTTGTTGCCCGACTCGTGGGCTCGGTGCCCACAGCAGCTACTGCTGGACCTCACGGACCCTTTCGCTCAGGGCGACCCCGAGTTCGTGATTGTTCTGCTCGGTGAAGTGAATTCCGTCGACGCCGTCGGTGGTGATGACCGAACCCGCGTTGAAGAAGGGGACCTTCACGAAGGAAGCGAGCGCATCGTAGGCGTCGGCCAGTTGAGCGGTCTTCTCCTGGGCGCCGTCGAAGACGAGTCTGAACCACGGGTGCGGCATGGGGGCCAACGGTGGCGGGGCGACGATGAGGACCTTGGGTGCCGGGTAGACGGTACCCACTCCGCCGCCGCTGGTGAGCACCTGTGTCACTAGAACCGACAGTCCCAAGGCGACGTCGAGTGGGGTGCGGTGGAAGTAGGCCTTGGTGTCGTTGGTGCCGAGCATGATGATGACCAGGTCGAGTGGCAGGTGGCTGGCCAGACACGCTGGTAGATGGGACGATCCGTTGAGTCGGGGGTCGGCGGGGTCGTCAGCTGTCGTGGTTCGGGCGCTCAGACCTTCCTCGATGACCGCGTAACCCTCGCCGAGTTGATCGGCGAGGACGCCGGTCCATCGCGTCTGTGACGCGTACCGCTCGGTGGGCATGCCATCGGCGACGGGCACCCAGCCCCAGGTGAGGGAGTCGCCGAAACAGAGGATCCGCTTGTCGCTCATGGACTTTCCTTCGTCGGTCGGGAGGGTTGACGTCCTCCAGGCTAGGCCTTACTCCGGACGGGCCCCAGGTGTGGCGCGGCGAGATCCGCCAATTTGGCGACAGCGTCGCCGACGTCGATCTCCGGGTCGAGTTGGGCCGCGCATCGCAACGACGTGACGAGGAGTTCGATGACCACTTCTACCATCGCGTCGGGATCGAAGGGGCGGTCGTTCTTCAACCAGTAGGTGGTGGCCTCATCGAGAGCGCCCGCGCACGAACGCAGCATCAATCGCATTGCCGGACGGGCGAGGTCGAGTTCGAGTAGCTGACAGGTCCATTCGATGGTGTGCCAACGTGACTGGTCGAAGATCTCCCATGCTTCAGGGTCGCCGCCGCTACCACCGAGGACCAATCGCAGTGCAAGGTCGTCGTGCTCGCTGAGGTATGCCAGATGGGCGCGCAACATCTCTCGGTACTGATTACCGGGGGAGCCGTCGCTGGGCGGTGGGGTGTTGGCGGCGTTCAGTCTGTTGGCCGCGTCGCGTAGCGCCTCGAGGTAGATGCCGCGCTTGCTTCCGAAATAGTGGAACAGCAGACCCTGGGCGACACCTGCGGTCTCGGTGATGTCGCTGGCCGCCACGTCGTCGAAGTGACGGGCGGAGAAGTGTTCGACAGCGGCGTCGAGAAGTTTGCGACGGGTCAGGTCTGCCTGCGCCTGTCGCTGACTGGTGGCTCGTGGCGTTTGTCGAGCCAGTTCGTGGTTGCTGGCAGTCACCGATAGATCGTGCGCCGGTGCAACGGGCGAGCGCAACTCATCGAAGGAGGCTCGTGGAGTCAAACTCATTGATGTAGACTCAACGAATGGCGATGTTGGCTACGACGAGTCCACCCATCAGAGGAGACTGCCCATGCCCGAAGTGAAGGCGTTCGTCATCGTGCAAATCGCGATCCACGACTGGGATGGCTACCGGCAGTACGGACTTGCCAGTCACCTGGAGATCTTCGACAAGTTCAGCGGGACGCTGGTCGGCGCGGATGACGACGTCGAAGTCGTAGAAGGTAGCTGGCCGTTCACGCGGACCGTGATCCTGGAGTTCCCGAGCAAGGAGCTCGCGCGGGCCTGGTACCGGTCCGCCGAATATCAGGCGGTAGTTGGGCTACGCCACGGCTCCGCGACGTCGAACCTGGTAATCGTATCCGGCTACCCCGGATGAGAGGTGGGGAAAGGTGCTCGGGAACCGACGTATCGCGGACTGCGAATGCTCCTGGGCCAAGACGGCTCCGCCGATGACCAACACGATGGGATAGGGCACCGATAGTCGACACGCCAGCGCCCCCAGTGCGGCAACGGCCAGCAGCAGTCCGGTGATCAGGACCTCGAGGTGGCTCACCTCGGCACCCTTCCCAGGAAGTGGCAACGGTGTCAACGGCCAACGATCGGATGCTCGTATCGTCGACCCGCTTGGTCCTCACAGCACATCGCATTCCTGGCTCCGACGCCAGTCGGGGAGGGTTCGAATCCCTGTGGCACCGCCACCAAGATCGTCCGGGCGCAGATGTAGCACGAGCGGTGTGGGTGCGCCTTGAGCCAGCTATCACGCGTGGCGGGCTGACGACGGAGTCGGCTTTCACGGAGCGGCGAATCCCGCTGTGGCGAGGACCTTTTGCCCGTCGGCGCTGGCGACGAGATCGACGAACTTCTGCGCGGTGGCTGTGTTCTTCGAATCCTTGAGCAGAGCGATCGGGTAGGTGTTCACGGCACCCTCGGACTCGGCGAACGGCACCGAGGTGACCTTGTTGCCCGCTCCTTCGGCGTCGGTGACGTACACCAGGCCGGCGTCGGCTTGGCCGGCGGTGATCTTTCCGAGGACGTCGGTGACAACAGCGGATTCTTCGCTCACCGGCGCCAGGGCGACTCCGGTGCTCTGCTCGACTGTCACGGTCGCCGAGCCGCAGGGAACTTGTGGGCGCGCACACCGCCACCTGAGTTCCAGGCTTGGCCAGGTCGGCAAAGGAGGCAATGTGTTTCGGGTTTCCTGGCGGCGTGACGATTGTCAGGGTGTTGCTGGCGAAGTTGACCGGCTCGCCGGTCACCAGGCCCGCGTCGGTCGCCTTGATCATGTTCTTCGTGTCGGCCGAGGCGAAGACGTCGGCGGGCGCGCCCTGGGTGAGCTGGGTGACCAAATCGGAGGACCTCGCGAAGCTGAAGGTCACCTTGGTGCCCGTGTAATCCTTCTCGAACTGCTCACCCAAGTCGGTGAATGTCGAATTGAGCGACGCAGCGGCGAACACCGTGATGCCGCCGGTGATGCTCGTCGACATCGACGGCGCACTGCTTGTCGGCGTCGAGGCGGACTCGGTCTGCGACGACGAGCAACCCGCGACGAGGGCAGCGGCGCTCAAGGCGGCACCGGCGATTCCTATGATGGATTCACGATGTTCCTCCAGGGTTTTCGACGCTGACCGGTCCGCGTATGCGGCAAAGCTAGCTCATCCGGGGATCATCTCCCATCGATCATCAGGTTCGTCTCGTCACTCGAGGTAAACCGAAGTCCGGCAGAAATCTCGTTGCCCGCGACGGGCCGCGATGACAGGGTGGCCTGCATGATTGTTGAATGCCAGTCGGACGGAAGCGCCGGGGATGCCGATTACGGTGATATAGGGGCGGACTACTCGAAGTACCGCCGACCTGAACCCGCGATCGCGGCCCTCATCCGCGAAGCGCTCGAGAGCGCGCGTTCGGTGGTCAACATCGGTGCTGGCGCCGGGTCGTGCGAGCCGACGGACAGGTTGGTCACCCCGGTCGAGCCAAGCCAGACGATGCGGAATCAAGGCCCGGCAGAGTTGCCGGTGGCCGTGAACGCCCGCGCCGAGGATCTTCCATTCGCCGACAACACGTTTGACGCTGCGCTAGCCACGTTCACGGTGCACCAATGGCGCGACCTGGAAACCGGTCTCGCCGAGGTGCGGCGGGTCACCACGGGTCCCATCGTGGTGTTGAGTTGCGAACCGCATGTGCTGACCAGATTCTGGTTGAACGACTACGCGCCCGAAGTCCTCGCTAGCGAAGCGCGTCGCTACCCGCCGGTGGATCTGTTGGCGACGCTGCTGGCACCACGCACCACGCACCACCATCACCAACGTCCCCATCCCGTTGCATTGCAGTGACGGCTTCGGCGAGGCCTACTACGGTCGTCCGGAGGCACTGCTCGATCCGGGCTCGCGAAAGGCCAACTCCGCGTGGAGCTTTGTCGGCCCGGACGTCCATGCGCGTTTCGAGGCAACCCTGGGAGCCGACCTCGTGTCGGGCGCCTGGGATCGCAGGTACGGCCATCTTCGGCAGCGAGCCACGTTCGACGGATCACTGAGGCTCGTCGTCGGCCATCCATGACGTCTCTGCAGTCGTCGAATGGCAATGCGATGGCCTGCCATCACCACCGCTCGGCGGCCATCGTCTGCAACGACGGCATGACGACCTTCTACGCCTCCTACCCACCGATCCCCGCAGACATCCTGGCCCTGATCGAGCAGGGGCGCGACGAGGAGGCCAACCCGTTGCTCGCGACGATGATCAAGGACGACACCAACGCTCGGTGGGGCCTGACGAACGGCGTTTGGGCCAATGGGGTCGCAAACTTCGCCGACCAGTGGCTCGTCAAGCAGGGTTGCGCCGAGCGGCGCGGTGGTCACCTCGCGGGAGCAGATCAACGCCTGGTCTCGTGCGCCGTGCGGCAGAGTTGCCGTCCGCCCTGAGCAGGCGGTCGACGCAGATCGACTCCGACGATGGGTCCGAGGCCAAATTAACAGGTGGACCCGTATGTTGCCGCCGCAGCGACCGGCCCGAAGGCTCGACGACACATGACTTCGCCAGGCAACTCGTGTCACGGATGGCCGACGACGAGTTTCAGCTATCCGTCGAAGGTGGGTTGTCGCCGGAAACGGCCGTACTTACCTTCCCAGACACCAGAAGCGAGAGCGCAAGGCAACCGGTTTCCCGATCCGCGTCACCACTGGTAGGGCAGGAACTTCCCGTTGAAGGTGACGACGATTCGATCACCTTGTGGGTCTTCGTGTTTGGCGAAGTCGACGGAGAAGTTGATCGCGCTCATGATTCCGTCGCCGAATTCTTCGTGGATCAGTTCCTTCAGGGCTTGCCCGTACACGTCGAGTGCTTCGTGGAAGCGATAGACGGTGGGGTCCGTGGCCAGGCCAGTGTCAGCGATCCGGTAGGGCTGGCGCTGAAGCGCATTGGTGACGTCGGCGTCGAGGTCGAGCTTCTCGGCGACAGCTTCAGCGGATCCCCGCGGTACTGGGTGCTTGCCGAGCAGGGCCGCGACCGTCCACACGAGGGGTTTGTCGATGTGGTCGGCGAGTTCCCGCCAGGTCAGCCCCTTCGTCACGCGGACTTCGTTGAGAATCTGTCCGGCTTCTACTTTGTCGATCCCTGTGCGGGACATGCGAGCTCCTGGAGTCATTGGTACAAGGATGGAGGCGTACCCGGCCGTCCGCAGGGGACCGGGTACGCCGACAATGCCGCTAGGTCTTCGCTGTGGCGGTGTAGGAACGTGCTCCGGTGCCGGCCAGTTCGCCTCCGTCGACGATCAGATACTCGTCGCGGATCGGTGATCCCCCGAAGTAGCTCTCGAGGATTTCTCGGGTGCCAGCGGCGTAGCGGGCTTGAGCCGATAGCGACGAGCCCGAGATGTGCGGGGTCATGCCCTGGTGCGGCATGCTCCGCCACGGGTGGTCCTTCGGCGCGGGCTGGGGGTACCAGACGTCGCCGGCGTATCCGGCGAGCTGACCGCTCTCCAAGGCACGGACCACCGCGTCACGGTCGACGATGAGAGCTCGGGCGGTATTGATGAGATAAGCACCACGCTTCATCGTCGAGATCAGCTTGTCGTCGAATAGTCCCCGGGTCTCCGGATGCAGCGGCGCGTTGATCGTGATCACGTCGAGGTGCGGAAGCATCTCCTGCACCGACTCGTGGTGGGTCAGATTCAGTTCGGCTTCGACCTCCGATGGCAGGCGGTGCTTGTCGTAGTAGTGCAGCCCGACGTCGAAGGGCGCGAGCCTGCGCAGGACGGCCAGACCGATGCGCCCCGAGGCCACTGTGCCGACCTGCATGCCTTCGAGGTCATAGGAGCGCTCCACACAGTCGGCGATGTTCCAGCCGCCGTCGAGCACCCACTGGTGAGACGGCAGGTAGTTGCGCACCTGAGAGAGAATCATCATCACGACGTGCTCGGCCACGCTGATGCTGTTGCAGAACGTCACCTCGGCGACGGTGATTCCCGCGTCGATGGCAGCGTCGAGATCCACGTGGTCCGAACCGATTCCGGCGGTGACCGCCAGCTTCAGCTTGGGTGCCCTGGCGATTCGCTCGGCGGTCAGATAAGCGGGCCAGAACGGCTGCGAGATGACGACCTCCGCATCGGCCAGGTGCTGATCGAAGACCGAGTCGTCCCCGTCCTTGTCCGAGGTGACGATCAGCTCGTGACCGAGGTCCTCCAAGTACTTGCGCAATCCGAGCTCACCGGAGACGCTGCCCAGCAACTCACCCGGCGTGAAGTCGATCGCCGACGGCGTGGGCAGGGTCTGCCCGTCGGGGTACTGCTCCAGTTTGGGCAAGCCATCCCGTGCATAGGTCTTGGGGTAGCCGCTGACGGGATCGTCGTAGAGAACGCACAAGATCTTGGCCATTGGTTCATTCCTTCTCTTGTTGTGTTGGTGAACTTGCTTCGAGGACGTGGTCGAGCTCGGAGGACCCGAGTCAGACGTTGAACAGCGCGGGGATCTTCAAGCCAACTGCACGAGTCCATAGCAGAAGGGCACCCCGACCCACAGCCAGCCGATCGTGCTGAGAAGAAGATTCCGCGACGAGGGTGTAGATCCATGAGATGCTGCTGCTGAACGGATTTCACTCACGGCGTTCTCCTTTAGGCCAGGGCGTCGGCGGTAGTTCCCGCCGTCGGGGAGACCCGTTCATCCCTCGACGGCTTTGGAGTCCTGATCAATTCGTTGCAGGCGACGGCCACCAGCAGCAGCGCGACCAGCAGCAGCGCGACCATGATCGTGAAGGTCCACGAGTAGACGCTGCC